>NZ_JXSL01000020.1:0-300000 GCF_000829825.1 Paramagnetospirillum magnetotacticum MS-1 | reverse complement strand
CCGCGCCGCCAGGGTGACCAGAAGAGTCCCCCCCTTGAGCGCCAGATCGAGACCGGGAAGCAGACCCTGGAAGACAAAGCCCGCCGCAACCAAAGCCACCGCCAGCAACCGCGCCACAAAGCGGCGGCCGATGGGAAGGGGAAGCAATATGGCGCGGGCAGAACGCAAGGCGGTCCTCCTGGGGCGTGTGCACAGGAAGGCACAGCCGCCAAGGTAGGACATTGACGCAGATCAAGTTAAAGGCAAAGCGATTATCAGCGGCGCGCGGCCCCGGCCGCCCGGCGCACCGGGGCCGCGAAATTACGGGCATAGGGCGCCAGCTTGGTGTCTTCGCCAAGAATGTGCACCCTCACCCACCTGTCCATCAGGTTGCGGACGGCGCCGACGAAATCCTCGTGCTTGCCGCCCCCCATCAGGGGCGACAACAACACCCGGCGCAGGCCGGAGGCCATCTCGGCATGCATCGCCGTATGCCGGACCCGATCGGGATAGCCGCACTGAAGCATGAACTGCTCCTCGCGGGCGAAGTGTTCGGCCGCCTCGGACATCAGAACCGCGGCAGCCGTCTTGGCCGCGTCCAGCGTCCGGCTGGCTTCCAGTTCACGCCAAGCCGCGATCATGCGATCATGGTCGTCGTCGAGAGCCGGTTGCCCGATGGAATAAGTGGCCGCCATGGACGTTCCCCCACTAAACAAAATACAATTCAATAATGCACCACCCCCCTTGCACAAACAAACGCCAGTCTGTGACGCTTTTGACCGGTTTTATGACAATTCAAAGTCAAATATACGAAAGCATAAGCCCATGTCGCCTTACCTATTCTATTCCGCCATGCTCCGATTCGTCGCAACCAAAACGGAAACCGCGGCACCGGACGCGCGAACGGCGGACATGGCCGCGATACTGCGCCGTGTCGCGGATTTCGCCGAACAGGGCTCCGAGATCGAGGTGGCCGCCGATCGCCTGGAGCTGAGCGCCAGGGCCATGGCCGGTTTCGCCGCCTTTTTGCAAAAAAGCATCCTTCCCGAAGCGGTGGCTCACGGTAATCGGGCGGGCGAGACCCAGATTCGCTGGTCGGTGGATGCCGCCATGGACGCGGTCAACACCTTGCTGGCGCGGGCGGCCTTGCAGGAAGGTCAGGCGGTGCGCATCACCCTGCCCCCTCCTCCAGCTGAACCTTGCCCCTAACCGTAGAGGCATGGTTCACTATCCTTGAGTTTACTTGAGGCTTTTGGGGGCGGAAAAAAGGATGCTGACCAGGGATGTGGCGGCGGGCGAAGTGATCTTTCACCAAGGTGACGCCGCCGATATGGCCTATCTGATCGAGGCGGGCACCGTCCAGATCCGCCACGATAGCGACAAAGATCCCCGTCCCATTGCCCGGCTGGGTCCGGGCGAAGTGTTCGGCGAGCTGGGCGTCATCGACGGCGAACCCCGCTCGGCCACGGCGGTGGCTGAAACCCCCGCTCGTCTGGTCACGGTGCGGGGTGAAAAGATCCGGCAATCCATCGCGCGCTCAGCCCCTTTCTTCGCCGAGTTGATGCGCAAGCTGGTGGGACGGTTGCGGCATTCCCAGTCCCCGGATGATTCCGAGGTCATGGCCGCCCTGCAAAGCTCGGATTTCGGCCCCGGCTTCGAAGAGATCCTGCGCGAACGCGATATCGCCGAAGGCATCATCCGGGGCGAAATCGAACCCTTTCTCCAGCCTGTCGTCGATCTGGGGACCGGAGAGGTCAGGGGCTACGAGACTCTGGCGCGATGGCGGTCAGAGAAATTCGGGCTGATGACGCCCTGCGCCTTCCTGCCCCTGGCCCGGCGCACCGGCCTGATCCGCCGCATAGACCTGACCATGGCTGACCGAGCGCTGAACATCTGTGCCGGGTTGGGAGCCGGCGAGGATGCTCCCTTCGTGGCCATCAACGTCTCGGCCTGGCATCTGCGCGACCGCACCCTGGTGGACACCTTGAAGCGCATGCTGGCCCAGCACCGCCTGCCGCCGCGCCGCGTCTGCGTCGAGATCACCGAGACCATGCTGATCGACGAAACCTCCGACGCCCACTCCCTTTTGGCCGAACTGCGCGAAAGCGGCATCCGGGTGGCGTTGGACGATTTTGGCACCGGCTTCTCGCCCCTGGCCTTTCTCTATCGCCTGCCCATTGACATCTTGAAGATCGACGGCAGCATGGTGGAAGGCATCGAATCCTCGCCCCGCCAGCGGAGCGTGCTGGAAGGTCTGCGGGAATTGTGCGCCCGTCTGGGCATCGAGGTCATCGTCGAGGGCATCGAGACCGCGGAAACAACGGGTGTTTTGCGTGATCTAGGCTTTACCCTCGGCCAGGGCACCCTCTTCGCCGCCCCCGGCGCCGTGAACGACACTCTGGGGCGGCCCGCATCATGACCGCCCCCGAAGCACCAGGAGGAATTGAAATGATCAATCGCAGGAATCTTCTCGCCGCCGCCAGTGCGGCTGTCACCCTCGCCGCAACGGCCTCGACCGCCGCCGCCGCCGATCACGATCACGACCATCACCACGGTCCGGCCACGGCCAATGCCAAGATCGCCGCCACCGCGCTCGACTGCGTGCGCACAGGCGACGCCTGTCTGGCCCATTGCCTGGACAGCTTCATCGCCAACGACACCACCCTGGCGGTCTGCGCCAAGAAAGTGAATGAACTGATTTCCGCCTGCGCCACCCTGGCCAAACTGGCGGCCAATGGCTCTCCCCATCTGGCCGCCTATGCCAAGACCGCCACGGCCATCTGTAAGGACTGCGAGAAGGAATGCCGCAAGCATGCCGACAAGCACGCCACCTGCAAGGCCTGTGCGGATTCCTGCGCCGCCTGCGCCGAGGAATGCTCCAAGCTGGGGTGACCCGCAGGGGGGCAGCCATGGCGGTTGGCCCGAACAGACCATTGATGTATGCTTAGGCGAAAAGTCATAGGCGGGGCCCTTATCGGCGGGGGAACATGGCTGGCTTGATCAAGGTGGATGTGGCGGCCGGGCTGGCCTGGGTCGAGGTGCCCGAACAAGATCTTCGCGTCTTGTGCGGATGCCCCGCCGATTCGGTCAAGCACATGATGTTGCGCGGGCTGATCCGCCCGACCAAAGTGGGCGGCGTGGCGTGCGAGACCGGCCCCACCGCCATCTTGCTTTCCGACGTGATGATTCAGAACGGCGCCTTTTGCAATCTGGGCGAGTTTCCCGTCCTTCAGATGTTCTATCGCCAGGGCATGCTGCTGCCGGGCCATCCCAACAACACCGGCCGACGTCCCCTGCTGATCGGCCGGAACGAACAGCTTCAGGCCCAATTCCAGTACATCTATCGCGGCAATTACGGCCTGATCTCGGTCGAAGAGTTGATGGAAGCCGGGCTGGACGAGGCCCATGCCCACGAGATGATGCGGCTCAAACTGCGTTTTGCCTTCGGCCGCATCCAGCACCCGCGCGAACTGCTCGACACCAAGGCGCTGGACGACGCGCCCATCGAGATCGCCGACGGTGTCAGCCTTCGCCGCATCGCGCTCAACGTCTTCGAATTCGGCTATCAGGACGAACGGGTCCAGGTCGATATCAACCTACCGCCCTTTGAAGTCCACGAATGCCCCTATACCCTGGGATTTCACCAGATCCCGCGCGAGTATTTCGCCGTCATCCATTCGGGGGACGGCGACGGCTGGGATATCCGGCGGCCCAGCATGGGCGCCATCCTGGTCTTCCAGGGGCGCATCTTCCTCATCGATGCCGGCCCCAACCTGATCTACTCCCTCACCTCGCTGGGAATCGGCATCAATGAGGTGGAAGGCATCTTCCACACCCATTCCCATGACGACCATTTTGCCGGACTGACCACGCTGATCCGTGCCGACCGGCGCATCAAATATTTCGCCACCCCCATGGTGCGCGCCGCGGTGACCAAGAAGCTGGCCGCCCTGCTGTCCATCGAGGAAGAGGATTTCTCGGACTATTTCGAAGTCCATGATCTGGTCCTGGGCCAGTGGAACGATGTGGGCGGGCTGGAAGTGCGTCCCATCTTCTCGCCCCATCCGGTGGAAACCACGCCCTTCTACTTCCGTGTCCTGGCCGAGGGCGGCTATCGCACCTACGCCCATCTTGCCGATATCGCCGGGCTGGACATCCTCCAGGGCATGATCTCCGAGGATCCGGCCAAACCGGGCCTGTCCCTGGCCCGGATGGAGCAGGTCGTCGCCGACTATTTCGAACCCGCCGACGTCAAGAAGGTGGATATCGGCGGCGGGCTGATCCACGGCGAGGCCAAGGACTTCGCCGAGGACACCTCGCGCAAGATCATCTTGTCCCACACCGCGCTGAAATTGACCGACGCGCAAAAGCGCATCGGCTCGGGCGCGTCCTTCGGCACGGTCGATGTTCTGGTCCGCAGCTACCGCGATTTCGCGCGGCGATCCGCCTGGGAGCATCTGGCCAGCTATCTCCCCGGAATCGGAGACGCCCATCTGCAGGTGCTGCTCAATTGCCCCCTGGAAACCTTCAATCCTGAAACCATCCTGATCCGCGAAGGCGCCGTCGGAAACGACATCTATCTGGTCCTGACCGGACAGGTGGAAATGCTGGCCTCCGACAGCCAGGTCCGTTCCCTGCTGTCGGCCGGGGCCCTGCTGGGCGAGTTGGCCGGGCTTCACGGCCTGCCCTCCATGGAGACCTACCGCGCCACGTCTTATGTGCAGGCCCTGCGGCTGTCGGCGGATTTTTACCTGGAATTCGTCAAACGCAACGACCTGTTCGCCGACATTTCCCGCCTGATGGAGATCCGCGAATTCCTCAGCCGCACCTGGCTGTTCGGCGAAGTGGTGTCCACGGGCACGCTGAACCGCATCGCCAACCAGATGCGCCCCATGACCGCCGATACGGGAAAGGTTCTGTCGCCGGGCGAACAAAATGTGGCGCTGATCCGGCGAGGCGACGCCCTGCGGCTGGTGGGGGATCAGGAACTGGAGACTCTGACACCCGGCGACTTCTTCGGGGAAGAAACGGCAATGTTCGAGACGCCAAGCCTGTCGCGCGTGGTCTCGTCTGGCCCGATGGAACTCTACGTGGTTCCCGCCCAGACCCTGAAGAACATTCCCTGCGTGCGTTGGAAGCTGTTCGAAACCTTCCACCGCCGCAGCCGTGCCTGTACCGAAGCCCAGGTGGTATCTGGTGGCGATCTGATCTGGCGGGAGGAATACTCGGTCAATATCCAGCGCATCGACAATCACCACCGACGCCTGTTCGAGATGTCCAACCGCCTGATCGCGGCCGTACGCCTGGGCAAGGGCACCGCCGAAATGTCCGAGGCACTTGATTTCCTCAAGGGCTACGCCACCTACCATTTCTCAGAGGAAGAGACGCTGCTGGAGCGTTACGGCTATCCCGAGGAGGCTGGACACGCGGCCAAGCACCGGCGCCTGCTGGCCCAGCTCCACGAATTGACGGAAAGGCTGGCGACGACCACCGTTACCGCTGGCGACGTGGCGACCTTCCTGCAAGACTGGATCGTCAATCACATTCTGATCGAGGACCGGCGCTACGCCCCCTTCATCAATGCCAAAGGCGTCTATTGACGGAATAAGTAGCTCCCCGCCCTAAATCGCTTATCATTGCCGAAAAATGATAATCCGCCGGGAGGCAAGGTTATGATGGGTGACAGCCAAAACGGCGCACCTTCCGGTCATGACATTCAAATGACCATGATGCAGGGCGTGCTCGATCACCTTGATCAGGGCATTTCCGTCTTTTCCGCCGACCTGCGGCTGGTTTTGTGGAACCGGCGTTTCGCCGACCTGCATGAATTTCCCGATGGCTTCCTGACCCACGACCTCGCCTTCGAAGACATCATCCGTTTCAATGCCCAAAGAGGCGAATACGGCGGCCATTACGATGTGGAGGACATGGTCCGCCACCGGGTGGATTCGGCGCGGGAATTTCGGCCCCACCGCTTCGAGCGGACCAGGCCCAACGGCACCATTCTGGAAATCATCGGCAATCCTCTGCCGGGCGGAGGCTTCGTCACCACTTACAGTGATGTCACGGTCAACCGCCAGATCGCTGAGAATCTGCGCGGTTCCAACGACCGGCTCGACCAGATGGTGGAGCGCCGCACCCGCGCCCTGCAAGACAGCGAGGAGCGGCACCGCGCCTATGGCGAATTCCTGGAAGCCACCGTCCAGCATATGCCCCAGGGGGTCTGCTTGTTCGACAACGCCCTCAATCTGGTGGTCGCCAACAAGATCTTCTTCGATCTGACCCAGATTCCCGACAGCTTCAACGTCAAGGGGATCAACTTCTACGAGTTCATGCTCTACAACGCCCAGCGCGGCGAATATGGTCCCGGCGACCCGGAGGAACTGGCCCGTCAGAGGCAGGAGATCGCCGCCAGGATGGAGCCCCACGCCTTCGACCGCACCCGGCCCGACGGCACGGTCATCGAGGTGCGCGGCAACCCCATTCCGGGACGCGGCTTCATCAGCACCTTCACCGATATCACCGAACGCGCCAAGGCCGAGGAGGCGCTGCGCGAGGCGGCCACCATGGCCCGCGCCATGCTGGAGGCCCCCGGCCTCCTGGTCCTGCTGATCCGCATGGACGGAACCATCGTCGACCTCAATGAGGAAGCGGCCGTCGGTCTGGGCTCCCACAAGGATGCCATGATCGGCACCAATATCTTCAACGCCATGCCGACCAAAGTGGCCGAACGGCGTTTCGCCCTTGCCCAACAGGCAATTCTCGAAGCTCGCGCCATCTATTTCGAGGATGAACGCGACGGCCGTTGGTTCGAGACCACCATGACCCCCTACCCCATGGACCAGGACGGCATCCCGCGTGTCATGGTCATCGCCCACGACGTGACCCACCGCCATCACGCCGAGCAGCGCCTGCGCGAGGCCACCGCCATGGCCCAGGCCGCCAACCGGACCAAGACCGATTTCCTGGCCGCCATGAGCCATGAATTGCGCACGCCCTTGAACGCCATCCTAGGGTTCTCGGAAATCATCTCGCGCGAGATGTTCGGCCCCGTGGGCGAGCGCTACCGGACCTATGGTCAGGACATCAACGCCGCCGGTCAGCACCTCTTGGCCATGATCAACGATATCTTGGACATCTCGCGCATCGAGATCGGCGCCTTCACCTTGTGCATCGAGCCGGTCGATCCCCACGAACTGGCCTATTCCTGCCTGAGGCTGGTCGGCAGCCGGGCCGAAGCCGGAAATGTCGATCTGAGCGAGGACATGCCCGAATCCCTGCCCCATCTGATGATCGATTCGCGGCGCACCAAGCAGATCCTCATCAACCTGCTGGGCAATGCGGTGAAATTCACGCCGCCGGGGGGCAAGGTCACCCTCCGGGGAGAAACACGGGATTCGGGCGGCATCGCGTTCCATGTGATCGACACGGGCATCGGCATGAGCGAAGCGGATATGGCCGTCGCCCTGTCGCCCTTCGGTCAGGTGGATACGGGACTGGACCGCCGGTTCGAAGGGGCCGGGCTGGGCCTGCCCCTGGCCAAGTCCCTGGCCGAACTGCACGGCGGCAGCCTGGAAATCACCTCGATCCCCGGCAAAGGCACCACGGTCAGCGTCTATTTCCCCGCGTCGTGTGTCGCGGGTTAGAAGACGGCGGCATCCCCCCTCTTGGCACAAGCTGGTGGTTTCCCGGCCCGATCAAATCGGCGCGGCCCATCTTCTGGAGCGCCTCGCGCAGGATGGGCCAGTTCTCCGGGTCGTGCCAGCGCAGGAAGGCCTTATGCAGGCGGCGCTGGCGCAGGCCCTTGCCGCTGAACACCTCCTCGCCCGCGCGCCGCACTGGCCGGATGGGATCGCGGCCGCTGTGATACATGGCGGTAGCGAGCGACATGGGCGTGGGCAGGAAGGTCTGGACCTGATCCAGCCGAAATCCATTCCGTTTCAGCCATAGGGCCAGATTCAGCATGTCCTGATCACTGGTTCCGGGATGGGCGGCGATGAAATAGGGGATGAGGTAAAGCTTCTTGCCCGCCTTGGCCGCAGCCCTTTCGAACATCTCCTTGAAACGCTCGTAGGAGCCGATGCCCGGCTTCATCATCTTGGCGAGCGGCCCGTCCTCGGTATGCTCGGGGGCGATCTTGAGATAGCCGCCCACATGATGGCGGACCAGTTCCTCCACATAAGGAGGGCTGGTTACCGCCAGATCATAGCGCACGCCCGAGCCGATATTGACCCGCTTCACGCCCTTCACCCCCCGCGCCGCGCGGTAAAGGCGGATCAACGGATCATGGTCGGTGCCCAGCGTCTTGCAGATATCGGGATAGACGCAAGACAGCCGACGGCAGACCTTCTGCACCTCCGGCTCGCGGCAACCCAGCCGCCACATATTGGCGGTGGGCCCGCCCAGGTCGGAGATGGTGCCGGTAAAGCCCTTGGTCTTGTCCCGGATCTCCTCGATCTCGCGCAGGATCGAGGCTTCGGAGCGGCTTTGGATGATGCGGCCCTCATGCTCGGTGATGGAGCAAAAGGAACAGCCGCCGAAACAGCCGCGCACGATATTGATGGAAAAGCGGATCATCTCCCAGGCGGGAATCTTGGCATCCCCATAGGACGGATGGGGCGCCCGCGCATAGGGCAAGTCGTAGACCCCATCAAGTTCCGGCGTGGTCAGTGGAATGGGCGGCTCGCTCACCCACACATCCTTGTCGCCATGGCGCTGGACCAGGGGCCGGGCGTTCAAGGGGTTGCTTTCCTGGTGCAGCACCCTCGATGCCTGGGCATAGAGCACCGGATCGGCCTGCACCTGCTCGAAAGAAGGCAGGCGCACCACCACACGCTCGCCCTTGAGAGCGGGCTGGGCATGGTCGATGTCGGAGGCATCCATCACCCGCCAATCCGCAGGGACCGCATCCCTGACGAAGACCGTGCCGCGGATGTCGTGCATGGCCTTGGGGGCCTGGCCCTCGGCGGCGCGCCGGGCGATATCGACGATGGCCCGCTCGGCATTGCCGAAGACCAGCAGATCGGCCTTGGAATCCATCAATACCGAACGGCGCAGCTTTTCCGACCAGATGTCGAAATGGGCGATGCGGCGCAAGGACGCCTCGATACCGCCCAGCACCACGGGCACGTCCTTGAAGGCCTCGCGGCAACGCTGGGCATAGACGATGACGGCGCGGTCGGGACGCTTGCCCCCCTCGCCGCCCGGCGTATAGCTGTCATCGCTGCGCAGGCGGCGGTCCGAGGTGTAACGGTTGACCATGGAATCCATGTTTCCCGCCGTAACGCCGAAGAACAGCCGGGGACGGCCCAACGCCCGAAAGGGCTCGGGCCCGCTCCAATCGGGCTGGGCGATGATGCCCACCCGAAACCCCTGGGATTCCAGCAGGCGGCCAACGATGGCCATACCGAAGCTGGGATGGTCCACATAGGCGTCGCCGGTAACCAGCACCACGTCGCACTGGTCCCAGCCCAGGAACTCCATCTCGGCCCGGCTCATGGGCAGAAAAGGCGCGGCACCGGTACAGGGAAAGGAAAGAGGGGGGATCATGGCGTCTGCTTCCCGCTTCTCGACACAGCCGCTTTCTAGCATCGTCATCCCGGAAGCGCGAAGCGCTATCCGGGATCCAGGGGGCCAGACTCCAGAGGAAGCGACTCCTGGGTCCCGGCTCTCACGTTGTTCGGCCGGGATGACGCAAGTGCAAGGCGTCAAATGCCGTCGCCGTCGGCGAACCCCTTGTCATCCTCTCCTTTGCCATTCAGATGCAAGACCCATTTCGCCAGCGGACGCCGTGCCGCCAGGCTGGACGCAGCCACGAAGGCAACCACGGTGAGCATCAAAATGGCCAGTTCCCGCCACCATTCCAACAAGGCGGCGTCCTCGGGCAGGCCGACGGAGATCAGGATGGGATAGCCCTCGATGGTCCGGAACACCCCGATTTCCGGACTGTCGTCGGTGGGATCGGGAATGCGCCCGGCCAGTTCCCGCTTCTCGGCGGCCCAGCGGCGAAACAGGCGGGTGTCCAAGAAATTCCGCCCGGCCAGGGAATAATCGCGGGGATGATTGACCAAAAGCCGACCGGAATCGTCGAAGATGCGCACCCCCGCTCCGGCAATGAGATTGAGATCGGCGATGCGCGAAAAGATCTGTTCGGTGTCCAGTTGCACCAGCAGCATGCCCACAAAGCGGCCATCCAGGTCCCGCAGCCGCTGGCTTATCATCAAACGCCAGCGGGCCGGGCCGGTCTCCGCCACGGTGAGGGAGGAGTCGCCAACGAAAATTGCGCTCTCCAGCCCCTGATCCCGGTGACGCTGGAAAAAATGACCCCCGGAAATATCGCTAAAAGGGCGGAGCGTCGGCACCGAGGCGGCGACGGCGCGCCCCGAGGCGTCGAACACCACCACCGCCGCCACCTGGGGCAGACGCTGGGCGGTAAGCTGGAAAACCCGCTGCAATTGCGGCCGCGATGCCGGAGAGGCAAGAAGGCGGGTCGCCGCCGGACGCAGGTGATCGGTGATGTGAATGTCCACCGGCCCCAAAGTGGCGACAAGGGTGCGTGAAACCTCGCGCGACAGGGACTGGACCTGGACCTGGGCCTCCTCAAAGGCCTTGTCGTGCTCGATCCACAGACCTGCGAATTCCCAGGTGTTGAACAGCAGGGCCAGGAGAGCGGGCGGCGCCAACAGCAGCGGCAGCCACCGTTTGACCCAAGCTTTCAGCGTCCTGTGCACCCGTTTCACCATTGCCGCCCTCACCGAAATGCTGCAGCGCAACATGGACGGTAGCGCGTTTGCCCGGCAAAGCCAATGACTCTTGCTATGCATTGGCCGAGGAGGCACATTCCCCCCTTGCTTTCGGTTCAGCGGGAAAGCCCGGAAAACGATGATCAGGATAGTGGCGGTTCGACTTGTTGACTGGTGCTGGCGCCATGCCTGGGCCGTGGTGATCGCCTCCCTGGTCGCCACCGTCCTGCTGGGCTGGTTCGCCGCCACCCATCTGTCGCTGGACACCGATGAAAGCAAGCTGATCTCGCAGGATCTGCCGTTCCGCAAGGTGGAGCGGCAAATCGATCAGGCCTTTCCCAGCACCAGCGAGCGCATCGCGGTGATCATCGACGGCCCCACCACCGAACTGGCCGAAGACGCGGTCGAGAAACTGGCTCAGCTTCTGCCCGCTGCCCATAAAGGCCTGATCCACGACGCGTCGCGCCCCGCCGAGGAAATGTTCTTCCGCAAGAACGGCCTGTTGTTCATGTCTCTGGCCGAGTTGGAACAGATCGTCGAGCGCATGGTCCAGGCCCAGCCCCTGCTGGGTTCCGTGGCCAAGGACCCCAGTTTGCGCGGCTTGCTGACCTCGGTGGATCTGGTGCTCCAAGGCATTGCCCATGGTCAGGCCCAGCCGAAAGACATCGAGCCGCTGATCACCCAGTTGGACAAGCCCGCCGCCGCCATCGCCGCCGGACGCCGCGCCCAGCCGGTGGACTGGCAGAGCCTGATGTCGGGCGGTCCCTCCAAGGACGCGCCCAGACGCTTTTTGATGGTCCACGGCACCCTCGATTACGGCGATCTGGAGCCTGCCTCCAAGGCCATCGACGCCATTCGCGCCACGGCACGCGACATCGGACTGGTGCCCGAAAACGGCTTCAAGGTGAGCATCACCGGCAATCTGGCCCTGTCGGACGCCAATTTCGCCACCGTGGCCGAGGGCGTGGAGATTTCGGCGCCGCTATCCTTCGTGGCGGTGCTGGTTCTGCTGTTCTGGGGCGTGCGCTCGGGCCGGGTGGTGGGTGCCATCGTCATCAGTCTGATCGTCGGTCTGGTTGCGACCGCCGCCTTCGCCGCCGCCACGGTGGGCAGCCTCAATCCCATTTCCGTGGCCTTCGCGGTGATGTTCGTGGGAATCGCCGTGGATTTCGCCATCCAGTTCGTCACCGCGTTCCGCAACGAACGCTTCCTCAAGGGCGAGCCGGAGGCGGCGGTTCTGTCCTCGGCACGCATCATGGCCGCGCCGCTGTCGCTGGCCGCCATCGCCACCGCCGTGGGCTTCCTCTCCTTCCTGCCCACCGCCTATACCGGCGTGTCGCAACTGGGCCTGATCGCGGGCGGCGGCATGATCATCGCCCTGGTGGTGGACTTCACCTTGCTGCCCGCCCTGCTGGCCCTGCTCAAGCCCCTGCCCGAGAAGGAGCCGGTGGGCCTGAAGCTGCAAAGGGCCGACGGCTTCCTGCGCCAGCATGCCAAGGGCGTTGTCGGAGCGGGCCTCGCCGTCGGGCTGGTGGGCGCTGTCTTGTTGCCCATCATGCCACTGGACTTCGATCCTCTGCATCTGCAAGACCCCAAGGCCGAGGCGGTGTCGGCCTTCTTCGAACTGGCCCAAAATCCCGATAACGGCGTCTATGCGGTCGAGACGCTGGCGCCATCTGTGGATGCGGCCCGCGCGCTGACCGACAAGTTCGAGGCGGTGCCCGAGGTCCACCGGGTGATGACCGTGCTGACCTTCATTCCCGAGGGCCAGGACGACAAGCTGGCCATGATCTCCGACGTGGCCATGGTGCTGGGGCCCACGCTCAGTCCGGCCAAAGTGCTGCCCGCCCCTAGCGCCGAGGAACTGCTGGACGCCCTGTCCAAGCTGGCGGCGCAACTGGACGCCGTGGCCCCCGATCACAAGCCCTCCCAATCCCTGGCCGCGCACATCAAGGCCATCATCGCCAAGGGTCCAAAAGCCGCCGGGGAATATCAGACCGCCGCCGCCGCCGGACTGCCCAGCCTGCTGTCGGGCCTGCGCCGCTCGCTGGAGGCCGAAAAGGTCACCCTGGACACCATTCCCGCCGATCTGAAGCGGGAATGGGTCTCCGCCGACGGCCGTGCCCGCGTCCAGGTCCTGCCCAAGATCGACATGCAGAACCAAGAGGCGCGCAATCGCTTCAACGCAGCCGTCACCGCCGTCACGCCCCTCATGGCTGGCGCGCCCATCTCCATGGAGCAGTCGGGACATGTGGTGATCGGTGCCTTCGCCGTGGCCGGTGTGGGCGCCCTGGCCGCCATCGGATTGCTGCTGGGCCTGATGCTGCGCCGCTGGCTGGACTCGGCCCTAGTGCTGGCGCCGCTGGTGCTGGGCGCCCTGGCCACCGTCATCGCGGCAAGACTGGCGGGAATCGCGCTGAACTTCGCCAATGTCATCGCCCTGCCCCTGCTGCTGGGCATCGGCGTGGCCTTCAACATCTATTTCGTGGTCAATTGGCGCAATGGCGTGGTCGATCATCTGTCGTCGCCCACCACGCGGGCCGTGTTGTTCTCGGCGCTGACCACCGGTTCGGCCTTCGGCAGTCTGGCGGTCTCGCCCCATCTGGGCACCGCCTCCATGGGGCTGCTGCTGTTTCTGTCCTTAGGGCTGTCGGTGGCCGCCACTTTCATCGTCCTGCCGTCCCTGTTCCACCTGATCGGCAAAGCCAAGTGACCAAGCGACTGATCGTCACCGCCGATGATTTCGGGCGCTCGGTCGAGATCAACCGCGCGGTGGAGGATGGCCACGCCAACGGCATCCTGAGCGCCGCCAGCCTGATGGTCACCGAAGGCGCCGTGGACGACGCGGTCGAGCGCGCCCGGCGCCTTCCCGGCCTGGGCGTCGGCCTGCATGTGACCTTGGTGGACGGCATCCCGGCCCTGGCGCCCGCGCAAATTCCCGATCTGGTGAACGAGCGGGGGCTGTTCACCCTGGATCTGGTGCGGCTTGGCACCCGCATCTTCCTGTCCAAGGATGCGCAGCGCCAGGTCAAGGCCGAGATGCGCGCCCAGTTCGAACTGTTCAAGGCCACCGGCCTGAAACTGGCCCATGTGGACTTCCACCACCATTACCATCAGCATCCCACGGTCTTTGCCCTGGTGCTGGATCTGGCGGTGGAATACGGCGCGCCGGGCATCCGTATCCCGTGGGAACCGCCATTGCTGTCCTACCGGGCGCGGGGCGACCGGCTGGGGACAAGGCTGTTCAACGGCATTTTTCACTGGCGGCGCAACCACGCCATGGCGGCCAAGGCCAAAGCAAGGGGGCTGGTGGTCAACGAGCGGGCTTTCGGCCTCAATGATTCCGGCCAGATGGACGCCGCCAAGGTGAATTCCTTCCTGGATGTGCTGCCCGACGGACTGTCGGAGATCTACTGCCACCCCGCCACCGCCCATTGGACCGCGCCGCGCCCCATGCCACCCCATTACCGCATCGACGAGGAATACAAGGCGCTGATCGCGCCCGAAAACCGGGCCAAGATCGCCGATCTGGGCATTTTGCTCACCACCTTCGCGCAAGAGGCGGCCAGACGATGAGGGCCAATCTGCTGCGTCTGGCGCTCATCATCGCCATCATCGCCGTGGCCTGGGTCATGCGCGACGGCTTTGGCGATGTGGGCGGCGCTCTTCACACCGCCGGATGGACGGGCGTAGCGCTGATGGCCTTGACCCATGCGCTGCCCGTCGCCCTGTGCGGAATCGCCTGGGGCTTGCTGCAAGACAAGGTGCCCACCTGGAAATTCTCGGTGGCCCGCTGGATCAAGGACGGGGTCGGCGAATTGGCGGGAATCCTGCCGCTTTCGGCCGAGATGGCGGGCATCCGCCTGATGACCCGCTACGGCTTCAGAGTGGCCGATGCCAGCGCCATCGTCATGGTGGACCTCACCGCCGAGGCCATCGCCCAGTTCTTCTTCAGCATCCTGGGCGTCGCCTTGTGGCTGCATCTCTACCCCGAAGCCGAAGTCACCCGCTGGGCGCTGATCGCGCTGGGCGTCAGCATTCCGGGGCTGGCCATCTTCGTGGCGTTGCAGCGCTCGGTGGTGATGCGTTTTCTCGAGACTCTGCCGTCCAAGATCCTGCCCCATGCCTGGGACGCGCCCGATGCCGATGCCGGTGTGCACGCCGCCGTCAACGCGCTGTATTCCGATCATGGCCGCGTCGCCCGATCGGTGTTCTGGCACATCCTGGCCTGGGCGGCGGGCGCCATCGAGGCCTGGGTGGCGCTGCGCCTGCTGGGCCACCCCATGGGGATCGACGAGATTCTGGCCCTGGAAAGCATCATCTACGCCATCCGCTCGGTGGCCTTCGTGGTACCGGGCGCCATCGGCCTGCAAGAAGGCGGCTATATGCTGGTGGGCGCCGCCCTCGGCCTGCCCACCGAAATCGCCCTGGCGGTGTCCCTGCTCAAACGCGGCCGCGAATTGCTGATGGGCCTGCCCGCGCTGTTCGTGTGGCATTACATCGAGCACCGGACGGCCAAGGACAAGGCCGCGAAACTTTCCTCTGTACCCGCCCCTCCCCCGCCGGTAGGGTCCGCCCATGAGTGAAGTTCAGACCATGACCGTCGCCGAGGAAGAATCCGAGATTCGCCTCGACCGCTGGTTCAAGCGCCATTTCCCCACCGTCGGCCACGGGCTGCTGGAAAAGTGGCTGCGCGCTGGCAATGTCCGCGTGGACGGCAAGCGCGCCAAGTCCAACCAGCGTCTCGAAGCGGGTCAGGCCATCCGCGTCCCGCCGCTGCCCGCCGACGAGGCGCCTGTGCGCGAGGCCAAGCCCGTCGTGGTGGACGAAAAGATCGCCCGCATGCTGCGCGATGCGGTGCTTTACATGGACGACGATGTCATCGCACTGAACAAGCCGCCGGGACTGGCGGTCCAGGGCGGCACCGGCATGGCCGACAAGCATCTGGACGCCTGGCTTGACGCGCTGTGCTTCGGGGCCGGGCGGCCCAAGCTGGTCCATCGCCTGGACAAGGACACGTCGGGTGTTCTGCTGCTGGGCCGCACCGCCAATGCCGCCTCCAAGCTTGCCGCCGCTTTCAAAAGCCGCTCGGCCCGCAAATGCTATTGGGCCCTGGTGGCCGGTGTGCCCCGCTATCCCCAAGGCCGCATCGACGCGCCGCTGGCCAAACTGCCCGGCAAGGCGGGCGAGAAAATGGCCGTGGACAAGGAAGAGGGCAAGCACGCTGTCACCTATTACCGCGTGGTTGATTCCACCTTGAAGCGGGCCGCCTGGCTGGAAATGGAGCCGCGCACGGGCCGTACCCACCAATTGCGCGCCCATTGCCTGCTGCTGGGCACACCCATCATGGGCGATGGCAAATATGGCGGCCAGGATGCCCTGATCGAGGGGACCGGCGTATCGCGCAAGCTGCACCTGCACGCCCGCGCCGTGCGCCTGCCCCATCCCCGCACCGGCAAGATGCTGGAGGTGGCGGCACCGCTGCCCCCCCATATCAAGGCCAGCTTTGACTTCTTCGGCTTCACCGAAAGCCGTTCGGGCCCGCCCTTCGTGTCCTTCGACGAAGACTGATCCCAAATCCCGATGCGTTGCACTCATCGGGATATGGATAGGCCCAAAGGGCCGCGCGGCTTATGCCGCGGGAGGCAAGCGACCCGGAGGGCGCGCCCGCCGTTTGAGGGCGATCCCGATGCGTTGCACACATCGGGATATGGAATAAGAAACGTCATCGTCCGGCCCCATTCCGGCGGTTGGTTGTGACCGCCCGATGGGGTAAGATGACCCCACGAAAAATGTAAGCAGCGCCCCGGAGCCCGATGTCCCATCTGCGCCTTGCCGTCTTCGATGTGGACGGCACCCTGGTGGACAGCCAGCACAATATCGTTTCGGCCATGACCGAGGCGTGGAGCAACTTGAATCTGGGCATTCCCCGCCCCGAACAGGTGCGCCGCATCATCGGCCTGTCCCTGGTGGATGCCTGCGCCGTGCTGTTGCCCTGGGCGACGCCGACCACGCATCGCGCCGTGGCCGACGCCTATAAGGAGGCCTTCCGCGCCATGCGCCTCCTGCCCGACACGATGGAGCCGCTGTTTCCCGGCGTGAGGGAGGCTCTGGATCGTCTGGAACGTGAAGGCTGGCTTTTGGGCCTGGCCACCGGTAAGTCCCGGCGCGGCGTGGATTCCATGCTGCAGGCTCACGAGCTTGAAGGGCGCTTCGTCACCATCCAGACCGCCGACGACAATCCCAGCAAGCCCAATCCGTCCATGCTGCGCCGTGCCGCCGCCGATTGCGGGCTGGAGCTGAACGAGATCGTCATGATCGGCGACACCGCCTATGACATGGCCATGGCCGCCGCCGCCCGCAGCGCCGCCGTCGGCGTGTCCTGGGGCTATCACTCCCTGGATGAGTTGCAGCGCGCCGGTGCCCAGGTGGTGCTGGATACCTTCGACAACCTGACCGAAGTGCTGGACGCCGTCACCGGAGAGAAGGCCGGAGACGCCCAATGAGGCCGAGTACCATTGCCAAGATCGCTGCCGCCCTGCTGCTCGCTCTGGTGGTCGCGGTCATCGCCGCGGGCAAATCCCTGAACTCGGAAACCTACAACCACTTCCTGGCCGAAAGGGTGAAGGCCGCCACCGGACTCGACCTCACCTTCGCTGGCGCCACCAAGTTGAAGCTGGGACCGTCGCCGGTGCTGAGCTTCACCGGCGTCACCCTGACGGCTGGCAAGGGAGGCCCGCTCCTCTATATCGACCGGGTCGAGGCCCGCGTGGCCCTGGTGCCTCTGGCCTTGCGGCAATTGCGGCTCGAAAGCCTCACCCTGCTGCGCCCTGTCCTTCATACGCAGAAGCTGAGCGCGCTGCCCCAGATCAAACCCCTAGACCTGGGGGGGGCTTCCGATGGAACGCCGCGAACCCAACTTGCCCTTTCCGGGCTGCGGGTAGAGGACGCCGACATCCGGTTGAGCAATGGCACGATCCAAGTGTCCAAGGCGCAGTTCACCCCCGAAACCGAAGCTGGCGGGCCGTTGTCGCTGCAAGTGGATGGACGCTGGCGGGATGCTCCACTCAGCCTGTCGGGCGTCATCGCCCCCCTCACCGCTTTAGGGGGGGCCAAGCCGTATCCGGTGCAGATCAAGGGCAGCGTGGGGACGGCCAATCTGACCTTGCGCGGAACCATCACCCAGCCCCTGGCTGGCAAGGGACTGGACCTGGAACTGCACGCCCAGGGCGAGGAAATGTCGGATCTTCTCCGCCTGCGCCCCGGTAAGGCTCCGATCCCGGCCCTCGGGCCGTTCAAGCTGGCGGCCCGCCTCACCGATAGCGCCGGTCCCCTGGCGGCGTCCGACATCGACGCGGTCATCGGACGGCGCGATTCCCAGCTGATCACCGTCAAAGGCCAGATGGCCGATATTTCGGAGCAGCGGGGCGTGGACATGGCGCTCACCCTGGAGGCCGAGTCCCTGACGGGGGTCATGCGGTTGCTGGCCCTTGACCTGCCCAATGCCGGTCAGGTCAAGCTGTCCGGGCATTTAAGCGATATCGACAACGGCTGGCGCCTGACGGGACTGAAAAGCAACCTGGGCAAGAGCGATCTGGCTGGCGAACTGTCCCTGGTTCAGACGCCACATCCGCGCCTTTACGGCCGTCTTTCCGCGTCTCAACTGCAGCTTGGAGATTTCTCGCTGCCCCCGCCCCGCAGCAATGGTTCCGGCCAGCCTTCCCAGCCTCAGCATCCGGCCATTCCCATCGATGACGGCCGTATTCTCCCTATCGATGCCCTGGCGCTGGATCTGGTCAGGGACTTGGACGTGGACCTGTCGCTAAGCGCCGCCCGCCTGCAGATGGGCCCGGCCCATGTGAGCGATGCCACCGCGGAACTCCGGGTCGCGGCGGGCCGTCTCTCCTTGGAAAATTTCACCGCCCGATCGGGTGAAGGCCGCCTCGGCGGCGAATTGCGGCTCGATACCATGGCCAAGGCCCCCGCCCTGTCCTTGCGACTGGCGGGCAACGGCCTCGACCCCGCTCCCCTGACCGGGGGGAGCCTCAAAGGCGCCAAGGCCGACCTCGCCTTCGACCTCAAGGCCCAGGGCTCCAATCTCAGGATCATGGCCGGAAGCGCCGAAGGCAATCTGGCCCTTACCTTGGGCGAAACGGTGATGGGGAAGGACTGGGGGGGAGATTTTCCCGCCCGGCTGTCCCGTGACCTGGCCGGAGCCCAAGGTCCCGAGGGGCTGCGCCTGCGGTGCCTGGTGGCCCGCCTGCCGGTCAAGGCCGGTCTGGTCAGCCTGGACAGGGGACTGGCGGCCGAAACGGCAAGCTCCGCCGCCCTGGCCTCGGGCTCCATCGATCTTCGCAGCGAGGTCCTGGACATCAGCGTTGCCGGGCGCACCACGCCGCCTCTGCGGATCAAGGGCGTATTGGGCGCCCCGATCCTCTCGACCGAGGGCGGCGGCAAGCCCCTGTCCGATGCGGCGCCGTGCCGCACCGCCCAGGCCCGCCGCCTCGCCCGCTGAACTCAGTTCCACCCCAGAAGGCTTTTTTCCCCGTGTCGTTCAAATCCATCAAGCGCTTCTATAAGGATTCATCCGCCGAGCCCCGTGACGGCGGATACGCCATCTTTTTGGACGGCAAGGCCATCAAGACCCCCGGCGGGCGCCCCCTTTCCGTGCCCTCGGCCCGACTGGCCGACGCCATTGCCGGAGAATGGCGCGAGCAGGGCGAACAGATCCTGCCCTCCACCATGCCCTTGACCCAATTGGCCAGCACGGCCCTGGACCGCGTCGGTCCCGAACGCCCGCATATCACCGCCCAGTTGATGAACTATGCCGGGACCGATCTGCTGTGCTATCGCGCCGATTGTCCCGCCGATCTGGTGGCACGCCAAAGTGCGGCCTGGCAACCCTTGCTGGATTGGGCGGCCCAAAGCCTGGATGCGCCACTGGCCACCACAACCAGCCTGACCGCCGTGGCGCAATCCCCGTCCTCTCTGACCGCCCTCCAGCGGCATATCGAAACCCTCGACCTTTGGCGGCTGACTTCGCTGCAATCGGCCACCGCCGCCATGGGCTCGCTCATCCTGGGCCTTGGCCTGATCGAAGGCCGCCTCGATGCCGAAGCCGCCTTTCAGGCCTCGCAACTGGACGAGACCTATCAGATCGAGCTTTGGGGCGAGGACTGGGAAGCCGCCGACCGCCGCGCCGAACTGAAAGCCGATATCGAAGCGGCAGCCCGTTTCCTGAGCCTGCTCAAGCCTTCCTGAAAGCGCACCAGAATCCCGGTGGGCCCCGGTGACGGTCGATCTCCATGGCCACTTCCTTGAAGCCGGATTCCACTGCCAGACGGCGGAGATAGGCGCGGCTGTGGGCGTATTCCCCCGGTCCCGTGATCGCCACTTCGCGCGGATCGGACAGGGGATCGACGGAAAACAAGAAGACCCCACCCGCCCCCAACAGGCGGGCGGCCTGGGTGAAAAATGGCCTGAGATCGGCAAAGTAATACAGAACACACGATGACAAGATGGTCTCGAAGGGACCTTCCACCATATCCAAGACCCCAGGCAGATCGCCTTCGATCAAAGGAGCGTAAACCCCGCGCCGCCGCGCCTGGGCCGCCATGGCCGTCGAGCGTTCGATCCCGGTGACCGAAAGAGCCGAGCCCGACAATCTTGAGGCCAGAAGGCCGGTCCCCGTCCCCAGTTCCAAAACCCGCTGCATGGACCGAGCGGGAAAGTGATCCCGGTACAGCTGAAGCAGACGAATGCTGAACCAGTTGTGCAATTCGTTCTGGTCATAGCCTTCGGCTATTGCGTCGAGGCGCTGTAGGGGCGTCGGAATGACGTCCCCGCCATCCCAGTCGCGAAGCAGTTGGGAGAAGCAATCGACGGCCTCCTCCCGCTGTCCGAGGAACAAGAGCGCCGTCGACAGGTTATGGCGAATGTAGAAATCCTCGGGCATGACCTCACGGGCGCGGCGCAAGGTCGCCACCGCCTCCCGGTAAAGGCCAACATAGATCTGGGCCAATCCGAGAAACGGCAGGAAACGCACATCACCGTCGATGAGAGGGGCGAAGTCGCGGCACAAGGCAACGGCATCGCCATAGGCCTTCATATGGGCCAGGCCCCAGAAGATATCGAAGACGGTATCCACATTGGGATGCAGGCTCACCGCGCCCTTCAGGAAGTCCACCCCTTGCGCATAGCGCCCCATCTTCAGGCAGGTCCTGCCCATAAGCCCAAGGACTACGGGATTGCCCGGCGCGGCCTGATTGATCTGGGCGAACAGCGCCAAACCACCCTCGAAATCATCCTTGGCGATCAGAGCCATGGCCGACCGGACGGCTTCATCAAGACTCATCAGGCCATCTCCCGTCGAGACATTTGCCTTTGGCGCGTCACAAACAAAAGAGGCCGCCCCTTGCGGAACGGCCCCTCTTGATCTCAAAGACGTCCGAGGACCGGAGGATCACTCCTCGTCGGCATCGGCCTTCTTGTCGGCGGTCGGGCCGGAATCGGTGCCCTTGGCGGTGGGATCGCGATCGACCAGCTCGATGATGGCCATGGGGGCGCAATCGCCGTAACGGAAACCGGCCTTCAGCACGCGGGTGTAGCCGCCATTGCGGGTCTTGTAGCGCTCGCCGATCACGGCGAACAGCTTGGCGACCACCTTGTCGTCGCGCAGGAAGGCATAGGCCTGACGGCGGGCGTGCAGGTCGCCGCGCTTGCCCAGCGTGATCAGCTTCTCGACCACGGGACGCAGGTCCTTGGCCTTGGGCAGGGTGGTCTTGATCTGCTCGTGCTTCAACAGGGCGTTGGACAAGCTGACGAACAGGGCCTTACGGGCCGACTTGTCGCGGTTCAGCTTACGGCCGGACATACCATGACGCATAACAACTCTCCTCGTCGCTTGGGCCTCGCCGGGCGAAGCCGATTGTACTGCCGCATCGCCACCATCAGCGGAGAACGAGCGGGTGGACCGGTGTGGTCCTAAAAAAGCTTACGGCGCGACATTGGGGCCGGAAGGGCGGGCCAATGTCGCGCCGGAAACAAGTCAGTAAGGCTCTTCCAGCTTCTTGGCCAGCTCTTCGATATTCTCCGGCGGCCAATTGGCGATTTCCATGCCCAGATGAAGACCCATCTGCGCCAGCACTTCCTTGATCTCGTTCAGCGACTTGCGGCCGAAATTGGGAGTGCGCAGCATCTCGGCCTCGGTCTTTTGGACCAGATCGCCGATATAGATGATGTTGTCGTTCTTCAGGCAGTTGGCCGAACGGACCGAAAGCTCCAGCTCGTCGACCTTGCGCAGCAGGTTCTTGTTGAAGGGCAGTTCGTCCTTCTTCTCTTCCTCGACGACCGCGGTGGGCTCCTCGAAGTTGATGAACAGCTGCAGCTGGTCTTGAAGGATACGCGCGGCCAGGGCCACGGCGTCGTCAGGGGTGACCGCGCCGTTGGTCTCGACGGTCATGTTCAGCTTGTCATAGTCGGTGACCTGGCCCACGCGGGTGTTTTCCACCTTGTAGGCCACCTTGCGCACCGGCGAGAAGATGGCGTCGATCGGAATGAGACCGATCGGCGAATCCTCGGGGCGGTTCTGCGAGGCGGGGACATAGCCCTTGCCGGTCTCGACCGTGAACTCGATGTTCAGCTTGGCGCCCTCGTCCAGGGTGCACAGCACCAGTTCGGGGTCCATGATCTCGATGTCGTGACCGACCTCGATCAAGCCGGCGGTGACTTCGCCGGGGCCGACGGCCCGCAGATGCATCCGCTTGGGCCCCTCGCCATGCATGCGCAGGCCGAGGGTCTTGATGTTGAGGATGATGTCGGTGACGTCTTCGCGCACACCGGGGATCGACGAGAATTCGTGCAGAACCCCATCGATCTGGATAGCGGTGACGGCCGCGCCCTGCAAGGAGGACAGCAGCACACGGCGCAAGCTGTTGCCGAGAGTCATACCAAAGCCGCGTTCCAGCGGTTCGGCGACGACGGTGGCGCTACGCTGCGCATCGGCCCCGGGCTCCACATGGAGCTTGTTGGGCTTAATCAGTTCCTGCCAGTTCTTCTGAATCACGAGCGTGACCTCATCCTGAACAAAGGAAAACGAAAACGGGCGCGCCGCCGAACCTCCTCAATGCGAGGAGGCCGGCGGCATCCCATTCCAAGGAAACCCGATCAGACGCGACGGCGCTTGCGCGGCCGGCACCCGTTGTGCGGGATCGGCGTGACGTCGCGGATCGAGGTGATCTGGAAGCCAACGGCCTGCAGAGCGCGCAGAGCGGACTCGCGGCCAGCGCCAGGACCCTTCACCTCGACCTCGAGGGTGCGCATGCCGTGCTCGGAGGCCTTGCGGCCCGCGTCCTCGGCGGCCACCTGGGCCGCGTACGGAGTCGACTTGCGCGAGCCCTTGAAGCCCTGCATACCAGCCGAAGACCAGGAAATAGTGTTACCCTGGGCATCGGTGATGGTGATCATGGTGTTGTTGAACGTGGCGTTAACATGCGCCACGCCCGAGGTGATGTTCTTGCGCTCGCGGCGACGAGGACGCGCGGCAGCAGCAGGCTTAGCCATCGGAGGTGTTCCTTACTTCGTAACTTTCTTCTTGCCGGCAATCGGCTTGGCCGGACCCTTGCGGGTACGGGCATTCGTGTGGGTCCGCTGACCGTGAACCGGCAGGCCACGGCGATGGCGAAGGCCGCGATAGCAGCCCAGATCCATCAGACGCTTGATGTTCATGGCCACCGAGCGACGCAGGTCACCCTCGACCTGGAAGTCGCGGTCGATGAGCTCACGAATCTTGAGCACTTCGTCGTCAGTCAGCTGATTGACGCGGCGTTCGGCGGGGATACCCAGCGAGGTGGTGATCTCCGTCGCCTTGGCGCGACCGATGCCATGAATGTAGGTCAGCGCGATCAGAACGCGCTTATTCGTCGGAATATTGACGCCAGCGATACGAGCCAAAGCTGGTTACTCCTTCACCAAAAAAAGACCGCGCCACAAAGGGACCCGGAGCCGTTAACCAAAAACGCGCCCCTGGCCTCGCCCATGACGGGGGAAACCGAAGGTGCGGGATTATAGGGCGATTCGATCAAGAGTCAACCGTCTCGCCCCATAGAATCACATTACTTCGCCGCGTCCAAAATCCCTTCCAGGGCCTTGGTCACGTCGGCAATGTCCATGGTGCCGTCGACCAGCTTCAGCGCGCCCTTCTTGTCGTAATAGGGCAGCAGCGGAGCGGTCTGGGCGTGATAGGCGTCGAGCCGCTTGGTCACGGTCTCGACATTGTCGTCGGGACGGCGCGCGAACTCGGTGCCGCCACAGGAATCGCACTTGCCTGCGACCTTGGGCAGCTGAAACTTGTCGTGATAGCCAGCGCCGCACTTGGCGCAGGTATAGCGGCCGGTAATGCGCTCGACGATATAGGCGTCGGGAACCTGGATCTCGATGGCGAATTCCAGCTTCTTTCCCTTACGGGCCATCATGGCGTCCAGCGCCTCGGCCTGGGCAACGGTCCGGGGAAAACCATCGAAGATGGCGCCCTTGGCCACATCGGGCTGGTCCAGGCGCTCATCGATGATGGCGATGACGATCTCGTCGGACACCAGCTGACCGGCATCCATCACGGCCTTGGCCTTCTTGCCAACGTCCGAACCGGCGGCCACGGCGGCGCGCAGCATGTCGCCGGTGGAGAGCTGTACCAGGCCATACTTCTCTTGAAGACGCTTGGCCTGGGTTCCCTTGCCGCCACCGGGCGGGCCCAACAGAACGAGATTCATCGGATGTCCCCTTTTTCTTGGCAGTTAACGCCGCCCGCGCAGCCGGGACTTCTTGATGAGCCCCTCATACTGGTGCGCAAGCAGATGCGACTGGACCTGAGCCACGGTGTCCATGGTCACCGAAACCACGATCAGCAGCGAGGTACCGCCGAAATAGAACGGCACGGACAGCTTGCTGATCAGGATTTCCGGCAGGACGGACAAGGCCGACAGATAGGCGGCGCCCACCACGGTCAAGCGGGTCAGAACATAGTCGAGATAATCGGAGGTGTTCTTGCCCGGACGGATGCCCGGAATGAACCCGCCGTACTTCTTCAGATTCTCCGCCGTATCCGCCGGATTGAACACCACGGCGGTATAGAAGAAGGAGAAGAACACGATCAGGCCGAGATACAGCGCCAGATAGAGCGGCTGACCCCTGCCCATCAGGGCGGTAAACGTGGTCAGCCATTCTGGCCCGCCAGCGGCGGAGAACTGGGCGATGGTCACCGGCATCAGCAGGATCGAGCTGGCGAAGATCGGCGGAATCACGCCCGAGGTGTTGACCTTGAGCGGAAGATGCGAGGACTCGCCGCCGAACATCTTGTTGCCGACCTGGCGCTTGGGATACTGGACGATGATCCGGCGCTGGGCGCGTTCCATGAACACGATGAAGGCGATCACCGCGATGCTCATCACCAGGATCAGAATGATCACGGAAGGATGCAAAGCACCGGTCCGGCCCAGTTCCAGGGTATTCTTGATGGCGGCGGGCAGTTCGGCAACGATGCCAGCCATGATGATCAGCGAGGTGCCCTGGCCGATGCCGCGCGCGGTGATCTGCTCACCCAGCCACATCAGGAACAAAGTACCGCCGGTCAGCGTCACCACGGTCGAGAAGCGGAACAGCAGATGGCTTTCCATCATCACCGCGCTGCCGCGCGAGCTGGTCATGCTCTCGAGACCGACGGCGATGCCATAGGCCTGCATCACCGCGATGACCACGGTGAGATAGCGGGTGTACTGGTTGATCTTCTTGCGGCCCGACTCGCCTTCCTTCTTCACCGCTTCCAGCGACGGGATGACCGTGGTCATCAGCTGGAGGATAATGGAGGCCGAGATATAGGGCATGATGTTCAGCGCGAAGATGGTCATACGGTGCAGAGCACCGCCGGCCAGCATGTCGAACATGCCGAGCATGCCGCCACCCGACTGCTTGAACAGATCGCCCAGCACATGCGGATCGACACCCGGCATGGGGATCCAGGTGCCCAGGCGATAGACGACGAGCGCCAACAGGGTGAACCAGATTCGCTTCTTGAGATCGGTGGCCTTGGCGAGAACGCCAAAGTTCAGATTCGCGGCGAGCTGCTCGGCAGCGGAGGCCATGCCTTACTCCGGGGTTCGGTGGCGCGGGGCGGGCTTGCCCCACAATGAGAGGCCGTACCGCACCACAAATCCTTGATACAGCCCTTGACCCGGGTCAATAGACCCGGGTCTGGGATTCGACGCTTGAAGCGTTGGCAGGAGCCCGAAGGCTCCGCAACACCTCAGCCCTCGGCGACGGCCTTGGGCGCAGCCACGGTCACCGAGCCGCCAGCCTTTTCGACGGCGGCGATCGCCGCGGCCGAGGCACCGGTCACCTCGATGGACACCTTGGCCTTGATCTCGCCATGGCCCAGAAGGCGGACGCCGTCCAGCACCTTGCCGATCAGACCGGCAGCCGACAGGATCTCGGCGGTGATGGGCTTCTTGGCGTCGATGCGCTTCTCGTCGATGGCCTTCTGCAGGCGACCGAGATTGATCACGGCGAAGTGCTTGGCGTTGGGGTTGTGAAACCCGCGCTTGGGCAGACGACGGTAGATGGGCATCTGACCGCCTTCGAAGCCGTTGATCGCCACGCCGGAACGCGAGGTCTGACCCTTCACGCCCTTGCCCGAAGTCTTGCCCTTGCCGGAGCCGATGCCACGGCCGAGACGCTTCGACTGGTAGCGCGCGCCCTCGTTGTCGCGAAGTTCGTTGAGCTTCATTTCTTTTCGTCCTCGTCACGGTCGACCGGAGCTCCTAGAAGCCCCGGCCCCCGGATGTTCTATTCTTCCACGCGGACCAGATGACGGACCTTGGTGATCATGCCACGCACGGCCGGAGTATCCTCCAGCTCGCGGGTGCGGTGCATCTTGCCAAGGCCCAGGCCGATCAGAGTGGCACCCTGGTCGGCCGGACGGCCGATGGGGCTGCCGATCTGAGTGACCTTGACGGTCGACTTGGCGGCGGTCTTCTTCTTGGCGGCCATGTTCAATGCCCTCCCGATCAAACGCCGGCGGCAGCCGCGGCGGCAGCACCGTCGCGACGACCAATGATCTCGCCCACCTTCTTGCCGCGCTTGGCGGCAACATGGCGGGGAGAAGCCAGGTTGATCAGGGCGTCGAAAGTCGCCTTGATCATGTTGTGGGGATTGGAGGTGCCGAGGCACTTGGCCACGACGTCCTGGACACCCATGGTCTCGAACACGGCGCGCATCGGGCCACCGGCGATGATGCCGGTACCTGCCGGGGCGGCCCGCAGGATGACGCGGCCGGCACCGAAGTGACCGTAGGCGTCATGATGCAGGGTGCGACCCTCGCGCAGAGCGATCTTGATCATGTTGCGCTTGGCCTGTTCGGTGGCCTTGCGGATGGCTTCCGGAACTTCGCGGGCCTTGCCCGAACCGCAGCCAACGCGGCCCTTGGCGTCACCGACCACGACCAGGGCGGCGAAGGCGAAGCGACGGCCACCCTTCACCACCTTGGCGACGCGGTTGATGTGAACCAGCTTGTCGACGAATTCAGATTCCTCACGCTCGCGCGGGGTCTGCTCGGCGCCGCCGCGACCGCGGTTCGGCCGGTCGCCGCGTTCGCCGCCGCGGCCCCGCTCGGGACGATCAGAAGAGGGAGTACGTGCCATTGCTCATCATCCTCAGAAAGACAGGCCGCCTTCGCGGGCCGCATCGGCCAGGGCCTTGACCCGACCGTGGTAGATGTAGCCGCCGCGGTCGAACACCACCTCGGTGATGCCGGCCGCCTTGGCCCGCTCGGCGATCAGCTTGCCGACGGCGGCCGCAGCCGCCTTGTCGGCGCCGGTCTTCAAATTGCCCTTCAGCTCCTTGTCGAGCGTCGAGGCAGCGGCCAGGGTGACGCCCTTGAGGTCGTCGATCACCTGGACATAGATATTCTTGCCAGAGCGGAAGACAGACAGACGGACACGGCCGTTGCCCTTTTCCTTGATGCTCTGACGGGCGCGCCGCTTGCGGCGCTCGAAAAGATTCTTCGGCGTCATCATGGCGGAGCCCCTTACTTCTTCTTACCTTCCTTGCGGAGGATAGTCTCGGTTTCATACTTGATACCCTTGCCCTTGTAGGGCTCGGGACCACGGAAGGCGCGGATTTCCGCCGCGATCTGGCCGACCTGACGCTTGTCGCGGCCGGAAATCGAGATGGCGGTCGGCTTCTCGCACTTCATGGTGACATCGGCCGGAATGGGATATTCGATGTCGTGCGAATAGCCGAGTTGCAGCTTCAGCGACTTCCCTTCGACCGCGGCACGGTAACCGACGCCGTTGATCTCGAGGTTGACGGTGAAACCCTCGGACACACCCTTGACCATGTTGTTCAGATGGGCACGGGTGGTGCCCCACATCATGCGGGCATGCTTGGTTTCGTTCTTGGGCTTCACCCAGATCAGGTTGCCGTCGAGGGTGACCTCGACGTTGTCCCTGAGAGTGAGCTTGGATTCACCAAGCTTGCCCTTGACGGTGACTTCGGGTCCGGTGATCTGAACGGTAACGCCCGACGGCACCGAGACGGGATATTTGCCGACTCGCGACATGTTGCGGCCCTCCGTTAGAACACTTCGCAGAGGACTTCGCCGCCGACATTCTGAGTACGAGCCTCAGTGTCGGACATCACGCCGCGCGGGGTGGAGAGGATGGTGATCCCCAGCCCGTTGGCGACGCGGCGAAGGTCGGCAATCTTGGAATACACGCGGCGGCCAGGAGTGGACACGCGCGAGATTTCCCGGATAACCGGCTGACCCTCGTGATATTTCAGTTCGATGCTGAGCTGGGCAACGCCCGGACGCAGCTCACTCCGCGAATAACCGCGGATGTAGCCTTCACGCTTCAGCACCTCGAGGACGTTGGCGCGCAGGCTGGACGCCGGCGAGACAACGGTGGACTTGTTGGCCCGCTGCCCGTTGCGAATACGGGTCAGCAGATCGCCGAGAGGATCGGTCATGGACATGAATCGTCCTCCCTTACCAGCTGGACTTGACCATGCCGGGAATCTGGCCCTGCGAGGCGAGCTCGCGAAGCTTATTCCGGCACAGCTTGAACTTGCGATAGTTACCGCGCGAACGGCCCGTGACCTCGCAGCGCAGACGCACGCGGATCTTGGACGAGTTGCGGGGCAGCTCCGCCAGCTTGAGGGAGGCTTCGAAGCGCTCCTCCGGGCTGGCTTCACGGTTGTTGGCGATCGCCTTCAACTTGGCGCGGCGGGCGGCGAACTGGGCCGCCATACGCTCACGCTTCTTGTTGCGCTCGACCGAGCTGATCTTAGCCATTGCCTAAATCTCCAATCAGGCCACGAACGGCATGTCGAAGCCCTTGAGGAGCGCCTTGGCTTCCTCATTGGACTTGGCCGTGGTGACGAAGATGATGTCCATGCCCCGGATGGTCTCGACCTTGTCGTAGTCGATTTCGGGGAAGACGATCTGCTCTTTCAGGCCCAGCGAGTAATTGCCGCGGCCATCGAAGCTCTTGCTCGGGACGCCGCGGAAATCACGGACGCGGGGCAAGGCGATGTTGATCAGGCGGTCGAGGAATTCGTACATCCGCTCGGCCCGCAGGGTGACCTTGCAGCCCACGACCTGACCTTCGCGCAGCTTGAACTGGGCGATGGACATCTTGGCCTTGGTGCTGACCGGCTTCTGACCGGAGATCAGGGTCATTTCGGCGAGGGCCGACTCGATCTTCTTGGAATCCTGGGCGGCTTCACCGACGCCCATGTTGATCACGATCTTTTCCAGCTTCGGCACCTGCATGGGGTTCGCGTAGTTGAACTCCTTCTGCAGGGCGGGCTTGACGACCGTATCGTAGTGCTTACGCAGACGTGCCATCTGTCTGTTCCTTCGGCTTACCGGTCGATGACTTCGCCGGAACGACGCGCAACGCGCACCTTCCGACCGTCTTCGAGGATCTTGTGACCGATGCGGGTCGCCTTGCCATCCTTGGGGTCTTCGTGGGCGACGTTGGAGACGTGAATGGACGCCTCCTTCTCCACGATGCCGCCCTGAGTGGTGGCAGAGGCGCGGGTGTGACGCTTGACCAGGTTCACGCCCTGGACGATGACGCGCTGCTCGGACGGCATGGAGGCGATGACTTCGCCCTTCTTGCCCTTGTCCTTGCCGGCGAGGACGACAACCCGGTCACCCTTCTTCACATTCATGGAAGCCATGATTAGAGGACCTCCGGAGCCAGAGAGATGATCTTCATGAACTTCTTACCGCGAAGCTCACGAGTGACGGGCCCAAAAATACGGGTGCCGATCGGCTCGCCCTGCTTGTTGATCAGGACGGCTGCATTGGTGTCGAACCGGATCGCGGAACCGTCGGCGCGACGGATTTCCTTGGCGGTGCGGACGATGACGGCGCGATGCACGTCACCCTTCTTCACACGGCCGCGTGCAATCGCCTCCTTGATGGAAACGACGATGACGTCGCCCACCGTGGCGATGGTGCGATGCGAGCCGCCCAACACCTTGATGCACTGCACCCGGCGGGCACCCGAATTATCGGCGACGTCCAGGTTGGTTTGCATCTGGATCATGATGTCTCTTCCTTATTCCCAGTTCGCGACCGTCAAGCCTGCGGCTCGACAATCACTTCCCAGCACTTGGTCTTGGAGATCGGCGCGCATTCGCGGATGCGGATGGTCTCGCCGGTCTTGAAGACGTTGTTCTCGTCGTGGGCGTGGTACTTCTTGGAACGACGGATGAACTTCTTGTAGATCGGGTGCATCACGCGCCGTTCGACGCTGACCACCACGGTCTTTTCCATCTTGTCGCTCACCACGACGCCCTGAAGAATGCGCTTCGGCATTTGAATGGGCCTCCTTAGGACGCGCTTTTGGCGCGTTCGCCGAGCAGCGTCTTGATGGTCGCGATCTCGCGACGCACAGCACGCACCCGGGCGGTATTCTCCAACTGGCCGGAAGCCCGCTGGAAGCGAAGATTGAACTGCTCCTTCTTGAGCGCGATGACCTGCTCTTTCAGCTGGTCAACACTCTTCTGGCGCAGATCGGCAGCCTTGGTCGCCATGGCTAGATATCCCCGATCCGAGAAATGAACTTGGTCTTGATCGGCATCTTGGCAGCGGCCAGGGCAAAACCGTGACGGGCGATTTCCTCGGCGACGCCATCCACTTCGAAGAGGATGCGACCGGGGGCCACGCGGGCGGTCCAGAATTCCGGAGCACCCTTACCGGAGCCCATGCGGACTTCGGCAGGCTTGGACGAAACCGGCAGATCCGGGAAAATGCGGATCCACACGCGGCCTTGACGCTTCATGTGACGGGTCAGGGCACGACGGGCGGCCTCGATCTGGCGGGCGGTGATCCGCTCGGGCTCCAGAGCCTTGAGGCCATAGGCACCGAAATTCAAGGCGGAGCCACCCTTGGTCACTCCCTTGATCCGGCCCTTATGAGCCTTGCGGTATTTAGTGCGCTTGGGCGAAAGCATCTCTCAAACCCTTCTCGATCAACGGCCAGCCGGGGCGGTTTCGCCCGCAGCCCGCTTGTCCTGGGCCATGGGGTCATGAGCGAGGATCTCGCCCTTGAACACCCAAACCTTGACGCCGCAGCTGCCGTAGGTGGTGTGGGCGGTGCCCACGCCATAATCAACGTCAGCGCGCAGCGTGTGCAGCGGAACGCGGCCTTCGCGGTACCACTCCATGCGGGCGATTTCAGCGCCACCCAGACGGCCGGAGCAGTTGATACGAATGCCCTGGGCGCCCAGACGCATGGCCGACTGCACGGCGCGCTTCATGGCGCGACGGAAGGCGACACGGCGCTCGAGCTGCTGGGCGATGGACTCGGCCACCAGCTGGGCATCCAGTTCCGGCTTGCGGATCTCGACGATGTTGAGGTGAACCTCACCACCGGTCATCTTCGAGAGCTCCTTGCGCAGCACCTCGATATCCGCGCCCTTCTTGCCGATCACCACGCCCGGACGGGCGGTATGGATGGTGATGCGGGCCTTCTTGGCGGGACGCTCGATGACCACACGCGACACACCGGCCTGGGCCAGCTTGTCGCGCAGATACTTGCGCAGCTTCAGGTCCTGGTGCAGCAGCTTGGCGTAGTTCTCATCCGCGAACCACCGGGAGTCCCAGGTGCGGTTGATACCGACGCGCAGGCCGATCGGATTGACTTTCTGACCCATCTGCTTACTCCCCCGCCGCTTCGGCGCGTTCGCGCACGATGACGGTCAGATTGCTGAACGGCTTTTCGATGCGGCCGACGCGGCCACGGGCGCGCGCCTTCCAACGCTTCATCACCATGGCCTTGCCCACGAAGGCTTCGGCCACATAGAGGCGATCCACGTCCAGCTGGTGGTTGTTCTCGGCATTGGCGATGGCGGACTGCAGCACCGACCGCACCACGACGGCGATACGCCGCTTGGAGAAGGTCAGCGCGTTGAGCGCCACGTCGGCCTTGAGACCACGGATGCTTTCGGCAACCAGGTTGAGCTTGCGCGGGCTGGTGCGGATGGTGGCCAGGAAAGCCTTGGCCTCGGTCTCCGACAGGACCCTGTCTGCGGGTTTCTTGCCCATGGCTTACTTCCTCTTCGCCTTCTTGTCGACCGCGTGGCCGTAGAACGTGCGGGTGGGCGAGAATTCACCGAACTTGTGGCCGATCATGTTCTCGGTCACCAGCACGGGAATGAACTTCTGGCCATTGTAGACGCCAAAGGTCAGCCCAACGAACTGCGGCAGGATGGTCGAACGACGCGACCAGATCTTGATGACCTCGTTGCGGCCGCTGGCGCGGGCCTTGTCGGCCTTTCCCAGCATGTAGCCGTCGAGGAAGGGGCCTTTCCAAACGGAACGAGCCATTTTTCAGCCCCTCCTACTGAGTCTGACGGCGGCGCATGATGAGCCGGTCCGTCTTCTTGTTGCTGCGAGTCTTCTTGCCCTTGGTGGGCTTGCCCCAGGGGGTGACCGGATGACGGCCGCCCGAGGTACGGCCTTCGCCGCCGCCATGCGGGTGGTCGATCGGGTTCATGGCCACACCGCGGACGGAGGGGCGACGGCCCATCCACACGGCGCGACCGGCCTTGCCCAGGGAGACGTTCTGCTGGTCCGGGTTGGACACGGCACCGATGGTGGCCATGCACTCGCCGCGCACCATGCGCAGTTCGCCAGAGGCGAGACGGAGCTGGGCATAGCCCTGATCCTTACCCACCAGCTGAACATAGGTGCCGGCCGAACGGGCCAGCTGGCCACCCTTGCCCACCTTGAGCTCCACGTTGTGCACGATGGTGCCGACGGGGATGTTCTTCAGCGGCATGGCGTTGCCGGGCTTGATGTCCGCCTTCTCGGAGGCGATCACCTGGTCACCGACGGCCAGACGCTGAGGGGCGATGATGTAGGCCTTCTCACCGTCGGTGTAGGACACCAGGGCGATGAAAGCGGTACGATTGGGATCGTACTCCAGGCGCTCGACCGTGGCGGCCACGTCGAACTTGTTGCGCTTGAAGTCGATGATGCGGTAACGGCGCTTGTGCCCGCCGCCACGCCACCGGACGGTCACCCGACCGGTGTTGTTGCGGCCGCCCTTGGAGCGCAGACCTTCGGTCAGGCTCTTCTCGGGCTTACCCTTCCAGAGTTCCGAACGATCGACCAGGACGAGCTGGCGACGGCCCGGAGTCGTGGGCTTGAATGTCTTCAGTGCCATGGTGTCAGACTCCCGTGGTCACGTCGATGGAGTGGCCCTCGGCCAGCGTAACGATCGCCTTCTTGACGTCGGAACGCACGCCGGGACGGCCGCGGAAGCGCTTGACCTTGCCCTTGGCGATCAGGGTGTTCACGGCGGTGACCTTCACCCCGAAAATCCCCTCGACAGCGGCCTTGATCTCCGGCTTGGTCGCATCCAGCGGCACCTTGAAGGTGACCTGGCGGAACTCGGAGCCCATGGTCGCCTTTTCGGTGATCACGGGGGCGCGGACGACGTCGTACATCCGCTCCTTGCTGATGACGAGCTTGCTCATTTCAGGCGAGCCTCCAGGGCGGCGACCGCGTCCTTGGTCAGAACCAGGGTTTCGCGACGCAGGATGTCATAGACGTTGGCACCCTGCTGCGGCAGCACATCCACGTAAGGAATGTTGCGGCTGGCCAGAGCGAAGTTGCCGTCCACGGCGGCGCCGTCGATGAACAACACCGAGCTCAGGCCCAGCTTGCCGAGACGGGCGGCCAGGTCCTTGGTCTTGGGCGATCCGGCCGTGGCGTTGTCCACCACGATCAGCTTGCCATCGGCCACCTTGGCCGACAGAGCGGTCTTCAGAGCCAGCTTGCGGACCTTCTTGGGCAGGTCGTGAGCGTGAGAGCGCACGACGGGGCCGAAAATGGTCGAGCCGCCGCGGAACTGAGCGGAGCGCAGCGAACCCTGACGGGCACGACCGCCACCCTTCTGAGCGAAGGGCTTCTTGGTGGTGCCGGAGATTTCGCTGATGGTCTTGGTCTTGTGGTTGCCCGACTGGCGCTTGGCCAGCTGCCAGTTGACGGCGCGGAACAGGATGTCCCCGCGGACCGGCAGACCGAAGATCTCGTCGGCCAGTTCGATCTCGCCGACGGTCTGGTTGTCCAGGCTGATTACATTCGTCTTCATCGCCTTGATCCTTTACTCGGCCGAGGCCGCGGCCTTGACGCCGGCCGGGAACGGCACGCCATCAGGCAGCTTGCGCTTCACCGCGTCGCGGACGAGCACCCAAGACCCCTCGTGACCGGGAACCGAACCCTTAACCAGGATCAGGCCGCGATCGGCGTCGGTGGACACCACGGTGAGGTTCTGAGTGGTCACCTGCTCATCGCCCATGTGACCGGCCATCTTCTTGCCTTTGAACACCTTGCCGGGGTCCTGGCGCTGGCCGGTGGAGCCGTGAGAGCGGTGCGACACCGAAACGCCGTGCGTGGCTTCGAGGCCACGGAAGTTCCAGCGCTTCATACCGCCGGCAAAGCCCTTGCCGATGGTGGTGCCGGTCACGTCCACGTACTGACCGGGGATGAAATGGGCGGCGGAGAGTTCGGTGCCGACCTCGAGAAGGTTCTCGGGGGCAACGCGGAATTCCACCAGCTTCTTCTTGGGCTCGACCTTGGCCTTGGCGAAGTTGGCGCGAGCAGGCTTGCTCACATTCTTCACCTTGGCGGTACCGGCACCAAGCTGAACGGCAACGTAGCCGTCCTTTTCCACAGAGCGGGTCGAGACCACCTGACAGGTGTCGACCTTCAGCACGGTGACGGGCACATGGGTGCCGTCCTCGGTGAAGATCCTCGTCATGCCGACCTTCTGGGCGATGAGACCAGAGCGCATTGTTAGGTTCCTTAGAGCTTAATCTCGACGTCGACGCCAGCAGCCAGGTCGAGCTTCATCAGCGCGTCCACGGTCTGCGGAGTCGGATCGACGATGTCCAGAAGACGCTTGTGAGTCCGAATCTCGAACTGCTCGCGCGACTTCTTGTCGATGTGCGGGCTACGGTTCACGGTGAACTTCTCGATCCGGCTGGGCAGCGGGATCGGACCGCGCACCTGCGCCCCGGTCCTCTTGGCGGTGTTGACGATCTCGCGGGTGGACTGGTCCAGCACGCGGTGATCAAACGCCTTGAGGCGGATGCGGATGTTTTGGCTTTCCATATTCAAGTCATCCGTCAAATCGGATCGGCGCCCCGTCGGGGCGCCGATCGGTGAAAACAGTCAATTCAAAGAGCCTCCCGCAGTCAGCCGCTAAGCCAGTGGCAAAGCCGCTCTTACGGAATGAGGCCGAAGCCGAAGGCAGCCTTATACAGAGAGTCATAGGGCTTGGCAACAGGACTCTTCCGCTTGCCTCACGGTTATTGAGGCGGGCCGGAAATCGGCCTATGCTGCGGCATAGGCTAGGAGTTGCCCATGAACCATGAACGCCATGTCCGCCTGTTCCGCAACGGCCGCAACCAGGCCGTCCGCATCCCGCGCGAATTCGAACTGCCGGGCGAGGACGCCGTCCTGCGCAAGGAGGGCGACCGGTTGATCCTGGAGCCAATGCGAAAGCGGTCATTGCTGACATTGCTGGCAACGCTCGAGCCTTTGGAAGAGGATTTTCCCGAGATCGACGATCCGCCGCCCGAACCTGCGGATCTGTGAATGCGCTACCTTCTGGACACCAACATTCTGTCCGATATGTTGAGGCATCCCCAGGGGCCTGCGGCACACCGTCTTGCCGAGGTCGGCGAGGATCACGTCTGCACCAGCATTATCTGCGCCGGTGAACTGCGATTTGGGGCCATCCGCAAGGGCTCCGCGCGGCTCGCAGCGCTGGTGGCGGCATTGCTGGATACCATCGAGGTTCTGCCCTTGGAGGACCCCACCAGTTCGGTCTACGGCGAGATAAGAACTGCTCTGGAGCAAGAGGGGCGCCCCATCGGCGGCAACGACCTGTGGATCGCCGCTCATGCCTTGGCACTGGGCGTCACCCTGGTCACCGCCAACGAAGGCGAGTTCCGACGGGTGGACGGGTTGCGGGTGGAGAATTGGGGGAGGTGAATACTAGCACGCACAGAAAGGCGGAAAACTGGGTCTTTAGTGGAACGGTCCATCCGGAGCGCGCTGCATTCTCTTATGACAGACCAATTAACCTCACCGTTGCCAATTCAGACATCGGCATCACAATCGATTTAACAGTAAATATATTCGCAAACAAGGTGTCAATATTGGTAGCGTCAGATTGCTGCTTTTCCGACATACACACAGTACGAAATATTGTTTCTGACGCAGCAAATCATGTTGTTGAAATCACCGGCATGGTTACAGCGATGGCTCATGCCGTAGAGATTACATCCGCAATTGACATTAACAGTGGAAATGGCATTACTTTTGGCATTGACATGCCTGCTGCTCTGACAACACAGGCAATTCCAGACTTGGCAAAGATTGCCCACCTCTCTGGCGCCAATGCTTTTGTTAGGCACGCCATTGCCGATCTTATCAACGCGATGCGTCGTCCTGCTGACACAGGCTTCCTGTGCTATAGGGCGTTTGAATCTATTCTTCAAGACATCAGGCATTTGAACGAATGCGATAAGAAGAAGGCCATATTGATGCTTAAGGAGAAGCTCGGCGTTAGGGATAGCGACATGGACTTTCTTAGAGAAATTTCCAACGATAGCCGTCACGGCAAGCCTGTCTGGATAAGTGGGGATGACCGTATCCGGGCCATTAAAGTCACCCGCTCACTAATTCTGGCCTATATTGAAGGGCTATCATCTGGGGTTTGGGGCCCCTGGCCCCAAGCGGGCGTGGGCGGCAGCCCACAATAGCCCTCCTCAAACGAAAACGCCCCCGGAGGTTTCCCTTCGGGGGCGTCTCGTTTTAAGCAAGTGGTCTCGAAAGACTACTTGATGATCTTGGCCACCACGCCGGCGCCGACGGTACGGCCGCCTTCGCGGATGGCGAAGCGCAGGCCCTGGTCCATGGCGATGGGGGCGATCAGGGTCACGATCATCTTCACGTTGTCGCCCGGCATCACCATCTCGGTGCCTTCCGGCAGAGCAACCACACCGGTCACGTCGGTGGTGCGGAAGTAGAACTGCGGACGGTAGTTGGTGAAGAACGGGGTATGACGGCCGCCTTCTTCCTTGTTCAGGATGTAGGCTTCGGCCTCGAAGTCGGTGTGGGGCGTGATGGAGCCCGGAGCCGCCAGAACCTGACCGCGCTCCACGTCCTCGCGCTTGGTGCCGCGCAGCAGGGCGCCGATATTGTCGCCAGCCTCACCCTGATCGAGCAGCTTGCGGAACATTTCCACGCCGGTGCAGGTGGTCTTGACGGTCGCCTTGATGCCGACGATCTCGACTTCCTCGCCCACCTTCACGACGCCACGCTCGACACGGCCGGTCACCACGGTGCCGCGGCCCGAGATGGAGAACACGTCTTCGATGGGCATCAGGAACGGCTTGTCCTTGGGACGCTCCGGCTGCGGGATGTACTTGTCCACTTCGGCCATCAGCGACAGGATCGCCTCGCGGCCGATTTCCGGCTGCTTGTCTTCCAGGGCGCACAGGGCCGAGCCGCGCACGATCGGAATGTCGTCGCCGGGGAAGTCATACGAGCTCAGCAGCTCGCGCACTTCCAGCTCGACCAGATCCAGCAGCTCGGGATCATCGACCATGTCGCACTTGTTCATGAACACCACCAGGGCGGGCACGCCCACCTGACGGGCCAGCAGGATGTGCTCGCGGGTCTGGGGCATGGGGCCGTCGGCGGCCGACACGACCAGGATGGCGCCGTCCATCTGCGCCGCGCCGGTGATCATGTTCTTCACATAGTCGGCGTGGCCGGGGCAGTCCACATGGGCGTAGTGGCGGTTGGTGGTCTCGTACTCGACGTGAGCGGTCGAGATGGTGATGCCACGGGCCTTCTCTTCCGGCGCCTTGTCGATCTGGTCGTAGGCGGTGAAGGTGGCGCCGCCGGTCTCGGCCAGGATCTTGGTGATCGCCGCGGTCAGCGAGGTCTTGCCATGGTCAACGTGACCGATGGTGCCGATATTGCAGTGAGGCTTGTTGCGCTCAAATTTAGCCTTAGCCATCGTTTCTTACTCCGTCCTCGATAGATGTCAGATTAGCCAGCCAGCTTCGCGCGGATCTCGTCCGACACGTTCTGGGGCACTTCCGAATAGTGGTCAAAGGTCATGCTGTACTGCGCCCGGCCCTGGGACATGGAACGCAGGGTATTCACGTAACCGAACATGTTGGCCAGCGGGACCATGGCGGTGATCACGCGGGCATTGCCGCGCTGATCCATGTCGCTGACCTGGCCGCGACGGCTGTTCAGATCGCCGATCACATCGCCCAGGTAATCCTCGGGCGTCACGACCTCGACCTTCATCATCGGCTCGAGCAGCTTCGGACCGGCCTTGGCGATGCCCTCACGGAAGGCGGCGCGCGACGCGATTTCGAAGGCGAGAACCGAGGAGTCGACGTCGTGATAGGCGCCGTCCACCAGGGTGGCCTTGAAGTCGATCAGCGGGAAGCCGGCGATGACGCCGTTATCCTTGGCCGACTTGATGCCCTTGTCGACGCCGGGCACGTATTCCTTGGGAACCGAACCGCCGATGACCTTGTTCTCGAAGACATAGCCCGAACCGGTCTCGCCCGGCTCGAACTTGATCTTGACGCGGGCGAACTGGCCCGAGCCACCGGTCTGCTTCTTGTGGGTGTAGTCGACTTCGTAGGTCTTGGAGATGGTCTCGCGATAGGCCACCTGGGGGGCGCCCACATTGGCTTCCACCTTGAACTCGCGCTTCATGCGGTCCACGAGGATTTCCAGATGCAGTTCGCCCATGCCCTTGATGACGGTCTGGCCGGATTCCACATCGGAGGTGACGCGGAACGAGGGATCCTCGGCGGCCAGACGCGCCAGGGCGACGCCCATCTTCTCCTGGTCGGCCTTGGACTTGGGCTCCACGGCCACTTCGATCACCGGCTCGGGGAATTCCATGCGCTCCAGGATCACCAGCGAGCTGGGGGTCGGGTCGCACAGGGTGTCACCGGTGGTGGTGTCCTTCAGACCGGCAAAGGCGACGATATCGCCAGCGCGGGCTTCCTTGATTTCCTCACGCGAATTGGCGTGCATCAGCAGCATGCGGCCGACGCGCTCGCGCTTGTCCTTGACCGTGTTCTGGATGTAGCTGCCCGATTCCACGACGCCCGCATAGACGCGCACGAAGGTGAGCGAGCCCACGAAGGGGTCGTTCATGATCTTGAAGGCGAGACCGGCGAAGGGCTCGTCATCGGTGGCGTGCTTGGCGATCTCGTCCTCGGTGCCGTACTTCACGCCCTTGATGGCGGGAATGTCGACGGGGGCCGGGAGATAGTCGATGACGGCGTCGAGCAGGGGCTGCACGCCCTTGTTCTTGAACGCCGAGCCGCACAGCACCGGCACGAAGGTGCGCGAGATGGTGCCCTTGCGGATACAGGCCTGCAGCACCTCGAAGGACGGCTCTTCGCCTCCCAGGTACATTTCCATGGCGTCGTCGTCCATCTCGACCGCGGTCTCGATGAGCTGGGCGCGGTACTGGGCGGCCTTCTCAACCAGATCGGCGGGGATGGGCTGGTCCTCGAACTCGGCGCCCAGGCTTTCGTCCTTCCAGATCACCGCGCAATTGCGCAGCAGATCCACCAGGCCGATATAGCCGCTTTCCTCGCCGATGGGCAGATGCATGACCAGCGGGCGGGCGCCCAGACGGTCGACGATCATGTCCACGCAGCGATAGAAGTTGGCGCCGATGCGGTCCATCTTGTTCACGAAACAGATGCGCGGCACGCCGTACTTGTCGGCCTGACGCCACACCGTCTCGGACTGGGGCTCCACGCCCGCCACCGAGTCGAACACGGTCACCGCACCGTCGAGCACGCGGAGCGAACGCTCCACCTCGATGGTGAAGTCCACGTGGCCGGGGGTGTCGATGATGTTGACGCGGTGATCGCGCCAGAACGCGGTGGTCGCGGCGGAAGTGATGGTGATGCCGCGCTCCTGCTCCTGCTCCATCCAGTCCATGGTGGCGGTGCCTTCGTGCACTTCGCCGATCTTATAGGACTTGCCGGTGTAGTAGAGGATGCGTTCGGTGGTCGTGGTCTTACCGGCATCGATGTGGGCCATGATGCCGATATTGCGGTACCGCTCGAGGGGCGTCGTCCGGGCCATGATGGTCTCGTTCTCCAGTTACCAGCGGTAATGGGAGAAGGCCTTGTTGGCCTCCGCCATACGGTGGGTGTCTTCGCGCTTCTTGACGGCGGCGCCACGATTGTTGGCGGCGTCGAGAAGCTCACCCGACAGGCGGTCGATCATGGTGGTCTCGGAACGCTTGCGCGAGTAATCGATCAGCCAGCGGATGGCCAGGGCCTGACGGCGATCGGTCCGCACTTCGACGGGCACCTGATAGGTGGCACCGCCGACGCGGCGCGAGCGGACTTCGAGAGCCGGCTTCACGTTGTCGAGAGCCTCATGGAACACCTTCAGCGGGTCCTGGCCGGTCTTGGCCTGGATCTTGTCCAGGGCGCCATAAACGATGGCTTCGGCGGCGGACTTCTTGCCGTCGAGCATCAGGCAGTTCATGAACTTGGCGACGACATAGTCGTGAAACTTGGCGTCGGGGGTGATTTCGCGCTTTTCAGCGGCGTGACGACGAGACATCTGATGAACTCCTTACTTCGGACGCTTCGCGCCGTACTTCGAACGACGCTGACGGCGATCCTTGACGCCCTGGGTATCGAGCGTGCCGCGGATGATGTGGTAGCGGACACCCGGCAAGTCCTTCACACGACCGCCGCGGATCATCACCACCGAGTGTTCCTGAAGGTTGTGACCTTCGCCCGGAATGTACGAGGTAACCTCGAAACCGTTGGTCAGGCGCACGCGGGCGACCTTACGAAGCGCCGAGTTCGGCTTCTTCGGAGTGGTCGTGTACACGCGAGTGCAAACGCCGCGCTTCTGCGGGCAGGCCTCCATGGCGGGGACCTTGTTGCGCGCCGCCACAGGCTGGCGCGGCTTACGGATCAATTGATTGATCGTGGGCATTCAGTCACTTTCCCTTCACACAGGTCCCTGGACGCAAAACCAGAAAAAAAACCCGCCTGCGGTTCCCCGCCGGGGTTTTCTTACGATCTCGGTCGCCGACCCGTTCGGCGTTGTCATCAGTGTTTCGCAAGCCTCGGGACAACGAAAACCGTCCAGGCGGACAGATACCGGTCCCCCGAGAAGCGCGCATCCTATTTATCCGCCCGCCCCCCGTCAAGCGAAAGAGTCGGGACATTTCGACGGCCCGCGCGCGGCTCTCCGATTCGATTCCAGCGAGTCGATTCTTGGTAACCTTTCCATGCTATAGTGTGCGTGGTTTCGAATCCGAGGTTCGCCATGCAGACCCCGACCGCCGATATCACCGGTTCATCCCCCATCGACACGACCCGGCCCGGACATGTGCTTTCCGGAATCCGCGAAGCCGCGGACAGCACCGGCGTTTCCTTCGGCTATCTCCTGGCCCAGGCCACCCAGGAAAGCGGCCTCGACCCACAGGCCCGCAACACCAAATCCTCGGCCTCGGGACTGTTCCAGTTCACCGCGGGCACCTGGCTGGACATGGTCAAGCGTCACGGGGCCGAACATGGTTTGGGCGATGCCGCCGAGGCCATCACCAAGGGGGCCGACGGCCGTCTGGACGTTTCCGACAAGGCCATGAAGAAGGCCATCCTGGATCTGCGCAAGGACCCCAAGCTGTCCTCCCTGATGGCCGCCGAATTCGCCAAGGACAATGCCAAGACCCTGGAAAAGCGTCTGGGCCGCGAGGCCACGGCCTCGGATCTTTACCTCGCCCATTTCCTGGGAGCATCCGGCGCCGCCCGAGTGATCGAGGGCATGGAAGACAACCCCAAACATTCCGCCCGTCATCTGCTGCCTGACGCGGCGCGGGCCAATCCAGAAGTCTTCGGCAAGGCCCGCACCGTCGCCGGTCTTTATAAGAGTGTGCAGGCCCGCTTCAAGAGCGCGCTGGGTGATGACGCCGCCTCGGCCCACCAGCCAGCCGTGGACACCAGCAACCCGCAGCTTGCCGCCCTTCGCCCCATGGCCCGGCCCGAGGCCCCGCTCCCATCGACCCCCACCGAGACCGCATTGACCCAGGTGGTGCAGGCGGTGGCGCCCGTCACCCAGGCGTCAGTGCGCAGCGTCTCGGCCTCCGACTTCGCCAATGCGCTTGCGCCGGAAAGTCCCTTCTTCCCCGCCCCCATCCCCTCGGCCCCCACGGGCAAGGCACCGCAAACCGTGTCCTTGCGCGACATCGTCGAGTCCATCAAGGCGGGCGGCGAGGTTTAGGTGAGAAGGTCTGGAAGCATCGCCTCCAGCCGGAGGCGCGGGGCGGGAGCCCCATAGCGCTAACTTAACTCTTTTCTTCGTCATCCCGGCTCTTTAAGCCGGGATCCAGGAGTCGCGGAAAGGCTGGAGGTGCACCCCCCTGGATCCCGGATCGTGCTTCGGCTGTCCGGGATGCCGCCATGCCCTAACGGAAGAAATCCTCGGCCGCGATGGCGAAGTTGAGGCCGTCGGCGTCGCGGATGTGAAAGGTGGTGATCCCCACCAGATTGCCCGCCGCGTCGAACAGCCCGCCACCCGACGATCCGGGCGAGATGGGGGCCGAGGTCTGGACATAGTGCAATGTCTTGATGGGCCGCAATCCCGAGATCAGCCCCTGACCCAAGGTCGCCTCCAGCCCCTTGGGCGCACCAATGGAATAGACCGTCTCGCCCACCCGCAGATCGTCCCAGGGCCGGATGCCCGGAACCGCCGACAGCCGCCCGGGCGAGACGCTCATCAGGCAGCGGTCGGTGGCGGGGTCGCCGCCCGACGGCGTGGCCCTCAGGGTCTGTGATCCCTGACGCAGCAGAATCACCGCCATCTCGTCGATGACATGGCAATTGGTCACCAATGTCCGCTCATCCATGGCCACGGCCGAACCGAAACGACCGTTCCTGGCCTTCAGATCCTCCTCGGTGCGGGCGGCGATCACCACATAGACCGAGCGGCCCACCTGGGCGAAGACATCCTCCGCTCCCAGACGCGCGCGGCTGGGCGGACGCTGCAACGAAGCGGCCAGCGGCCGCCATTCGGGCATGCGGGGGGCGGCCCCAGAGCCCAGACCGACCGGTGCCACGCCAATGGCGGGCGGCGCCTCCACCGGGCCTTGCCGTTCGGGGATGCGTCCCGGTTTCCAGGCCGCCGCGGATTCCTCCACCCGGCCGCGCAGATCGGCGGCCAGACCGCGCCCCAATTCCTCGCGCAGGAAATAGGCCTCGCTGGTGCAGTCACGATAGTGAAAGCGGTTATCGAACAGGGGGTGGTCTTCGGGCGCTGGCTGGCTCCGTCCCGAGATGCCCGCCACACTGGCCCAATAAAAGGCCTGATTACGGTTCTTCTCCACCCAGCCGCCCCGGTCATGGCCATGGGCTAGACGCAATTGGGCCAGACAATTGCCCTCGGCGGCCAGACCGTTATAGAGATCGGCGGCCAGGGAGGGCTCCTCGCCCTCGGCCAGAACGGCGCGCGCCAGGCGAGCCCATTGGGCACCGGCGGCCACAGCCTTGGCCAGATAGGTCCGGGCCTTGGCCGGGTCCTTGGGGGTTCCGCGCCCATACCAGTGGGCGTCAAACAGGCGGCGCAAAGCCAATCCATCGCCCGTGGCGGCGGCTTGTTCCCACCAGGCTAAGGCCGTGGCTGGATCATAATGACGCTGGGTCGGATCACCCATCACATCGCCCAGAAGCCGGGCGGCGATGCCGTCACCCGAGGCGGCGGCGGTGGAACATTGGGCCAGTTCGGTGGTGGAAGACGGGCGCGCCAGACAGGCGGCCTGGACGGGCAAAGCACCGCCCATGGCGATCACTATCGCCACCGTCTGGACCCACCGCGAGCTCATGGCTTCTCCCTTGATGCTCTACCCGGGATTTGGCGCCCCGGGATTTCGTCCCATGATGATAGCGCCTCGAAGGCGTAAGGTCCCCACCCTATTTCATGACGTCAAAAAAAGTCATCCCCGCCTCCTTGGCAGGAGGCGGGGATGCGGTCTTGACCCAATGAGGGAGCAGACTATTCGGCGGGCGGAGCCTCGGGGGCAGCCCCCTCGGCCACCGGCGGAATGGCCGGAACCTCGGAGCCGTCGTCGACCTGCATGTCCTTGTCGCGCTGGGCGGCAATGACGCGCAGACGGTTCATCACCGCGCCGGTACCGGCGGGGATCAGACGGCCGACGATGACGTTTTCCTTCAGGCCCTGCAGGCTGTCCACCTTGCCGGAAACGGCCGCTTCGGTCAGAACGCGGGTGGTTTCCTGGAAGGAAGCCGCCGAGATGAAGGAGTGGGTCTGCAAAGACGCCTTGGTGATGCCCTGCAGCACCGGCGTGCCCGAGGCCGGACGACCCTGCTCGCGGATGGCCTTCGAGTTCTCGATATCGAACTCGACACGGTCCACCTGCTCGCCCACCAGAAGGGTGGTGTCGCCCGGATCGGTGATCTCGACCTTCTGCAGCATCTGGCGAACGATCACCTCGATGTGCTTGTCGTTGATCTTCACGCCCTGCAGACGATAGACCTCCTGAATCTCGTTGATGAGATACTGGGCCAGGGCTTCCACGCCCAGGACCTTCAGGATGTCGTGCGGCACGGGATTGCCGTCCATCAGCGGATCGCCGCGGCGGACATAATCGCCTTCCTGCACCGAGATGTGCTTGCCCTTGGGGATCAGATACTCGATGGCATCGCCCTCTTCCGGGACCACCAGGATGCGGCGCTTGGACTTGTAGTCCTTGCCGAACTCTACGCGGCCGTCGCAATCGGAGATGATGGCGTGGTCCTTGGGCTTGCGGGCCTCGAACAATTCCGCCACACGCGGCAGACCGCCGGTGATGTCGCGGGTCTTGGACGATTCACGCGGAATGCGCGCCAGCACGTCGCCAGCGTTGACCTTGGTACCGTTTTCCACCGACAGGATGGCGTCCACGCTCATGAAGTAGCGGGCCTCCAGACCGTTGGCGAGCAACAGCTCCTCGCCCTTCTCGTCACGGAGCGTGACGCGCGGACGCAGTTCGGCGCCACGGGGCTGCTGCTTCCAGTCGACGACCACCTTGCTGGCGATGCCGGTGGCTTCGTCGACCACCTCGCGCATGGACAGGCCTTCGGTCAGATCGACGTAATGGGCCACACCCGCACGCTCGGTGATGATCGGCAGGGTGTAGGGGTCCCATTCGGCCAGCTTGGTGCCCTTGGCGACCTTCTGAGCCTCGTCCACCAGCAGCTTGGCGCCGTAGGGGACGCGGTGACGGGCGCGTTCGCGGTTGTTGATGTCGAGCAGAGCCACTTCGCAGTTGCGGCTCATGACGATGCTGTTGCCCGACGAGTTGACCACCACGTTGCGGTTGATCACCTGGACGGTGCCGTCGAAGGTCGCCTCGATGGAGGACTGCTCGGCACCACGCTGGGCCGCGCCACCGATATGGAAGGTACGCATGGTCAGCTGGGTGCCGGGCTCGCCGATGGACTGGGCGGCGATGACGCCGACCGCTTCACCCACATTGACGCGGGTGCCGCGAGCCAGATCGCGGCCGTAGCACGAGCCGCAAACGCCCTCTTCCGAGTCGCAGGTCAGCACCGAACGGATCACCACGGTCTCGATCCCGGCGGCGTCGATGGCCTCGACCTCGGTCTCCTGGATCATCTGGGCCGCCTTGACGATGACTTCGCCGGTCAGCGGATTGACGATGTCGCGGGCCGCCGAGCGGCCGAGGATACGTTCGGCCAGCGAAGCGATGACTTCGCCGCCTTCGATCACCGGAGACACGGTCAGGCCGTTGGTGGTACCGCAATCTTCTTCGCAGATGATGGCGTCCTGGGCCACGTCCACCAGACGACGGGTCAGGTAACCCGAATTGGCGGTCTTCAAGGCGGTATCGGCCAGACCCTTACGGGCGCCGTGGGTGGAGTTGAAGTACTCCAGCACGGTAAGGCCTTCCTTGAAGTTGGAAATGATCGGCGTCTCGATGATCTCGCCCGAGGGCTTGGCCATCAGGCCGCGCATGCCAGCCAGCTGCTTCATCTGGGCGGCGGAACCACGGGCGCCGGAGTGCGCCATCATATAGATGGAGTTGATCTGCTTGCCCGGAACCAGGCTGGAGATCTGCTTCATCATGGCGTCGGCAACGTCGTCGGTGCACTTGGACCAGGCGTCGACCACCTTGTTGTACTTTTCGCCCTGAGTGATCAGACCGTCCTGGTACTGCTGCTCGTATTCCTTGGCCTTCTCTTCGGTCTCGGAGACCAGGGTCTCCTTTTCCGGCGGGATGACCAGATCGTCCTTGCCGAACGAGATGCCCGCCTTGAAGGCGTTGGAATAGCCCAGGCCCATGACGCGGTCGGCGAAGATCACCGTCTCTTTCTGACCGCAATGGCGATAGACCACGTCGATGACGTTCTGGATTTCCTTCTTGGTCAACAGACGGTTGATCAGGGAGAAGGGCACGTTCTTGTTCTTGGGCAGAATCACCGAGAGCATCATGCGGCCCGGCGTGGTGTCCACGATCTGGGTCACCGGAGTGCCTTCGGAATCCACGGTATCGAAACGGGCGCGGATCTTGGTGTGCAACGTGACCGTCTTTTCGGTCAGGGCTTCCTCGATCTCGGCCATGTTCACGAAGACCGGAACCTTGAACAGGATGGCCTTGCCGTCCTTGATGGCCTTCTCGGCGTCGTTCACATCGGCGAAGACCAGCGGGACGCCGGGCTTTTCCACATTGAACAGACGCAGATGGCCACCCTTGAGGCCAGCTTCCAGCGCGTCCTTGGAAGACGGGTTGACGCGGCGGTGTGCCGTGACATTGCGGCTGGCCAGACGGTCCAGCAGGGTGTCCAGATCCTTGGTGTCGATCTTGGTATTGGGATCGGTCGGGCAGTAGAACAGGATCGAGTTGTTGGCGATGGCGCCCTTCAGCTCGTCCATGGACCGGATCTTCAGCACCTGGCCGGGCATCTCGTCCCGTTCCATGGTGATGTAATAAATGCCCAGCACGATATCTTGCGACGGCACGATGATCGGCTTGCCGTTGGCGGGCGACAGGATGTTGTTGGTGGACATCATCAGCACGCGGGCTTCCAGCTGGGCCTCAAGGCTCAGCGGGACGTGCACGGCCATCTGATCGCCGTCGAAATCGGCGTTGAAGGCGGTGCAGACCAGCGGATGCAGCTGGATGGCCTTACCCTCGATCAGGACCGGCTCGAAGGCCTGGATGCCCAGACGGTGCAGCGTCGGCGCGCGGTTCAGCATCACGGGATGCTCGCGGATGACCTCTTCCAGAATGTCCCACACCTCGGGACGTTCCTTTTCCACCATGCGCTTGGCGGCCTTGATGGTGGTGGCCATGCCGTAGAGTTCGAGCTTCGAGTAAACGAAGGGCTTGAACAGCTCCAGCGCCATCTTCTTGGGGAGGCCGCACTGGTGCAGCTTCAGCTCAGGACCCACCACGATGACCGAACGGCCGGAATAATCGACGCGCTTGCCCAGCAGGTTCTGACGGAAGCGGCCCTGCTTGCCCTTGAGCATGTCGGACAGCGACTTCAGCGGACGCTTGTTGGCGCCTGTGATGGCGCGGCCACGGCGGCCGTTGTCGAACAGGGCGTCAACGGCTTCCTGCAGCATGCGCTTTTCGTTGCGCACGATGATCTCGGGCGCGCGCAGCTCGATGAGGCGCTTCAGACGGTTGTTGCGGTTGATGACGCGACGATAGAGGTCGTTCAGATCCGAGGTCGCGAAACGGCCGCCATCCAGGGGAACCAGCGGACGCAGTTCCGGCGGAATCACCGGAATGACTTCCAGGATCATCCATTCCGGGCGCGAGCCGGATTCCATGAAGGCCTCGACCAGCTTCATGCGCTTGACCAGCTTCTTGCGCTTGGCCTCGGACGTGGTCTCCTTGAGGTCGACCTTAAGCTGGGCCTTCTCGGTCTCCAGATCGATGACCGTCAGCATGTCGCGGATGGCCTCGGCGCCGATCTTGGCGGTGAAGGCATCCTCGCCATACTCATCGACGGCGCGCATATACTGCTCTTCGGTCAGCAGTTCGCGGATCTTCAAGGGCGTGAGGCCGGGCTCGACCACCACGTAATTCTCGAAATAGAGAATCCGCTCCAGATCCTTCAGCGTCATGTCGCACAGCAGACCGATGCGCGAAGGCAGCGACTTCAGGAACCAGATATGGGCCACGGGAGAGGCCAACTCGATATGGCCCATGCGCTCGCGCCGGACCTTGGCCAGGGTGACTTCCACGCCGCACTTCTCGCAGATGATGCCGCGATACTTCATGCGCTTATACTTGCCGCACAGGCACTCGTAGTCCTTGATCGGCCCGAAGATGCGGGCGCAGAACAGGCCGTCGCGCTCGGGCTTGAAGGTGCGGTAGTTGATGGTCTCCGGCTTCTTGATCTCACCGTACGACCAGGAGCGGATACGCTCCGGCGAGGCGATGGAGATGCGGATCTGGTCGAACGACTGAGTGCCGCTCACCTGGCCGAAGATCTTCATAAGTTCGTTCATCGACAAACTCCCGTGTGACCTTTGAGGGCTGCGGGGGAGGAGAAGCCTCCCCCGCGCCGGGTCCGTAAAATGCTTAGTAGTTCCGCTGGGTCAGTTCGACGTTCAGGCCGAGAGAGCGAAGCTCCTTGACCAGCACGTTGAACGACTCGGGGATACCGGCCTCGAAGGTGTCGTCGCCGCGCACGATGGCCTCATAGACCTTGGTGCGGCCGGAAACGTCGTCCGACTTGACCGTCAGCATTTCCTGCAGCGTGTAGGCGGCACCATAAGCTTCCAGCGCCCACACTTCCATTTCACCGAAGCGCTGACCACCGAACTGCGCCTTACCGCCCAGCGGCTGCTGGGTGACCAGCGAGTACGGGCCGATGGAACGGGCGTGGATCTTGTCGTCCACTAGGTGGTGCAGCTTCAGCATATAGATGTAGCCCACCGTCACCTTACGGTCGAAGGGCTCGCCGGTGCGGCCGTCCACCAGGGTCACCTGGCCCGACGAGGACCGGTTGGCCTTGGTCAGCATCTCGACGATGTCGCTTTCGCGGGCGCCGTCGAACACCGGGGTGGCGATCGGCACGCCCGGAGTGAGGTTATGAGCCAGTTCGGTGATCTCGTGATCAGCCAGACCGGCAATCTCGTCCTCATAGATGGCGTCGCCGTAGACGTCCTTCAACTTGGACTTCAGGTCGATCATGGTCGCGGCGTTGCGCTTGTACTTGTCGAGCATGCCGCCGATCTGCTGGCCCAGGCCCGCGCAGGCCCAGCCCAGATGGGTCTCGAGAATCTGACCCACATTCATGCGGCTCGGCACGCCCAGCGGGTTCAGCACGATATCCACCTGCTGGCCGTCTTCCAGATAGGGCATGTCTTCCAGCGGAACGATGCGCGAGATGACGCCCTTGTTGCCGTGACGTCCGGCCATCTTGTCGCCCGGCTGCAGCTTGCGCTTCACCGCCACGAACACCTTGACCATTTTCATCACGCCGGGCGGCAGTTCGTCACCGCGCTGCAGCTTCTCGACCTTGTTCTCGAAACGCTCCTGCAGCTTGTCGACCTGCTGGTCGAAAGCGCGCTTCAGCGCCTCGGAATCGGCCATCACAGCATCGTCATCGATGGCGATGTTGCGCCAGGTGCTGGGATGCAGTTCGTCCATATTGGCGTCGGTAAGAACGGTACCGGCCTTGATGCCCTTGGGACCCGAGACGACCTTCTTGCCGAGGATCAGCGCCTTGAGACGGGCGAAGAACGACCGCTCCAGGATGTGACGCTCGTCGTCGCGGTCCTTGGCCAGACGCTCGATTTCCGCCCGCTCGATGGCGAGCGCGCGCTCGTCCTTCTCCACGCCACGGCGCGAGAAGACACGGACTTCGACGATGGTGCCCGACACGCCCGGAGGCAGACGAAGCGAGGTATCGCGGACATCCGAAGCCTTTTCGCCGAAGATGGCGCGCAGCAGCTTCTCTTCCGGGGTCATGGGGGATTCGCCCTTCGGCGTCACCTTGCCCACCAGAATGTCGCCCGGCTTGACCTCGGCACCGATGTAAACGATGCCAGCCTCGTCCAGGTTCTTGAGAGCCTCTTCACCCACATTGGGGATATCGCGGGTGATTTCTTCCTGGCCCAGCTTGGTATCGCGGGCCATGACTTCGAATTCCTCGATATGGATCGAGGTGAAGACGTCGTCGCGGACGATACGCTCGGAGATCAGGATCGAATCTTCGAAGTTGTAGCCGTTCCAGGGCATGAACGCGACCAGCACGTTGCGGCCCAGAGCCAGCTCGCCCAACTGGGTCGAGGGGCCGTCGGCGATGATGTCGCCCTTGGCGATCAGATCGCCCACCTTCACCAGCGGACGCTGGGTGATGCAGGTGTTCTGGTTGGAACGCTGGAACTTCAGCAGGTTGTAGATGTCCACACCCGAAGCCGAGGCCTGAGTCTCCTCGGTGGCGCGGATAACCACGCGGGTGGCGTCCACCTGATCGACCACGCCGGTACGCTTGGCGGTGATCGCCGCGCCCGAGTCGCGGGCCACCGCCTGCTCCATGCCGGTGCCCACCAGGGGGGCCTCGGCGCGGATCAGCGGAACGGCCTGACGCTGCATGTTCGAACCCATCAGGGCGCGGTTGGCGTCGTCGTTCTCCAGGAACGGGATCAGCGCGGCGGCGACCGAAACCAGCTGCTTCGGCGACACGTCGATCATGTTGATCTCGTTGGCGGGCACCATGACGAAGTCACCGGCCCGGCGGCACGACACCAGATCCTCGGTGAAACGGCCATCGGCATCCAGGATGGAATTGGCCTGCGCCACGGTGTAGCGCCCCTCTTCCATGGCCGAGAGATAGACCACGTCGCTGGTCACCCGGCCGTCGAACACCTTGCGGTACGGCGCCTCGATGAAGCCGTACTGGTTGACGCGGGCATAGGTGGCCAGGCTGTTGATCAGACCGATATTCGGGCCTTCCGGCGTCTCAATCGGGCAGATGCGGCCGTAATGGGTCGGGTGCACGTCGCGCACCTCGAAACCGGCGCGCTCGCGGGTCAGACCACCCGGCCCGAGAGCCGAGAGACGACGCTTGTGGGTGATTTCCGACAGCGGGTTGGTCTGATCCATGAACTGCGACAGCTGCGAGGAGCCGAAGAATTCACGCACCGCGGCAGCCGCGGGCTTGGCGTTGATCAGGTCATGAGGCATGACCGAATCGATGTCCACCGACGACATGCGCTCGCGGATGGCGCGCTCCATGCGCAGCAGGCCGACGCGGTACTGATTCTCCATCAGCTCGCCCACCGAGCGGACGCGGCGGTTGCCCAGGTGATCGATGTCGTCGATCTCGCCCTTGCCGTCCTTGAGCTCGACCAGAACCTTGATGACGCCCAGGATGTCTTCCTTGCGCAGGACGCGCACGGTATCGGCCACCTCGGGGGTGTTGAGGCGCGAGTTCATCTTGACGCGGCCCACGGCCGACAGGTCGTAACGCTCGGAGTCGAAGAACAGGCCCTGGAACAGGGCTTCGGCGGTCTCCAGCGTCGGGGGCTCGCCCGGACGCATCACGCGGTAGATGTCGATCAAGGCCTCTTCACGCGAAGAGTTCTTGTCGATGGCCAGCGTGTTGCGCATATACGGGCCGACATTGATATGGTCGATGGCCAGCACCGGCAGTTCGCTGATACCCGCCTTTTCCAGCTCGGCCACCAGGGCGGCGGTCAGTTCGTCACCGGCTTCGGTGAAGATCTCGCCGGTCTGCTCGTTGATGATGTCCTCGGCCACATACTGGCCGACCATGTCCTCGGTGAAGATCTGGATGTCGGTGAGACCGGCTTCCTTGAGCTTCTTGCCCAGACGCGGAGTCATCTTGGCGCCAGCATCGGCAACCTTCTCGCCGGTCTTGGCGTCGATCAGGTCGGAGACCAGCTTGACGCCCTTCAGGCGCTCGGCGTCGAACGGGGTCTTCCAGCCCTTGGGGCCACGGGTATAGACCACCTTGCCGTAGAAATAAGACAGGATCTCTTCCGAGGTCATGCCCTTGATCTCGCTCTGCTCCAGGCCACGGCCCTCGGCGGCGCGGGCGACGCGCAGCTGGGCGGTGTTCAGGCCGTCCAGCGCATAGAGCAGCGTGGTGACGGGCAGCTTGCGGCGGCGGTCGATGCGCACATAGACCAGATCCTTGGCGTCGAACTCGAAATCCAGCCAGGAACCGCGATAGGGAATGACGCGCGCCGCGAACAGATACTTGCCCGAGGAATGGGTCTTGCCCTTGTCGTGATCGAAGAACACGCCCGGGCTGCGGTGCATCTGGGAGACGATGACGCGCTCGGTGCCGTTGATGACGAAAGTGCCGTTGGACGTCATGAGCGGCATGTCGCCCATGTAGACGTCCTGCTCCTTGATGTCGCGGATGGAGCGCGAGCCGGTGTCCTCGTCGATATCCCACACCACCAGGCGCAACGTCACCTTGAGGGGGGCGGCGAAGGTCATGCCGCGCTGCTGGCATTCCTCGACGTCGTATTTGGGCTGCTCCAGCTCATAGCGCACGAACTCCAGGGTTCCGCGCTCGGAGAAGTCCTTGATCGGGAAAACGGACTTGAAGACTTCCTGCAGGCCGACATTGCCGCGGGCTTCAGGGGCCGTGTCCATCTGCAGGAAATGATCATAGGAGCTCTTTTGCACCTCGATCAGGTTCGGCATCGGCGCAACGGTCGGAATCCGCCCGAAGCTTTTGCGCACACGCTTGCGACCCGTATAGGATTTAGCCATTGCCGCTCCTCGTCCTCTTCGTGGGGTTTAACCCAACAAATCTCGTCGTGCCCGGGGACCGCCCGGGATGCCCCCTGCGGGGCCCCACCCTATATGGGTAGGTTTTGACCACCCGCAAGGATGATCGGTAAAGCGCCAGAAGGCCGGGATGCGAGAAACCCGCATCCCGGCCCCTGGATAAACACCAGAAGGCGTTCTTACTTGACCTGCACCTTGGCGCCGGCCTCTTCCAGAACCTTCTTGATCTTCTCGGCTTCGTCCTTGCTGACGCCGTCCTTGACGGACTTCGGAGCAGCCTCGACCAGATCCTTGGCTTCCTTCAGGCCCAGGCCGGTGATGGCGCGGACTTCCTTGATGACGTTGATCTTCTTCTCACCGGCATCGGTGAGGATCACGTCGAACTCGGTCTGCTCTTCGGCAGCCGGGGCAGCGGCGCCAGCACCGGCAACGGCGGCGACGGCCACCGGAGCGGCGGCGGAAACGCCCCACTTCTCTTCCAGCAGCTTCGAGAGCTCGGCGGCCTCGAGAACGGTCAGGGCGGACAGGTCGTCAACCAACTTGGCAAGATCAGCCATTTAAAACACTCCTAGTAAAAGCTTGAAGCTTGGGATTGGGTCAAAAATCTCACGCGGCGTCCTTGTCCGCCTTCGCCTTCAGGACGCGAGCCAACTGGCCCGCGGGCGCCTGAAGAACGCCGGCGATACGGGTGGCCGGGGTCGAAATCATGCCGAGGAGCTTGGCACGCAGTTCGTCGAGCGACGGCAGCGTAGCGAGCGCCTTCACACCGTTCACGTCCAGACGCAGCTTGCCCAGCGATCCACCGAGGATCTTGAGCTTGTCGTTGGTCTTGGCGTAATCGGCGATAACCTTGGCGGCGGCGACCGGATCGCGCGAAACGGCGATGGCGGTCGGACCGACGAAAAGGTCGGCGATGGACTCGAACTCGGTCCCCACAAGGGCGAGCTTGGTGAGACGATTCTTGGTCACTTTGAAGCTGGCACCGGCCGCACGCATCTTGCCGCGCAGATCCGTCATCTCGGCAACCGTCAGACCCATGTAATGGGTGACGACCACCAGCCCGACGTCTCCGAGCGTTCCATGCAGCGAGCCGACCCACTCTGTCTTCTGTGTCCGGTCCACTTTCGTCTCCAAACATAGAGCCGAAACATCCCCGCCATCATGGCGGCTGGTCTCGGTCCATTGCCCATGGCCCTGATCGGGCGGCGAACCGCCCGGCAAGGCCGGTGGCCTGTCCCAGAAGCTTCAAGCCGTGCCGAGCCCTTTTGGGGAGCGGCGAACGTCTTATTGACCTCTGTCTGCGCAGGCGGGAAATCCCATCAAGCCCTTGTTGAAGGGGCACCTACGGTCTCGGACAGGATGGAAGCCCCCTTAAAGGAGACTTCCGCCTTCTCCCCTCCCCTTTTGACGGGGGACGGGAAACTCTTGCTTCCCCGTCCGTTAGGACAGGGTGGCGACGTCGAGCTTGACGCCCGGTCCCATGGTCGAGCTGATGGACACCTTCTTGAGGTAGGTGCCCTTGGCGCCCTGGGGCTTCGCCTTGGTGATGGCATCGACGAACGCCTTAACGTTCTCGGCCAGTTTCTCTTCCGAGAACGAGGCCTTGCCGATGCCAGCATGAACGATACCAGCCTTCTCGACGCGGAACTGAACCTGACCGGCCTTGGCGGCGCGGACGGCTTCGGTCACGTTGGCGGTCACGGTGCCCAGCTTCGGGTTGGGCATCAGGCCGCGCGGGCCCAGCACCTTTCCGAGACGGCCCACCAGACCCATCAGGTCGGGGGTGGCGATGACGCGGTCGAAATCCATGTTGCCAGCATTGCAGGCGTCGAACAGGTCCTGTTCGCCGACGATGTCGGCGCCGGCCTTGCGGGCTTCCTCGGCCTTGTCGCCCTTGGCGAACACGGCGACGCGCACGGTCTTGCCAGTGCCGTGGGGCAGCTCGACAACGCCACGGACCATCTGGTCGGCGTGACGGGGATCGACACCCAGGTTGAGGGCGATTTCGATGGTCTCATCGAACTTGGCGACGGCGCGGGTCTTGATGGCCTTCACCGCATCGGCGAGGCTATAGAACTTGTCGCGGTCGATATCGGCATAGGCCGACTTCAGGCGCTTTCCTTCGCGAGCCATGTGCTTACTCCACCACCTTGAGGCCCATGGAACGGGCGGAACCGACGATCATCGTGGACGCGGCTTCGACGTCATTGGCGTTGAGGTCGACCATCTTCTTTTCCGCGATTTCGCGGATCTGAGTCATGGTGACTTCGCCGACGGTGCCACCCTTGCCGGGCGTGGTCGAACCCTTGGACACCGCGGCGGCCTTCTTCAGGAAGTAGCTGACCGGCGGGGTCTTGGTCACGAAGGTGAAGGTACGGTCGGAATAAGCGGTGATCACCACCGGAATCGGCATGCCGGGCTCGAGAGCCTGGGTCTGGGCGTTGAACGCCTTGCAGAATTCCATGATGTTCAGGCCGCGCTGACCCAGGGCCGGGCCGATGGGCGGCGACGGATTGGCCTTACCGGCCGGAACCTGGAGCTTAACATAGCCCACGATCTTCTTTGCCATTTCACAATCCTCTCTCTGTCACCAGAGTTGGCGGTACGGCGTTGGCGCGCCTCCCGCCCTCCAAACCGCTCCCGGACATCCGGGATGCGGAAAACAAAAAGCACCGGTGCCGCCCGCGCCATTTCGGCGGGGCGGCTTCCGGTCACGTCCCTCAGATCTTTTCGACCTGAGAGTATTCCAGTTCGACCGGCGTGGAGCGACCGAAGATCGACACCGCCACCTTGAGGCGGGCCTTCTCTTCGTCGACTTCCTCGACCATGCCGTTGAACGAGGTGAAGGGACCGTCCGAGACCCGCACCTGCTCTCCCACCTCGAAGGTGATGGAGGGCTTGGGGCGCTCGACGCCTTCCTGCACCTGCTTGATGATGCGTTCGGCTTCCCGCTCGGTGATCGGCACGGGGCGGCCCTTGCCGCCCAGAAAGCCGGTGACCTTGGGAGTGTTCTTGACCAGATGCCAGGTATCGTCGGTCAGGTTCATCTTCACCAGGACATAGCCCGGAAAGAATTTACGCTCGGCGTTCACCTTGGTGCCGCGGCGGACCTCGACGACCTCTTCGGTCGGAACCAGAATCTGCTCGAAAGCCTCGGCCATGCCCTTCTGCTCCGCTTGCTCGCGGATGGACTGGGCGACCTTCTTCTCGAAGCCGGAATAGACGTGAATCACGTACCAGCGGGCGGTAGCCATCTCGTCCTCAGCCTCCCAGACCGAACAGGAGCTTTACGCTCGCGGCGAAAATCTGGTCCACGACCAGAAAGAAGACAGCAGCGATCACAACCATCACAAACACCATGCCGGTGGAGACGGTGGTTTCGCGCCGGGTAGGCCAAGTCACCTTGGCGACTTCCTGGCGGACCTGCTTAAAGAAAAGGGCCGGAGACGTTTTTGCCATATCTCTACAGTCGAAAGTTGGCAGGAGTGGAGGGGCTCGAACCCCCAACCCCCGGTTTTGGAGACCGGTGCTCTACCAGTTGAGCTACACTCCTGCAGCCTTCACCGGCCCTTGTTGCCAAGGACCAGGATCAGACCCGGCGCGACCGGAGCCACGCCTTATACAGACACTCGGCGGCCTTGGCAACACCGCCGAAACGGTGTGGCCAAGGCCGGGATCGAGTGAATCTTACTTGATGATCTTGGCCACCACGCCGGCGCCGACGGTACGGCCGCCTTCGCGGATGGCGAAGCGCAGGCCCTGGTCCATGGCGATGGGGGCGATCAGGGTCACGATCATCTTCACGTTGTCGCCCGGCATCACCATCTCGGTGCCTTCCGGCAGAGCAACCACACCGGTCACGTCGGTGGTGCGGAAGTAGAACTGCGGACGGTAGTTGGTGAAGAACGGGGTATGACGGCCGCCTTCTTCCTTGTTCAGGATGTAGGCTTCGGCCTCGAAGTCGGTGTGGGGCGTGATGGAGCCCGGAGCCGCCAGAACCTGACCGCGCTCCACGTCCTCGCGCTTGGTGCCGCGCAGCAGGGCGCCGATATTGTCGCCAGCCTCACCCTGATCGAGCAGCTTGCGGAACATTTCCACGCCGGTGCAGGTGGTCTTGACGGTCGCCTTGATGCCGACGATCTCGACTTCCTCGCCCACCTTCACGACGCCACGCTCGACACGGCCGGTCACCACGGTGCCGCGGCCCGAGATGGAGAACACGTCTTCGATGGGCATCAGGAACGGCTTGTCCTTGGGACGCTCCGGCTGCGGGATGTACTTGTCCACTTCGGCCATCAGCGACAGGATCGCCTCGCGGCCGATTTCCGGCTGCTTGTCTTCCAGGGCGCACAGGGCCGAGCCGCGCACGATCGGAATGTCGTCGCCGGGGAAGTCATACGAGCTCAGCAGCTCGCGCACTTCCAGCTCGACCAGATCCAGCAGCTCGGGATCATCGACCATGTCGCACTTGTTCATGAACACCACCAGGGCGGGCACGCCCACCTGACGGGCCAGCAGGATGTGCTCGCGGGTCTGGGGCATGGGGCCGTCGGCGGCCGACACGACCAGGATGGCGCCGTCCATCTGCGCCGCGCCGGTAATCATGTTCTTCACATAGTCGGCGTGGCCGGGGCAGTCCACATGGGCGTAGTGGCGGTTGGTGGTCTCGTACTCGACGTGAGCGGTCGAGATGGTGATGCCACGGGCCTTCTCTTCCGGCGCCTTGTCGATCTGGTCGTAGGCGGTGAAGGTGGCGCCGCCGGTCTCGGCCAGGATCTTGGTGATCGCCGCGGTCAGCGAGGTCTTGCCATGGTCAACGTGACCGATGGTCCCGATGTTGCAGTGAGGCTTGTTGCGCTCGAATTTAGCCTTGGCCATTTTTCAACCCGTCCGATCGCGGCGCTGCCGCTTGTGTCAACCCATGGTCCCGGTCGTTGCGGCGGGCGAGATATGGAGCGGGTGAGGGGAATCGAACCCCCGTCATCAGCTTGGAAGGCTGTTGCTCTACCATTGAGCTACACCAGCCAGATCGTCCCGCACGGCCGCACCGCCTGGTGCTCGACCTGAAGAAACCGTTCCCCGTCATCCGGCCCATACCGGTGCACCCGGTCCTTTTGGGAGGATAATTGGTGGAGGGGGGAGGATTCGAACCTCCGTACTCATAAGAGGGCAGATTTACAGTCTGCTGCCATTAACCGCTCGGCCACCCCTCCACACCGTCATCCAGCTTTTAGGCCGGGGCGACGGGAGGGCTGTACTTATGGGAATTTCACGGAGCTTGTCAATCCGAAAAGAGAGGGTTAAATCCCAAGCCAACAGGAGAGCCCCATGAAAAAGAGAGACGACCGCCGCGCCCCCCTCCCCCACGGCAAGGGGCGGCCCCAGAATGCACCGCGCGCAAGCGGCGGCGGCGGGGGCGGAGGCTCCTCCATCTGGCTTTACGGCATCCATGCGGTGAGCGCGGCCCTAGCCAATCCCGAACGGCGCATCCGCCGTCTGGTGGCGACCACCGAGGCCGCCAAGTCCTTGCCCGCCACCAAGATTCCGGTCGAGACCATGGAACGCGCCGAGATCGACCGGCTCTTGGCGCCCGGCTCGGTGCATCAGGGAATCGCCCTGCTGGTGGAGCCCCTGCCCGCCATCACCATGGAAGACATCATCCGCATGGCCGATTCGGCCTCGTCGGCCCTAGTCCTGGTCCTCGATCAGGTCACCGACCCCCATAACGTCGGAGCCATCCTTCGCTCGGCGGCGGCCTTCGGCGCCCTGGCCGTGGTGGCGCCCGACCGTCACGCCCCCGATGAGACCGGCACCCTGGCCAAGTCGGCCTCGGGCGCCCTGGAGCGCATGCCCCTGGTGCGCGTCACCAATGTGGTCCGCGCCCTGGAAGATATGAAGAAGGGTGGCTTCTGGACGGCTGGCCTTGCCGCCGACGCGCCCAAGACCCTGGCCGAGGCCGAGCTGTCGGGCAAGGTCGTCCTGGTGCTGGGCGCCGAGGGCGAGGGCATGCGCCGCCTGACGCGCGAGCATTGCGACCATCTGGTCCGCCTGCCCATGTGCGGCGAGATGGAAAGCCTTAACGTCTCCAACGCCGCCGCCGTCGCGCTCTACGAGATTCGGCGCGAAGGATGATCGCCGCCTGGCAAACCGCCTTCGCCTTCGCCGCCATGGGGCTGGTCGGCCGTCTGGCCCTGGGCGGACGGCACGGCCCCGGCCTACAGGCCGTGGCGGGTTGGGGCATCCTTTGCCTGGCCCTGACCCTGTGGGGCGTGCTGACACCGTGGTCGCTGCGCATTCCCGCAGGGCTTTTCCTGTTGGCCGCGCTGGCCTCCATCGCCCTGACGCGCAGGCAGCCCTGGCGCGATGACATGGCGGAAATGGGGCGCCTGCTGGTCATCGCCCTGCCGTTGCTGGTGGTCATGGCCCCCATGGAGCCGTCCCAGTTGGACGTCTTCGCCCTGATCCTGCCCAACAGCGCCTATCTGTTCGACCACGGGATCTTTCCCACGGCGCTGAGCGCCGCCGCCCATTCGGATTCCCCCGTCGCTCCCTATAATACCGAGATCGTACCCTTGCTCGGCTCCCTGGGCGGCGGTGGCTTCGCGCCGTCTGGCATCGCCCAGTTCACTGTCTGGCTGCACCTGCCCGCCGCCCTGCTGCTGGGCCGGGCCTTGAGCGGTGGCATTCGTCCCGGCTGGGGCATGGCGGCCTTCGGGCTTTTGCTGGCCACGGCCATCAATCCCGGCTTCGTGCCGCGCGTGTCCTTTGCTGGCTATGGCGAGGCGCCGCTGGCCATCACCTTGATGTTCGCCCTGTGGCTGGGGGCGCGGTTCATGGGGGAGAAATCCGAGGCCGGAACCCTCACCGCCCTTGCCCTGGTGCTGGCCGCCCTGATCAATGTGAAGCAACAGGGCATCGGCCTGTTTCTGGCGCTCGGCGCCGCAGGAGCGATCACCCTCCTGTCTCTGCCCCGGCAAGAGCGCTGGCCGAGGCTGCGGGGCCTTTTGCTGGCCGCCCTTCCCGCCTTGCTTCTCTACGTCGCTTGGCGGGCCCATGTGGTCCTGCGCTTTCCCGAGGGCGAGCAGATCACCTATATGGACCGGGCCTGGAAGGATGCCCGCCTGTCGGAGATCCTCAGCGACATGGCCTGGGTCGCCAAGAACAAGGCCTTCCAGTTCGGCCTGTACGCCCTGGTGCTGGGCCTGGGAATCCGCGCCCCCGCCGCCGCCTCGCCCGTCACCCGCGCCATGCTGCGCCTTTGCGCCCTGACCATTGTCTTTTTCAATGTGTTCCTGGTGGCCACCTTCCTGCTGCATTTCGGGCGCGAACATTCCTATTTCCGCTACAACACCCAACTCTCCCTGGCCGCCGTCCTGGCCCTGGTCCTGCTGGGGGCTGATATGGCAAAGGGCCGCAAAGCCCCAAGCCTCATGGTTCGAAGGAGTCTGGCGGGCATTTCCCTTGCCACCATGTTGGCGGTTCCCGTAGCGGCCCAGATTCTGTTGCGCTTCGACCGGGACCAGCCCCAGCCGCAGTTGCGCTTCCTGGCGTCCAGCCTGGCCGCCGAAATCGAGCCCGACGCCCATATCGCCCTGATCCTGCCCAAGGACAATTCCACCAGCGGCATGGCTCTGGAATCCCTGCTGCGCCATACCCATCCCCGCCGCGCCGCGCTGACCGTGACCCATATCCAGAACCCCGTTGACCGGACCTTGTCTGATATGGCGGAAAAGGGATTCTCCCTCGCCCTGGTGTCATGCACCGATTCGGCTGGCCCCATGAAGATCGGCCTCGACCTGCCCGCCCACGCCGCCATCCTGCTGCGGCTGGAGGCCGGGCGGTGGATTCCCGTGCGAAGCTGGACCTATCCCGAAACGGGCAAGCGCGGCAAATGGGGCTGGACCAACTTCATCGCCGAGGAACCGTTCTGCATGGGACTGGATTGAACCGATCCCCCTTGCGGCCAGCCAAATTCGTCTCTAATTTCCACGCCAAGCCGGTTTAGCTCAGCTGGTAGAGCACCTGATTTGTAATCAGGGGGTCGCGGGTTCGAACCCTGCAACCGGCACCACTCCCACCCAAGGCTCCATCACTGGTTCCAAGGTCCTGACCGCTGACAAATTTTGTCACAACCAGATATTTGGCTTACCCGAGTTATTCCCTATTATGGGTCATCGGGGGCGAAGTCGAGCGGGGAGCGTGGGTTATGGAAGATATCATGGCGGACCTGAAGATCGCCATTTACGAGGCCGGTGCCATTAGTGACCGGGAAATCCAGTGGATGAAGGATTGTCTCGATCGTTATGGCATTAACGACGTGACCGCCCGCTTCCTTCTCGACATCAACAATCTTCTGTCGGGCACGGTGCCGGAGGCTTTTGCCGAACTGTTCCGTTCGACGCTCAGCACCTTCGTTCTGGGCAATGACCGGATCATTTCCGACGAGATGTGGACTTGGTTGAAGGAAAATCTGTTGAAGGACGACATCATCGACGGGCTGGAGCGCCAGTTGCTTGATGAGCTCCGGCAAGCCGCGGCCAAGATGCCAGCGGAGATGACGACCTTCGCCGTTTGAAAGTCCGTTGGATCATGTCCAGGTTTTTCGCAATTCTGGCCGTCCTTGCGGCCGTCCTTGTGGCCGCGCTTCCCTTGGCAGATGCCTGGGCCGCCGACGGCGACGCCTCCGTGCCCAAGACCGGCGAAGTGGTCCGCGTGGCCACCCGCGTCCTGCCGCCTTTCGTCATGGACGAGCGGGGCAAGCTCAACGGCTTCAGCATCGAGCTGTGGGAACGCATCGCCGAGCGCATCGGAGTCACCACCGAATACGTGGTCCGTCCCAATGTGACCGAACTTCTGAGTACGGTGAGGGACGGAAAGGCCGATCTGGCCATCTCGGCCATTTCCATCACCGCCCAGCGCGAGGCGCAGTTCGACTTTTCCCATCCCATGTACGATTCCGGCCTGGCCATTCTGGTCCAGGTCGGAGCGCAGCATCAGTCCTTCATGGACATCGTGATCCAGTGGTCGACGCAATTGCTGCCAGCCATGGGATTGGGCTTTATCCTGGTGATGATCCCCGCCCATCTCATCTGGTTCATCGAACGCCGGGGCGAAAGCGACCTGCCCGTGCACCGCTCGTACTATCCCGGAATCGTTCTCGCCGCCTATTGGGTGGCGACCCTGATGGGCGGCCAGGCCGATCCCATGCCCACGCGGCGGGCCAGCCGTGTGGTGGCCGTGATCGGGATCTATGTGGGTCTGGTCTTCGTCGCCTACTTCACCGCCTATGCCACCTCCATGCTGACGGTTCAGCAGTTGAAGAGCGGCATCTCGTCACCCTCGGACCTCATCGGCAAGACCGTCGCCTCGGTGGAAGGCAGCACGGCCGCCAAGTATCTGGCGACCCTGCGGGTCGATACCCTGGTCTTCCCCACGGTGGCGGAAGCCATCGCTTCGACCGAATCGGGAAAGACGTCGGCGGTGGTCTATGACAGCCCCGTTCTGCGCTATTTCGCCTCTCACGATGGCCGCGGCCGCATGAAACTGGCGGGTCCCACCTTCCGCGAGGAAAAATACGGCATCGCCTTCAAGCAGAACAGCACGCTGCGCAAGCGGGTCAACGAGGAACTGCTGCGCCTGAGGGAAGACGGCACCTATGGCGACATGCAGGTCCGCTGGTTTGGCACCGAGGACAATTCCTGATCCAAGCCTAGCCTCAATTGGAATGGGGGCTGACCTCGCGGTCAGCCCCCACATTTTTCCAAAGACCGGCAAGCCGCCCTTATTTCTTGGGCTCGACGAACTCCACGGCGCTGGGCTTGACCGTGTCGGCCTTCGGCGCGATGCCAGCCTGCCCTTCGGCCGCTGCGGCGGGGGCGGCGTCAGTCGTGGTAGCTGCCGGGGTGGGCGCCGTCGCGGCCTGTCCCGGAACCGGAGCGCGGGTATCCTTCTGACCGTTGAGCGACGCATTGACGGCGCCGGTTCGGAACTGACGGTAGAGGCTGCGGATGGCGGCATACTCGTCGATGGAGGTGCGCTTGATTTCCTTCAAGGTATCAAGATGCTCGGTCCTGGTGTCGAGAACATCGACACCGGTATTGACGTCGTTGATCACCCCCAGGCCCCGGCCCGAGAAGACCCGGCCCATGGGGTCGGCGAAATAATCGGCCACGCGGGCCGAGCCATCGCGCAAATTGGAGGGCCCAAAGAACGGCAGCATCAGATAGGGGCCTTCATCGACCCCCCAGACAGCCAAGGTGATGCCCAGATCGGTGGAGTGACGCCTGGCCCCGCCACTCTCGGCGACCACGTCCTGGGTCCCCAGCAAGCCGAAGGTGGAATTGATGAAGAATCGGCCCAGCGCATCCGCAGCCGCCGCCGGATTGCCTTGCAGCAGATCGTTACCGGCGGTGTAGGGCTCTTGCATATTGGCCAGAAGATTATGGATCGCCTGGCGCAGCCAATCCGGCGCTACGTCCCGATAGGTCTGGGCCACCGGTTCAGCCAGATTGGAGTCGAAGAACATGTTGACGTCGTAGATGGCCCGATTGGCGGGCTCGACGGGATCGTTGACGGCCAGCGCCTCGGCGCGCTCCTCGGGATCCTCGGGCAGCGTGGCGCAGGCCGAGACCATCGAAACGGTCATGGCCGCCGCCACGGAAAGCAGACGACGCCTCATAGTACAAAACCTCCAACCCGTGGAATCCCGGCCCGGGTGATCAAGCCGCTCCCGGCGCGCATAATATCCACTGCTGCGAGGAGGTCAAACACCATGTGACGGCGGCAATTGGGCGGTAAACACCGAGCCCCGTCCGAAGACGGAGCGGACGGTGACGGTAACCCCCAGAATTCCGGCAATTCTATCGACGATGGCCAGGCCAAGACCCAACCCTTCATCGGCACGGCGGGTCGGGTTGTTCAACTGGTAGAGTTCCTCGAAGATAAGGGGCAGGTTTTCCTCGGCAATGCCGATCCCGCTGTCCCAGACCTCGATGCGGATGCGGCCCTTATGACGGCGGCACCCCACCACGACTCCGCCCTTTTCGGTATAGCGCACGGCATTGGACACCAGATTGCCCAACAGGCGCTCCAGCAAGGTAGCATCGCTTTCGCAAACCAGCGCGGTTTTGATCACGCGAAGCTTCAGTCCCTTTTCCTCGGCGGTGGGACGGCTGGCCGCCGCCACCTGGTCGAGCAGTTCTCCCAGATTGATGCGCCCGCGGGTCACGGTCATTCCCCCGGTATCCAGGCGCGACATGCTGAGCAATGCCTTGAGCTGTCGCGAGAGCTGATTGGCGCATTGCTTGGCCTTGATGCCCGGTTCCGGTTGACGGTCGGCCAGGATGGCGCAGTACATCTGCAAGGCCTGCATGGGCTGGCTGAGGTCGTGACTGGCGGCGGCCAGGAAGCGCGATTTGGAGGCCGAGGCCTTTTCCGCGATTTCCTTGGCCAGACGCAGTTCCATCTCGGTCTGCTTACGCTCGGTGATGTCGATGGCGGCGCAGATCAGCCCTACGGTTTCGCCCCGCGCGTCATAGAGCCGCCGGACGATGAGGTCGAAATATTGCAGCCTGCTCATGCCCAGGCTTTGCACCTGCACGTCGCGCCGTACCGAGACACCGGTCTCGATCACGCTGCGATAGATGGCGCACAGCATGTCGGCTGTTTCCCGCGAGAAGATCTCGTATTCGGTCTTGCCGATCAGATCCGCATCGCCAAAGCCAATCTGACAGGAATGAGCCCAGGTATAGCGCAGGTCCAGATCCAGGGTGAAGGCCACCGAGGTGCCCAGTTCCATGGCCAGACGAAACCGCTGCTCGGTCTCGGCCTGGCTTTCCAGCGATACGTCCAACTGACGTCCCAGGAATTCCGCCAGGCGTTCGTTGAGGGATCGTCGGGCGGCATGGGCCTGCTCCAGGCTCCATAACGCCTCCTCCAGGCGGACCTTGGAGTCGATCAGGTCGGAAATCTCGGTGAAAGTGACCAGCGCCGCATCGAAATGCCCCGGCTCCATGGCAATGGGTTGGGCCTGCAGCCGCAGCCATACCCGTTCGCCTCGCCGGAGGATGCCCATCACCATGGGGCCCGCGGGCTTGCGGGTCCGCAGCGCTACGGCGGCCGGGTGATCCTCGCCGAGCAAAAGCGTGCCGTCGGAATGGGTGGCGTCCCAATCCTCCACATTGCAGGTCTTGCCGATCAGATCTTCCGGGCTTTGGCCAAGAATGGCCGAAGCGGCGGCGTTGGCATAGACGATGCGATGGCCTGAATCCTGGACGATCACCCCTTCGGCCATGGTCGAGAGCAGAGTCTGATAGAGATCGCTGGAGATGGGTGTCGACAGCACGATGGCCTCGGAAAAACGATGACTGGCGGGAACTCGCCCGGCCCGAATTAGGGAGCCTCGGGGCGGTATGCGTCAAGCGCCGTCACCGCGTAACGGCACTGTCCGTTGCCAGGAAACAATCTGTTGAAGACTCCGGGGATTGTCGCCTCGGCCACTGGGGATAGACTGAGCTTCGTTTCGCGCGACACCCGAATTTCGGCATCTGGCAGCCGGTCGGAGACCGCACCATATGCAAGACCTGCGGTACGGCCGCCCCTGTCTTCCTGCTCTGTCCCTTTGACTCCATCGACGAGGTCTCCCATGAAGCTCGCAACCGCTGTTCTGTTTGCCGCCGCCATCGCCATTGCCGCCCCTGCCAGGGCTGAAATCAGCTCCGATCCGGCCAAGCTCGAGGGCGGCCAGTTCATGGTCGACAAGAGCCACGCCAAGATCATTTTCTCGTTTTCCCATTTTGGCCTGTCCACCTCCTATGGCCAGTTCACCGATTTCGACGCCAAGCTGAATTTCGACCCCAAGACTCCGGCCCACAGCGCCGTCGATGTGACCATCAACATGGACGGCATCCACGCCAATGTTCCGAAATTCGAAACCCATCTGAAGTCGCCCGATTTCTTCGATGTGGCCACCTTCCCCACCGCTACGTTCAAAAGCACCTCGGTGGAAGTGACCGGCCCCACCACCGGCAAGATCACCGGCAATCTGACCGTGCACGGAATCACCCGCCCGGTGGTTCTCGACACCACCTTCAATGCCGGTGGTGTGCATCCCATGAATCAGAAATACGTGGTGGGCTTCAGCGCCAAAGGTCTGATCAAGCGCAGTGATTTCGGCGTCGGCCGCTACGCCCCCAATGTGGGCGACGAGGTGACGCTGACCATCAGTGCCGAATTCATCCGGCAGTAGGCGTGGTTTCGCCGTGACGTCGCGCGACCGCTATGACGGTGTCGCCATGGGCCTGCACTGGCTCATGGCGGCGGCCATCATCGTCCTTCTCGTCCTTGGCTTTGTCATGATTGGGCAAAGGCCGGGCTCGCCCGAGCAATTCAAGCTCTACCAACTGCACAAATCGGTGGGCGTGCTGGTCTTCGGTCTGGCGGTGCTGCGCCTGGGCTGGCGCCTGGGCCATCGCCCGCCGCCCTTGCCCGACACGATGGGAAAGGCCGAGCGTCTGGTGGCCCATGCCGGGCATTGGGCGCTCTATGGTCTGATGCTGGGCCTGCCCCTGGCGGGCTGGGTGGTTGTGTCCACCTCGCCCTACAACATTCCCACCGTGATCTTCGGCATGGTGGGACTGCCCCATCTGCCCCTGCCGCGCGATCTCAACACCTTGGCCAAGGGAACCCATCTGGTCGGCGCCTGGGTCCTGATCGCCACCCTGGTGGGCCATGTGACCGCCGCCTTGCGCCATCATTTCGTGCTGCGCGATCAGGTTCTCGCCCGCATGCTGCCCCGTTTTGGGAGAGAAAAATGAAACGATACGCCTGCGTCTGCCTGATGGCCGCCGCCTTGTGGAGCAATTGTGCCGCCGCCGCCGAATGGAACGTCGACACCGGCAAAAGCCGTCTCGGCTTCATCGGCAGCCAGGGCGGCAGCCCCTTCGAGGGCAAGTTCACCCGCTGGAGCGCCAAGATCGACTTCGATCCGGCCAATCCGGCCAGCGCCAAGGTCGCCGTCGAGATCGACATGTCCAGCGCCCAGACCGGCGACGCCCAGAAGGACCAGTCGCTGCCCGGAGCCGACTGGTTCGACGCCAAGACCTTCCCCAAGGCCCGCTTCGAGGCTTCCGGCTTCAAGCCCAAGGGGGCCAACGCCTTCGAGGCGCCCGGCACCCTGACCATCCGGGGCATGGGCAAAAGCGTGACCCTCCCCTTCTCCCTCGACATCAAGGGGGGCCTGGCTCACGCCAAGGGACGCCTTGACCTGATCCGCACCGATTTCGGAGTGGGCCAAGGCGAGTGGAAGTCTGGCGACATGGTGGCGCTGCAGGTTGCTGTGGTGTTCGAACTGGAAGCCGCGGCCAAACCGTAATCACTGCGATATCCCATCGCGAAACGGTCACGAGGCCGTCACGCTACCGTCGCCATCCGGCGCTATTCTCCGACCGCCACAGGACAGGAGACCGGCATGTCGGGAGAAAAGCCCCAGCGGCGCGAATGCCGCGATTGCAGCTATTGGACCGGCCGGGCCTGCGCCGTCGCCGATGTGCGGCCCGAAAAAAAAGAATGCCGCGGATGCGATTTCTTCATCCGCGACAGTCTGCGTTACGCCTTCTTCACGAAGGTCTGATGCTGCATAGGGGCCCGCCGAGAGCGGAAGCCCAAGTCACATGCCTGAGAGTTACATACCTTGGGCATATAGTCAATGGCCTAAAGATCCAGAACCCGTCCCACCGCCGCCAGGGATCGCGTCCACAGATCGGCCAATTCCTCGGCCTGGGCATCGGTTCTTGGATCATCGGCCCGTGTCGCATCCTCCACCGCCCGGCATTTGGCGGCCAGAGGCCCCAGATGAAGGCTGGATGCGGCGCTGGCCATGCGGTGCGCCAATTGCCCCGCCTCAGCCAGCCGCCCGGCCTTGGCATGGGTCCGAAGCGCCGCCAGATCGGCCGAAGACGACGAGCGGAACAATTCCACCAGCCCAACCATGCGGTCACGCCCCAGATCGCCCAAGTCGGACAGCAGTCCCGCCACCTCCACCAGATCGGGATCGGGAGAGGCTGGCGGGCGGTTCTCTTCTCCAAGCCCTGCCAGCAACCGGCCGATATGTTCGAACCGGAACGGCTTGGCGAGGCAGCCGAGAATGCCAGCCTCGCGCCAGCGGGCTTCGTCCTCTTTCACCGGATTGGCGGTCAGCAGGTAAATGGGCACCTTGGCCGCCGCGCCAGGCAGGGCGCGAATGGCCCGCGCGGTCTCGATGCCGTCCATGCCCGGCATGCGCATATCCAGCAAGATCAGGTCGAATCCGCCCCGGGCCGCCGCCGCCACCCCTTCCAGGCCGTCTCGCGCGCAGACCACCTGATGGCCGCGCCGTTCCAGCAATCCTGCCGCCACCTCGCGATTGACCTCGTTGTCGTCCACCAGCAGGACGCGGCAGGGCCGTTCCACCCCCTTACCCGGTTCCGCCGAAGGCGCTTCGGAAGGCGGCAACGGAAGGTCGACGCGAAAGGTGGTTCCCTGGCCCGGCAGGCTGTCATAGCCGATCTCACCACCCATGAGATCGGTCAGGCGCTTGCAGATGGCCAGCCCCAGACCGGCACCGTCGAAGCGCCGCGCCGCGCCGCTGTCGCCTTGCCAGAACTCGGTAAAGAGACGGGCCCCGATTTCCGGCCCGATGCCGATGCCGGTATCCTTGATCAGGAAGCGCAGAACCTGCCCCCGCTCGACGGCCAGGGGCTCGACGGAGATCTCGATTCCTCCGTGGTCGGTGAACTTGATGGCATTGCCCACCAGATTGAACAGGATCTGCCGCAGGCGCAGCCGGTCGCCCGCCACCACACGGCGGACTCCTGTTCCGAAACGGGTGGTAAGCGTCAGATCCTTTTCGGCCACGCGCGAGGTGAGAACGAGGCGAACCTCCTCGACGGTATCAAGCACATCGAAGGGCTCGACCGCCAAAGTCATGCCTTCCGCGTCCAGACGCGAAAAGTCCAGGATGTCGTTGACCAGACCCAGCAGCAATTCCCCCGACGACACCAGGGTTTCGGTGAACGATTTCTGCCGCGGGTCCAGATCCGTCTCCAGCAGCAGTCGCGCCATGCCCAAAACCCCGTTCAGGGGCGTGCGGATCTCGTGACCCATCATGGCCAGGAACACCGATTTGGCGCGCGCCGCCTGTTCGGCGCTGTCGCGGGCCTCGCGCAGCACCTCCTCGCCCATCTTGCGCTCGATGGCATAGCGCACCACCCGCGACAGGATGAAGGCATCGCCCAGACCCTTGACCAGATAGTCCTGGGCGCCGCGCTTCAAGGCCTCCAGCGCGATCGTATCGTCGTCATTGCCGGTCAGCACCACCACCGGCAGACGGGGCGCCGCTTGGGTAAGCGCATTCAGGGTGCCGATACCGGAAGAATCGGGAACGCCCAGATCGGCCAGAACCACGTCGAAATGCTGAGTCTCGTCCGACAGGCGCTCCAGCGCCTGGGCCAGCCGTCCGGCCACCGTCACTTCGAAGGGTGTGGTCTTGACCCGGCGCAGCATCTGGCCGACCAGACGGGCGTCGGCCGGATCGTCCTCGAGCAGCAGGACCCGGATGGGAACGACACTCATGGCGGCAGTTGCGCCGTGCCGAACCAGAAATCCTCGATGGAATGGATGGCGGCGGTAAAGGCCTCAACATCCATCGGCTTGGACACATAACTGCTGGCGCCAAGGGCGTAGGCCTTCCTGACGTCGCGTTCCGCCCCCGAAGTGGAGAGCATCACCACGGGAATGGAACACAAGGCGGTATCGGCCCGGATATCTTCGAGGATTTCGTGGCCATTGCGTCCGGGCAGGTTGAGATCGAGCAGAATCAAGTCGGGGCGCGGCGCCTGAGCGTGTCCCTTGCCCTGGCGCAGGAATTCCATGGCCTCGCCGCCATCCTTGACGTGATGGAGGCGGCAGACATGGCGCGAACGCCGGAGCGCTATGCGGACCAGACCCGCATCGCCCAGATCGTCTTCCACCAGCAAGATGTCGTGAATTTCCTTGGACGCCACGTCACCGCCCTAATGATAAAACCCCGCGACAAAGCCTGTCTTAATTCAACCCTTGGCGCAAGTCTCAGCCTTCGGCCTCGCCCTGGCGCGGCCCCTTGGGCCAGTTGAAAGCCAAAACGGTTCCGGGGCCATCCTGGGGCTCCACCCGGGCACTGCCGCCATGGCGATCGACGATCTTCTTCACGATGGCCAGACCGACTCCGGTTCCCTCGTATTCATCGCGGGCATGCAGGCGCTGAAAGATGCCGAACACCCGCTCGGCATGTTCGGGCGGAATACCGATGCCATTGTCGCGAACCCGAAACAGCCACTCGCCTCCCAAATCCTCGCATTCCACCGAGACACGGGGGGCCTCGTCGGGACGGCGGTATTTCAGGGCATTGCCGATGAGATTGCCAAACAGCCTCTCCATCTCGCCCCGGTCCCCGTAAAGGGTGGGCAGGGTTGAGGTCACGCTGACCACGGCGCCGGAATCCTCGATTTCGATCTGGAGGTCTGAAAGGGCGGATTCCACCGCCTCCGCCACGGGAAAAGGAGCGTCTCCGCCCACGCGCCCCACCCGCGAATAGGCCAGAAGATCGGTGATCAGCCGGTCCATGCGCCGCACGCCGTCGCGGACGAAGCCCATATATTCCAGGGACTCGCCGCCCAGGCTGCCCACCAGTTCCTCTTCCAGCAGCGAGACATAGCTGCCCACAACACGCAGGGGCTGGCGCAAATCATGGGAGGCCACATAGGCGAACTGCTCCAACTCCTCGTTGGATCGCCAGAGTTCGCGGATCAGCCCGTCCAGCTCGTTTTCCAGATGCTTGCGCTCGGTGATGTCCTGGATGGTGGAATCCGCCCTCACAGGCCGTCCCGCCGCATCGCAGGACACCATCATGCTGCCGTGCAGCATGCGAATCTCGCCATCGGAACGCAGGATGCGGAAATCGGCCTCGCGCCGCCCGCCCTCGGCGCAGACCGCCCGCAAGATCTCATCGACCTCGGCGCGGTCTCCGGGGTGAACCACTTCGAGAAAGGCCGCATGACTGGGCACGCAGCCGCCCGGCGTCAGGCCGAGAATGGCGTGGAATTCGTCGGACCAAATGCCGGTATCCGTGGTCAGGTCGCGCTCTGCCAACCCCAACTGGGCCACGCGTTCCACATCGGCGATCAGGGACCGGCCGCGCTGCTCCACCTCACGCACAGTGCTTTGAAACTGCCCCAGCAGATCGGCAAGGGCGCCATCAAGCCCGAGAGGATCGTTCCACCACTCACCGCCACCCGCAGGCCGCGGGCCGTCGAGGCGGGCCAGACGGCGATCCACCCCCTGACCGATGGCCATGCCGAGCCCGAAGGACAGGCCGACGAGCAGCGGCACCAGACCGGCAAGAAGCCAGCCAATGCTGCGGTCGCCCCCGTCAGGCCACAGGCTCCATACGGCGAGGGCCATGATGGCGGCGAGACAGGCGGCCAGCGCGGCAAAAAGCAATCCCATCCGCACGGCGATGCGCTCGCGCGGCTTGGAAATCATACCGGCTGTAAGGCCCGGTGACCGCAAGATGGCCAACCCCATGAAAACCCCGTCGGCCCACTTGACCACAACAAACATTCAAGGCGTTCATACTAGGACCGCCTTACATCGGTGGCAAGCCGTCCGGTCGTGACATGGACGCCAGTCGGCCATGACAAAAAGAGAGGTTTCATGCCGCGAGAATACCCCATCCACCCCCTGCCCGGCGTCCTGGCCCTGGTGGAACGCCAGGGCCGCCTGCTGATGGTCAAGCGGGCCAAGGAGCCCGATCGCGGCAAATGGGGCTTTCCCGGCGGATTGGTGGAGGTGGGCGAAACCCTGGCCGCCGCCGCGCTGCGCGAACTGGCGGAGGAAACCGGACTGGCGGCCGAGGCCCAGGGCGTCGTCGATGTGTTCGAAGTCATCAGCCCCGACCATGAGGGCCGCATCCGCTATCACTACGTCTTGAACGTGGTGCGCTGTCTGGCGCCCGAGGGCGAAGCCGTGGCCGCCGACGATGCCGAGGCCGTCGGCTGGTTCACCCTGGCCGAGATCCAAGGCGGCGAATTGCCGGTCAGCGTCAACGCGCCGCGTCTGGCGAAGATGGTGTTGGAATAGCGATTCCCCACCTCGTCATCCCGGAAGCGCGCAAGCGCTATCCGGGATCCAGGGGACACGACTCCTGGGTCCCGGCTCAAGGCCGGGACGACGATGCAGGATAAGAACTATCCCCGAGCGGAGGCGCTACGGCCACCGCCAGGCATGCCCTTGAAGCCGCCCTGGGGACGGGCGCCACCGGGCTTGCCCGCCGGACGGCCCGAGGAGGGCTTGCCCGAAGACGGCTTGCCCGCATGGGTGTGCTTGGCGCCATCACGGCCCTTGGCCGGGTGAGTTCCATGCTCGCCATGGGGATTGCCGCCACGGCTCAGCTGGGGATGGCCGCTCTTGCCGCCGCCGCCGCGATGGGACTGCGGCGGCTTGGTGGCGCGAGGACCGCCGGGCAGGCCACGGGTGGCGATATGGGCGGCATGGTAGGGCTGCTCGTAATCCACGGGGATCGCCTGACGGATGGTCTTTTCGATGTCGCGCAGATAAGCGACCTCGTCACCGTCGCACAGAGACAGCGCGATGCCCGAAGCCCCGGCGCGCGCGGTGCGGCCGATGCGGTGGACATAGCTTTCCGGCTCGTTGGGCAGCTCGAAATTGATCACGTGAGTGATGCCGTCCACATCGATGCCGCGCGCCGCGATATCGGTGGCGACCAGCGCCTTGATCTTGCCGTCGCGGAAGTCGGACAGAGCCTTCTGGCGGGCGCCCTGGCTCTTGTTGCCGTGGATGGCGTCGGCATCGATACCGGCCTTCTCCAGCAGTTCGACCACGCGGTTGGCGCCGTGCTTGGTGCGGGTGAAGACCAGGGCGCGGACCACATCGGCACCGCCCAGGATATCGGTCAGCAAGGTGCGCTTATGCTCGCGGTCGACGAACAGAACCTTCTGGTCGATCTTGTCCACGGTGGAGGAGACCGGGGTCACCTCGACACGCACCGGCGTGTGCAGCACGGAATTGGCCAGGCCGACGATGGAATCGGGCATGGTGGCCGAGAACAGAACGGTCTGGCGCTGCTTGGGCACCATGGCGACGATCTTGCGGATGGGCTGGATGAAGCCCATGTCGAGCATGCGGTCGGCCTCGTCGAGGACCAGCGCCTCGACCGAATCCAGGCGGATGGCGCCCTGGTCGATCAGGTCGAGCAGTCGGCCGGGCGTGGCCACCAGCACATCGACGCCGCCCGCCATGGTCTTGATCTGCGGCACCATGCCGACGCCGCCGAACACCAAAGCGTGGCGCAGACGGTAATGGCAGCCATAGGTCTTGAAGCTCTGACCCACCTGCACCGCCAGTTCGCGGGTGGGGGTGAGCACCAGGATGCGGCAGCTCTTGGGCATGGCGCGCTTCTTGAACTGGTCCAGGCGCTGGAGCAGCGGCAGGGCGAAGCTGGCGGTCTTGCCGGTGCCGGTCTGGGCCAGGCCCAGAACGTCGCTACCCTGCAGCAGATGGGGAATGCTTTGTTCCTGAATGGGGGTCGGCGTGGTGTAGCCTTCGGCCTCAAGCGCCTTCAACAGGGGTTCGGCCAGGCCGAGTTCGGAAAACAGAACGGTCATCAGGTCTCTTTCATCAACGAACCGTCATCCCGCGCACCCACACTGGGCGGGGACGGACGGCGGGACGGAAAGGACGCGGGATGCGGCTTTTCCGTCGGGCTCCTCCCGGACGCGCGGCCAGGAAGCTATGGGCAAGGAAAAGAAGGCTCGGGGCGAAAGGCGATCCATCAAAGGGACCAGCCGTTTGCGCGCAGCCCGCGAGCAAGCCGGACGCGAATCGTCCGGACCGGCGGACCCTGCGCTTTCGCACTGCACAAGTCAAATTAAATCGGCCAGAAGGTCAGGATCAGCAAGGTTCCCGAGACTAAGACGATGACGCTGAGAGGCAAACCCAGCCGCCAGTAATCGCCGAAACGATAGCCTCCCACGCCCATCACCAGCGTGTTGCACTGATGCCCGATGGGGGTGAGGAAGTCGCTGGCCGCCCCCAGGGCCACCGCCATCAGGAAGGGGTCGACGGCCAGGCCCATCTTGACCGCCATCCCCGCCGCCACCGGCCCCATGAGCAACACGGTGGCCGCATGGTGCAGAAAGGGCGCCAGCAGCATGGAGGCCAGCAGCACCAGCCCCAGCGCCATGGGCACCGGCACCTGCGCCGCCGCCAGGGCCAGCCATCCGGCCAGCAGATCGGACGCCCCCGTACTCTTCATGGAATCGCTGATGGGGATCAGAGCGCCCAGCAAGATGATGATAGGCCAGTGAATGGCCTCGTAAGCGTCGCGCAGGGGCAGACATCCCGAGAGGACCATAGCCACCGCCGCCAGAAAGAAGGCGGGCGCCACCGGCATCACGCCGACGGCCACCGACATCATGGCGGCAAAGGCGATTCCCACCGGCAGCCATGCCCGCTTGCGGGCAATGGGCATGGCCTTTTGCCCCAAGGGCAGACAGCCCAGTTGCGCCAATGTGCCGGGCATGGCCTCGCCATTGCCTTCCACCACCAGCACGTCGCCCGCCATGAACTCGGTCTGGCGCAGCCGCTCGATCATGTGGCGTCCGCCCCGGCTGATGGCCAGCAGGGCGATGCCATAACGCCGCCGCATGGCACTTTTGGCCGCCGTGCTGCCGACCAAGGCGGAATTGGGCATCACCACCGCCTCCATCACCGTGGTGTCCTCGCCGCCCAGGCCGCCGCCGCCCATCAGCACCAATCCGGCTGAATCCAGCAGCGGCTTCAAGGCCATGGGATCGCCTTCCAGTACCAGGACGTCGCTTTGCGAGAACTCCCAATGCCCGCCGGGAACATAGCGGTGGCCCTGGTCGCGGATGATGGCCGCCACCGTCACGGCGCCGCCCGAGAACAATTGCTCGAGATCGGTCACCGTAGCGCCGATCAGCGGCGAATGGGCCTCGATGCGCACCTCGGCCAGATAATCCTCGATGCGAAAGCCCTTGCCGCTGGAACTGCCCTGGCGATCGCGGGGCAGGACCCGCCAGGCGAAGGTCAGGAAGCCGATGCCCGCCAGACAGATGCCCAGACCGACGGGGGTGAAATCGAACATGGTGAAGGCCTTGCCCGTCAGGTCCATCCGCACCCTGGACACGATGATGTTGGGCGAGGTGCCGATCAGGGTCATCACGCCGCCCAGCAGCGAGGCGAAGCTGAGCGGCATCAGGATCTGCGAGACCGGAATGCCGCTCGACCGCGCCAGCCGGATGGACAGCGGAATGAAGATGGCCAGGGCGCCGATATTCTTCATGAAGGCCGACAGGACCATGACCAGCGCCACCAGGGCGCAGATCAGGGCATCGGGGGATTTCAACGCCGAGAGTGGCTTCATCAGAAGCTCGATGATGCCGGAACGCTCGATTCCGGCGCTGACCACCAGGGCGGCGGCCACCACCACCACCACCGGATCGGAAAAGCCGTGAAAGGCCCGATCGGGCGGCACAAGGCCCACCAGAATACCCGCCGACAACGACAGCAGCGCCACCAGATCGTAACGCAGCTTGTCGAGCGCGAACATCACGATGGTGGCGCCCAGAATGGTGAAAGCCAGGCCCTGTTCCAGGGTCATGGTGGCGAATTCCTCGTGACTGCGGCTCGAACCGCCCGAGGTCAAAACCTACACCACGCGGCAGGTCCCGGCCATCCCTCTCCAGCCAGCCGCAGGATGTGGTTATGGAAATATCATTTTCCGCGCCCATCCGTGGCGGCGAATCGGCATCCCCGCCCCTCGTTGGTCCTTGATCGGCTTCATGCCGCCTGGTGGCCTGAACACCTAAAATTTCTGTTGTCATTATAGTTGCGACTGATTATCATAATCGTACTCTTCTCCACTCAGGAGGCACCCGATGTATGTCTGTCTCTGCCACGGCTTCACCGACCGTCAGGTCCGCGCCGCCGTCGTCGAGGGAGCTGGCAGCCCGCAGGCAGTCTTCCGCCATTTCGACTCCAAACCGCGTTGCGGCAAGTGCGTCTCCACGGTTCGCGAACTGGTGGATGAGAGCAAGGGCGGCTGTGGCGGCGGATCGGGCGGATGCCCCTGCGGCAAGCGGGGCTAGATCGTTTCGCGTCGATACGCGAACGGTCTAGCTAGGCCTGAGGCGGAAAAAGCTCCGCTTTTTCTGGGTTCAAACGCCGCTCGGGCTCAACAGCATGCTTCAATGTGATTGCATCATGCTCTAAACCCCAGGCCTGAAAACGGAACGGGGCCTTTCGGCCCCGCTTTTTCGCTCACTCGTCGTCGTAACGCCCCGGGCAGGGCGGCAGGGTATTGAGGATATCCCCGCTATCCGGTTCCCCCACGGCCTTGGCCTTGAGCACCCGGCGCATGATCTTTCCCGAATTGGTCTTGGGCAGTTCCTCGACAAAATGGATTTCGCGGGGCGCCATGCTCGCGCCGAGTTCCTGGCGGGCATAGGACAGAAGTTCGGCACGCAGCGCGTCACCCGCCTCGAAGCCCGGATTGACCGAGATGAACGCCACCGGCACTTCGCGCACCAGCATGTCGGGCTTGCCCACCACACCGATCTCGGCCACCGCCGGATGGTCCATCAGGCTGCTTTCCACCTCGAAGGGGCCGATCTGCAATCCGCCGCATTTGATCATGTCGTCGGCCCGGCCCACGAACCAGATAAATCCGTCCTTGTCGCGCTTGACCAGATCGCCGGTGAAATACCAGCCTTCACGGAAGGAATCGCCGTAGCGGGTCTCTTCGCCCAGCGCGCCCGAGAACATGGAAGGCCAACAGGTACGGATCGCCAGTTCGCCCACCGCCTCGGCGCCGTCCACCGGCTTGGCCGCGCCGCCCTCGCAGCGCATGATCGAGACGTCCACCCCCGGCAGGGGACGGCCCATGCTGCCCGGCCGCCGACCGGTGCCGGGACCGTTGGCGATGGTGATGGCCCCGGTCTCTGTCTGCCACCAGGTATCGAGGAAAGGCACGCCCAGCGCCTTCTGCCCCCACATGACGGCTTCGGCATTGAGGGGCTCGCCCACACTGGCCGCGACGCGCAATGCATTCTCGCGGTAGGAGCGGGCCAGGGCGGCGCCATAGCGCATCATGGTGCGGATGGCGGTCGGCGTGGTGTACCAGGCGGTCACCTTCTCGTCATGCAAGATGCCGTACCAGCGCCGGGGATCCAGTTCCGCCTCGTCGGCGATCAGGGTGGCCCCGCAGGTCAGCGGAGCGATGATGCCGTAGGATGTGCTGGTCACCCAGCCCGGATCGGCGGTGCACCAGAACACGTCGGATTCGCTCAGGCCGAACACCTTGCGTCCGGTGACCAGATGGGCCAGCACCGCCCGATGGGGGTGCAGCACGCCTTTGGGCGTCCCGGTGGTTCCGCTGGTGAAATGCAGGAAGGCCGGAGCCTCGGGGGCGGTGGCGGCCGCCGCCATGGGCTGGGCCGCATCCAGCAGGTCGCGCAGTACAGCGCATCCGTCTCCGGCGGAACCGCTTTCGCCGACCAGCAGGACTTGGCGCAATTGCGGCAGGCCCGAGCGCGACGCGGCGACCTTGCGGGCGTAAAGCTCGTCTGAGGTGACGAGGATCGCAGCCTTGCCCAATTCCAGTCGGGCCTTGATGGGACCGGGACCGAAAGCGGCGAAAAGCGGACAATAGACTCCACCCGCCTTCCAGATGCCCAATGCGGCGGAGAAAAGCTCGGGAACGCGGCCCAGAAGCACGGCCACGGTCTCGCCCGGTTGCAGCCCCAGATCGGCCAGGACGCGGGCGAACCGCCCGGATTGCTCGGCCAATTCGCCATAGGTGACGTCACGCCGTTCGAGACGGCGGCCCAGCCAGCGGACGGCCACATTCCCGCCCCGACCGAGCGCGACCTGACGGTCGGCGCAGATGGAGCCGATATTCAAGGAGCCATCCGGCGCCCCCGTCAGTTCGGTCTGCGCCTCGTCCCAACGGAAAGCGGTGTCGTCCCACGCACCGGCCGTCCCCGCGGATACCGTTGCAGCATTGCCCGGCTTAGCCGAAACCATGCGTCCTCCCAGACCTTGTTCTTGTTTGACGCCCCCTCGGAACGATCCCGCGTCCCGAGGCTCCCGCCCCAATGATTGGCCGTATTTTGTCCGCCTGGGGCGGCCCGTGCAACAAAAGGAATCGCAGACCACCGATGCGCCTGCGCCATGAATTATGTTGCGGATACACCGCGCCGCGAAAACCTACCCAGGGTTATGCCCTTCGATCATGGACGGGAAGGCAGCGTTCCGCTTTCGCCCAGCACGGCGGCGATCCTGTCGCCGATCCCCTTGTTGAAGGCCGGGGAATAGTGCACCGCGTCGATATAGGCATTGCCGTCCACGGGCTCCAGTTCGGCCAGCCACAACACGCCCTTGTCCCACAACTGCCCCGCCGCCCTCATCTCGGCCAGACGCGGATAACCGCGCGCGGCGTTCATGTGATAGCCCATGGCTTCTTCCTTCACGGGGAAGGGGCGCTTGCGGTTGTCATAGGCATAGGTGGGAACCGGCTGCTGCACGAACAGAACCTTGAACCCCATCCGTTCGGCCATGGCGTCGATCAGGCGGCGGTTGGTGTCGAGACGGCGGATCACCGCATCGACCTCGGCGTCATTCTCGCAGAACCGGCCCCATTCGCGCACCAGAACCGATTTGTCCCCCGCCAGATGGCGGATCAGTTCCAGCACATGGGAACGGGCGGAAAGCTCGCGCCATAAGGGCTGGCGTGAACGCAGCCGGGTCAGTTGGGACAGGCGCTCGTTCCAGGCGCTGCTGTCGGGAATGGCGCAGTGATAGAAATCGGCATCGCCGTCGATGAACACCGCCACATCGGGCTTGATCCCCTGGGTCAGTAGCCGCTCCAGGGCAATGCGTTCCTGGGTGGAGTGGTAAGAGACGGTACCGAAATTGAATACCTTAACCTCGCCCCGGCCGGACGCCGCCAGCGCCTTTTCCATATAGGCGGGTATGGTTTCCTCATCGCCGACCCCAGCGCCCAGGGTGGTCGAGCCGCCGAACACGAAGACCTTGGGGCCTTCGGACCTGGGATCGGGCTGTCCGGGACCATTGGCCCGGATGCCGTCTTCGGTGATGTTCAGATATTTCCCCTCGGACGCAGCCGTGCGGTATTCCACGAAGGGGGTGTAGACCGTGTCGAACTGGCGCCAGCTATCCTCGATGATCTGGCGATAGGGCGCCACATCCTCGGAATTATAGAGCTTCTTCAGATCGTCGTCGGACAGATTGGCGGCAAAGGCCGGGCGCTTGTGGTGGATCATCTTCACCACCCAACCGGCCACCAGTTCCAGACCACCGACCCCCACCACCAGGGCAAGCAGCAGCAGGCCCAAACTGACGAACAGAGTGTGGATCGGATTGGTCCGATTGCGGCGCATGGGAAATGACCCTTTCGAAAGCGGCGCTTCCTGATACCTTGAACACCACACCCGACGCAACGTGAAGAAGCCCGCGATGTTCGAACTGAGCCCCAGAATCGCCGCCGACACCATTGAAGTGACCCAATGGCCGCTATGCAGCGTCCTACTGATGAAAGACGGCACTTATCCGTGGCTGCTGCTGGTGCCCCGGCGGGCCGGTGTGGTGGAGATCACCGACCTGTCGCTCGAGGACGGCCATGCCCTGCTCGAAGAGATCAAGCGGGCCTCGACGGCGCTGCGCGGACTGGTGTCGCCCCACCGCATCAATATCGCCGCGCTGGGCAATGTGGTGGCCCAGTTGCACGTCCATGTCATCGCGCGCAATACCGACGATCCCGCCTGGCCCAAGCCGGTCTGGGGCGCGGTTCCTCCGACACCCTATACGCCAGAGGCGCTGGAAAGGCGTCTGGCGGAACTACGTGCGGTGCTGGGATAAAGGCTGGTTTTTCACCACAAAGGCACAAAGCAACAGAAGAGGAAAAGAAGGGGGGGCAATCCTTTTTCGTGATCCTTCGCGCCTTCGCGCCTTCGTGGTGAAGCAAGCAACTTAATCATGAATGCATGGTCCGACAATGGCCCGATCCGCATCACCTCCCAAACGAAAACGGCGCCGGATCACTCCGGCGCCGCTTTTGTTTGATCGTCCGGCCAAGCCTATTCCAGGCGGCCCAGGGAGCGGGCCAGAACCAGATACAGCTTGCCCACCTCGGACGAGGTGAAGGTGCCAGTCAACACGTCCTGGTGATCGGAATTGCGGGCCTGATTGAGCAGGGCCTCGAACTCCGCCAGATAGCGGGTGACGTATTCGCGGAAGTCGCCGTCGTCCTCGAACTTGTTCTTGATGGACGCCATCTGGTGCTTGTCGAGATTCTTGAGAATCTTGCGCACGAAGATGCTTTGATCCCCGGCATGGAACTCGCGCCAGGCCTTCTCGTCGATATTGGCGTTGAAGATGCGGCCGATATCCACCGACAGGGATTGCAGCTTCTCGACGATAAAGGCGGCGTTCTGCAGGAAATGCTCCACCGAAAGCTGGGCACGCTTTTCCTCCAGCTGGCTGCCGCGGATTTCGGCCAGCTTGGAGGCGTTGACCAGTTCCTCCACCTGACGCGAGAAGCTGTTGGAGAAGCTTTCGGCCTGCTGGGAGAGACGGTCGCCGGTGATGCCCAGATCGTTGGACTTGGTGCGCACCATCTCGAAGGCGGCTTCCAGCTTGGCGCCGGTCCGTTCGGTGGTTTCCTGCATCTCGCTGGCGTGACGGCGCAGACCGTCGCCGGCCGAGCGCACCTGGGCGGTGATCCGCTCCGCCGAGGCGGTGAGTTCGCGGATACCGGCGCGGAGCATGTCGCCGGCGGCGGTGACCTGGGCGGCGGTCTTGTTGGAGGCCTCCTCGAAGTCGCGGCTGATGGAGCGCAGCGCGTCGCCCGCCGTCTGAGACTGGGCAAAGACCTGCTGGGCGGCCTCGCCCAATTGCACGGCGTTTTGCTGGATGGACGAACCAAAGGCCTTCAGCACATCGCTGGAATCGTCGGCGACGCGGGCCAGGGCCTGGGCCTGGACGCGCAGCGTCTCGCCCACGGCGCTGACCGAGGCTTCGGCCTGATCGGCGGTGGCCACCACCTGTTCGGTCTGCTTGCGCAGCACCTCGGTGGCGGCGCGAACGCGCGAGCCCAGCTGGTCGGAGACGGTCTGGAGCTGTTCGGAACGCTTTTCCAGCAATTCGGCGACACCGCCGGAATCGGTGATGGCCTTGACCGCGGCGGCGGAGACGTCGGTGGTGCGCTGGCGCAGCGTCTCGCCCACCGCATCCAGTTCGACGCCCACCTTGGACGAGGTGGCGATCAGGTCGTTGGTGCCCTGACGCAGCGTATCGGCGATGGTCTTGACCTTGGCCATCACCTGATCCGAGGTGGCGATCAGATGGCGCGACTGCTGGTTCAGCGAGGCTTCGGACAGCTTGGACTGGGTCGAGACCACATTGGCGGCATCGGCCAGTTCATCGGCCTGCTTCCGGAGCGTGGTGCGGATATTCTCGGCCTGGGCGGCGGACTTCTCGGCGCCCTTGTTGAGGTCTTCGATGTAAAGACGCAGCGTCTCGGAAACCTCGCGGCCACGCGCCGTCATCTGGTCCGACGCGGCGGCGACGGCGCGGGTCTGGCTCTGGAAGGCCTCGCCCACCTCGCGCACCCGGGCCATGGCCCGTTCGGCGGCGGCATCCACATCGTCGCGGCGCTGGACGAAGACTTCGCCCACCGCGCCCAACTGGCTGGAGGCATCGTCGGCGGCGACACGCAGATTCTCGGTGTGACGGCCCAGCGTCTCCTCGATCTCGCGGAAGCGGCCCATGGCCTGATCGGAGGCCGAGCCCAGTTCGCGCGACTGCACGCCCAGCGCCTCCTCGACGATCTTGACGCGCGACAGGACGCGCTCGGTGATCTGGTCGAGGCCGGTGGCCTGTTGCTGCAGCGAAGCCGAGATGCGGCTGGTCTGCTCGGCCAGGCGCTCGGCGGCCTGATCGAGATCTGTGTTCTGGCGGGTGAACAGGCTTTCCAGCGCGGTCACGCGTTCCGCCAGGGAATTGGCGACCACTTCGGTGCGGGTGGTGGCCTGTTCGGCCGAGCTGCCCAACTGGCTGCTCTGGCGTTCGAACATGGCGACCACCTGCTCGGCGCGGGCAACGGCTGCCTGGGAAACGTGATCGAGAGATTCCGCCTGGGCGCGCACCTGCTCGGCCACCGTATCGGCGCGCGATGCGGCGCGGGCCGAGGTGCTGTCGATGGATTCGATCTGGCCGCGCAGCAATTCGCCGAATTCGCGGATGCGATGGGCCGAGGTATCGGTGACGGTGGTCAGATCCTGGGTCTGCATGCGCAGCAGGGTCTCCACCTCACGGGCCCGCGCGGTGGCGCTGTCGGCGGCCTGGGTCAGGCGGTCGACCTCCTTGCGCAGCGCCTCCACGGCGGTGGAGGCCTCGTCATTGACGCGGCCGACCACGCCGGTCATGGCTTCGATCTGCGACGCCATCATATCGCGCACGGCCTCGCCCTTGGTGGCGGCCTCGGCCGAGGCATGGCTGAGATCACGGGCCTGGGCGCGCAGCGATTCGGCGATGCGCGACACCTGGGTCTCGGCGCCGTCGGCGGGGTAGGTCAGGCGCGACAACTGCTCGCGCATTTCGGAAGACAAGGAGCGCAGTTCGCGGCCCCGGTCGAAATAAGCGACCAGCAACCACAGAAAGGCCAAGGGCAGGAAGGCGGCGCCGACCATGCCGCCGATCTCCTGGGGCTGCATGAACAGCAGATTGCCCCAGCCGATGGAGGTATTGGCCCAATAGGCGCTCAGGCCCACCCAGGCGATGGTGGCCGCCAGGGCCAGAAGCTGTACCGGCCTGCCTCCCGTGGACCCGGTCTCGGCGCCGTAGGGACGCGGATCGGGGCGAAGCTCTGCCAGTGGCGGCGCCACACGGGCTGCCGGTTCCCTTGCCTCGGCATCGACGGCACCCATCCCCTGTGCCGCTGCTTCGGTCTCGCCTCTGGTCATGTTTGTGTCGCCCATGAGTCCGCCCTGACCTTCATGATTATTCACCACTCGCCATCCGTCCGAACCGCCAGCCACCACCCGGGGTATGGCCGGAATTCAGCAAAAAAACGGATCAGCCCCCTGGGCTGCCTTCCGCATCGTCCTCCCAGACTTGGACGGGTCTCGCCCCCTCCCCCCCCGGACCTTGGACAGCGCAAGGCGAGGATGCCCTGTTCACAAGGGAAAATCAAACACTCCCTACCCCTGTCCAAGGCGCTAGACGCGTGTCCGTTTGGGCACGGCCCTGCCTTTACGAATCCCGATGGAAGCCTTGAGTTCGGGGCGGAGCCGCAGCGGCTTGTCGGCCTTGGCCGGTTTCGGGGGCCCGGCATGCAGGCGTTCCCTGCTTTGAGGGTCGTGATAACGGATCTGATCCTCGGCAAGCCCCCGCAGCATCTCGGCGATATATGGCGATGGTGCGGCCGCCTTGCGGCGCTCTGCCGCGAAAGACAGAACCAGCCAGCGCTTGGCCCTGGTAGCGGCCACATACATCAGGCGGCGTTCCTCTTCCAGATCGGGCGAGGATTCGTGGGGCATCAGATCGGCCTCGCAGCCCGCGACCACCACCGCCGACCATTCCAGCCCCTTGGCGCCGTGAATGGTGGACAGGACCACCGCATCCCCACCGCTTTCGGCGCGGCGCAACGAACGGCGCTGCTCCTCCATCAAGGCGGTGAAAGCAGCGGCACCCTCGCATTCGGCGGCCAGATCGGCGGCGGTGAAGGCCAAGTCGCGCCATTGCAGCCCCTCTTCCCCCGGCGGCCTGGCCGTGGCCGAGACCAGACGCCCCACCTGACGGCAAAGCGCGGGCCAGGGCACGTCCGTATCGATCTTCTCGGGCGCCTGGCTCAGCAGTTTGTCCACGCGCTTGCCATGGCCCAGCACGGCCCGCGCGTCCATATCCTGGGGGTCGGCAAGCAAACGGGCCAGACCGGCGACGAGGCGAACCGGCCCCAATTGCCAGAACTCGCCCGAGCCGCGCACCACCAGGGGCACACCGGCCTCGGCCAGCCGGATCTGAATGCGCGAACCCACATGACCGGCGCGATAGAGCACCGCCATCTCATGCCAGGGCATGCCGCGCCCGGCCAGCCCCTGGACCACGCGCAATACATAATCGGCCTCGGCCTCGTCGTCATCCAGCCCGGCGATGGTGAGCGCCAGCCGCGAGGCGCTGTGGGGCACCTGATCCTTGGCGTGGCGGCGGCGATTGGCGCCGATCAGGGCGCTGGCGGCTTCGACGATGGTCGCCGTGCTGCGGTAATTGCGCGACAGACGATACAGGGCGGGGTTGGGCCATGCCGTCTCGAACCCTAGGATGAAGGCGGGATCGGCAGAGCGCCAGGCGTAAAGGCACTGGTCGTCGTCGCCCACCGCCCACAGCCGCGCCCCTTGCGCCCGCAGCAGACGCAGCATGCGCTCCTGGGCGGGGTTGATATCCTGGTACTCATCGATGAGCAGATGGTCGAAAAATCCGGAGATGCGCGCCCGGTAATCCTCGTCCTCCTCCATCCCCCGCACCAGTTCCATGATCAGATCGCCGAAGTCGAACCCGCCCTCTCCGGCCAGGGCTTGCTGATAGCGGCCATAGGCCTCGGCCGCTTCCAGCAGATCGGAATCGTTCTTGGCCTTGGCTTCGGCCAGGGCCGCCGCCGGGCTCAACAGCCGGTCCTTATAGGCGCCGAACACATCGGTCGGCTTTCGCGTGTCGTCGGACAGGTAAAGCCGGTGGTGGGCGATGACGCGCGCACAGGCCTGCTCGTCGAAGACCCGAAAGCGCGGACAGCCGGGCGGCGGATGGCGTTGCAGCAGCCGTAGCGCCATGCCGTGCAAGGTGCCGATGGGCATGCGGCCAAAGCGCTCCGGCTCCACATCCCGGCCAAGCCCCGCCAGACGCGCTCCGATACGGCCGCGTAGTTCCAGGGCGGCCCGCGATGTGAAGGTGGAGACGAAAATGCGCGGGGCCAATGCCCCCAGATCCAGCAGATGGATATAGCGCCCGACCAGGGTGGTGGTCTTGCCGGTACCCGGACCGGCCAGGACCAGCACGGATTCCGCCCCGGCCTCGGCGGCAAGGCGCTGTTCGGCATCGAGAGGAGATTCGGCAGCCAGCAGGGCGGGTTCGCTCATGGCCGGCACAGTAGCGGCGCGGCATCCCCGTTACAACGGGTCAGAGCTACCTTGTGGGTTCCAGCACCCGCCGCGTCACGGCCCATCGGCCCAGGGGACGGTCACAGCCCTGGGTATGCTCGGCCACCCAATGGGTAATATAGTCGTGAACCTTGGCCGCGTCCTTCTCGGCGCAGACCTGGGCATGAAGCATCACCCCCAGATGATCGAGCAGCCCGGCATGGTCATCCAGATGGCGGCGCGCATCGGGATAATCAAATTCGGTCATCACCTGTTCCTGATGGGCGAAATTACGCCCCACATAGCGCATGATGGCCTCGATGCGGGTGCAGCGGCTGAAATCGCACTCTCCGCGTCCGCCGACTCCGCGCCGGCACTCGACACCCGGCTGGAAGACCCTTCCGAGCAGGAAGCGCAGCCCCTCGTTGCCAGCATCGATGCCAGCAACACCGGTCTCATGCTCCTGAATCAGGGGCACCATCGGACCCTCCTCGTCTTCCCTGTAATATTTCTACTTTTATTTTACGGAAAGCATAGCAGGCACATCCCTCAAATATCAATCAAAGGGATATATGCAAATATATTTTTGCAGGTGCGAAACGATACTTTCGGCCAGGATCTCTACTGACCGCCGGTCATGAACGGACGGTATTCGAAATCCTCGATCTCGATGTGGTGCACCAGCCAACCCGCCAGGAAGTCGTGAAGTTCCCGGACCACCCGCTCCACATTGGCGACGGAAAGGGTGGCGGACATTTCGGCAACCCGCATGGCGATGGTCTGGTGGGAATGGCGGTGAAGATCCAGGAAGGGAAAGCCCGCGCGCTCCATCATCGCCTCCTCCTCGGAGAAGTGATAGGCGATATAGTTGTTCAATTCGTCGAAGACGGAACGGACATCATCCTGGGCCAGCCCAGCTTCGGCCAGACCGTCGATCCGATCCAGGAGATGGAAAAGATGACGATGATGCTCATCAAGCTTCGGAACACCGACGCTCAGACTTTCCGTCCACTCGGCCACGTTTTCACCCTTAAACCTTGGTTAGCCTTCATTACGGCCAGTCCGGGTGAAATTCAACATGCAAGTCGTGACGGTTTCGGCGGCTTGCGGCGCGGGCCGCCCGTCAGCCGCCAGCGGCGGGGGGCGTTCCATTCCCGAAGAACAGCAATCCGTTCCGCCATTGGGTCACCGCCGTCGCCCAGGGCGCCCTGGCGCCCTGGTGACGGGGCGAGGGGCGCATGGGCTTGCCGAAATAATAGCCTTGGCCATAGCGGACATTGTAGACGCGCAACAGATTGGCGGTCGCCTCGTCCTCGATATGCTCGGCGATGGTGGCCACGCGCAGTTCGCGGCACAGTTGGGTGATGGCCCGCAGGAAAGGCAGCGACTCGCCCTTGCCCGCCGCATCGCGCACATAGGACCCGTCAATCTTGACGTGATCGACCTTGAGGCCGCGCAGATAATGGAAGGCCGCCGCCCCGGCCCCGAAATCGTCGATTCCCACCGGATGGCCGCGGCCCCGAATCTCCTGAATGACGGCATTGGCCGCCACCAGATCGGAAATGGCCGAGCTTTCCGTCAGTTCGAACAGCAAGCGCCCACGCAGATCGGCGGCGCCGTGAATCAGTTGCAGCAGGCGCGCCGCCATGCTGGGACTGGACAGAGAGCGGCCCGACAGATTGACGGCGAAGCGCAAGGAGGGTTCGGCGCCCACGCCTTCGCGCATGAAAGCGATGGCGCGCGCACAGATGGCCAAGTCCAGTTCCCCCACCAGTCCGGTGTCTTCGGCGAAAACCACGGTGCTATAGGGCGAATTGCCGCTATCGCCGAAACGCACCAGGCATTCGAAGTGATGGACCGCGTTGCTCCACAGATCGACGATGGGCTGGAAATAGAGCTGGAACTCCCCCTTGCCGATGGTCTCCTTGACTTCCCGCATCTTGGACACGGTCTGGGACAGGGTCGGCCGCGCCATGGCCGACAGTTCGTGGATGGTGGCGTTGCTGTCGGTGGTGAAGCGGTTGAGGGTGTAGATCAGGGCGCTTGTGGCTTCCTGGGCCGAAATGCCGCCGCCGTCGATGGCCACCGAAGTGGAGCCCGAATTGAGGGGCGAGCCCATGACCTGTTGGGCCAGCCCGCTAATGGCGCCCTCGATCTCGCTCGCACTGACCTCGGGTCCATGGATCAGGCCGTATTTGCTGCCTCCCAGATCGGCGGCGGCGCCTCCGCCCACCGAACACTGCTTCAGGTAATCGGTGAAGCGCGCAATGAAGTCGGCGGTGGCCTCGGCCCCCACCTTGCTGCGCAGTTCCGCCAGTTCCGGCAGATCCAGCAAGGTCATGCGATAGGATTCGTCGCCGTCCTTGGCGCTTTCCTTGATCAGGTCTCCCGCCAGGGCCTCGAACCCCTCGCGGCCCAGCAATCCGGTTTCCTTGTGGCGGACCGTCGGCGACATCAGCGTGCCCGAATGGGTCAGCACCAGCAGGAGCCGCCCCTGGTGATCGGGATGGGGATAGCCCGACAGCGCCACCGGTGTGCTGCCGCCCGCCGGAAGATGGACATGCAGCAGCACATGGCGGACCCGGTCGCCCTTGGACATGCGCTTGAGGGCGTTTTTGGCGCGCGACTGGTCCTCGGGACGGATCAGATCGGGAAGGGTCATGCTTGCCAGCAGACGGGCCGGACGCCCCACCAGGGACATGGAGGCGCCGATGGCGAAGATGATGCGGCCCGAATGATCGGCCTCCATCAACAGATCGGCGGCAGCGAAGGCGAAGGCGACATAGGCCTCCTGCGGCTGGCCTAATCCCGAGCCGCCCTTGCCTTTGCGGCGGCGCGGAACATCATCCGCGTCCTCTTCGCCGCCAACGCCGTCAACCATGTCCGTCATTCGTCCCCACGAAACACCCCCATCCACCCCATGATGGATGTGCAGATTGACCAATTCCTGACCAAAGTAAAAGAAACTATTTATTTCGAAGTCTTGGGGCTACAACCATTTGATCCATTTCAAGATCAGATAGGTGATGGGCATCATACCCAACACCACGCCGCAAAGGACCAAGAAGGCCAGGGGTTCCTGCGATCCGGGAATGCCGCCGATATTGGTTCCCATCATGCCCGCCAGCAGGCTGGGCGGCAAGACCATGGCGGCCAGGGCGGTCAGGCGGTTGGACGACTGGGCGGCGCGCTCGGCCACCAGATTGGTGAAGTCTTCGTGCAGAATGGTGGCGCGCTGACGCATTTCGTCCAGATCCTCGATATGGCGGATCAGACGGTCATTGACCTCGCGCAGCCGCATCTTGGCTTCGGGGTCGAGCCAACTGGCATCGTCGTGGCGCAGACGGTAGAGCGCATCGCGCTGCGGCGCCAGGTAACGGCGCAGCTGCACGACCTTTCGCCGGGCCGAGGCGATATCCTCGCGCAGATCGGTACCGGCCAGACCCTCGCCGATGCGGTCTTCCAGATCGGAAATGCTGTCCTCGATCTCGTCGGTCAGAATGCCCAGATGGTCCACCACTTTCTCGGCGATACGGGCCAGCAGGGCTCCGGCGGTGCGCGGCCCCTTGCCGATCATCATGGCCAGCCGCAGATCGCGCAGCGCGTTGAGGGAATGAGCCTTGTCGCGCAGCGAAATGCAGCGCTCGGCCTCGATCCAGATATGGATGGGGACCAGTTCGGTCTCGGCGCCCCCCTCGCCATCGCCCTGACGCGTCTTGTTGACGCCGCGCAGCACCACCATCAGCGAATCGCCCACATCCTCGACCCGCGGGCGGGATTCCTCGGCGGTCAGCGCCATGGCCACCAGGGGATCGACGCCGGAATGCTCGCACAGCCAAGTCTTGGCCATGAGCTCGTCCCGTTCCAGATGGACCCACAAAAAGCCGTCGCCAGGCTTCCACGTCTCGACCTCGGACCACCGCAGATCCCGGACGCCGCCATCAGGGGCGATCAGCATGGCGAAACGCAAGCCCGGCTCCAGCCCGGCATGAAGATCCCGGTCCATGGACATGCCGCCCCTCCTGACTTGCGATTCCCTAGGCGAAAGGATAGGCCGGGCGAGAGGAGAAGACCACGCCAAAGGTGATTTAAAGGATGGAGTACCTACCGCATTGAGAAGCCCAGGACTTTCGGTTAGGATGACAGGAATGGGGAATGGATGGGGTGAGGACGGCTAATGACCGCGGGCGGGCCTTCTCGACTCATCGCCGGACTGTTACTCCTTTTCGCCGCGACATCGGACGCGGCGGCCGCAGAGCCCCGCATTCTCGAATATTCCTATCCGGACCAGTCCGTGTGGACGACCCGCCTGGACTCCAGGGGCGAGCCCGACAATCCGTTGCTTCGTCTGGCCGTGCCGCTGTTCCAGCGGGCGGGCGTGACGTGGCGGGCGCGGGGCTTGCCTGCGGCCCGTCTGTTCGAATACCTGCGCGACGGACAGACCGACTTTTCCATTCTGGTGAGAGGAGTTTCACTCGATAAATGCTGTCTGATCAGCAAGCGGCCCGTGGCGGGAACTGAATTGCGGGTCTATCGCCGCAAGGACCTGCGCCCCATTACCGGCAAGGAAGGGTTGATCGGCAAGGATGTAATCACCATCCATGGCTACACTTATGGCGGCCTCCTCGCCTTCATCAAGGATCCGGCCAACCGCATCGCCAATAACGGAACCGTCAGCCACGAATCGGCATTCGCCATGCTGGAACGCGGACGCGCCGACTATCTTCTCGATTACGCCGGACCGGCTCAGGAGGTCCTGGCCGACCACCCGATCCGGGATGTCGAATTCGACGTTCTCGACCGGCTCGACGCCCATCTTGTCCTCAACCGGTCCTATCCTGACGCCGAAGCCTTGATGGCCAAGCTGGAAGCCATCGCCAGTGAACTGAAGATCGAAGGATTTTCTCAACCGAGTCTAAAGTAGAAAATGAGAATGTTTAGCGCTCGTATCCACGAGGCGATAAGGCTAGGCTGCCTGCCATCATGATGATGATGATGATGTTGCGTAAGAAGGGTCGCGAAAACAGGATCGGCCGCCGCCTGATCTTGCTCATCGTCGCGTTCAGCTCTTTTCTCGCACTTCTGGCGACAGCCTACCAGCTCTTCAACGAATACCAGCAGCAACGCGCCGATATGGACGACCAGTTGGAGCAGGTCAGGATCTTCCTGCCGCCCATCACCGGCAGCGTCTGGACCTTCGACGAACGGCAGATCACCCTGGCGCTGGACGCCCTGACCCGGCTGTCCCATGTGGAACATGCGGTGATCAACACGTCGGATGGACGCAACACATGGTCGTCGGGCTCCATCAAGTCCAAACGGCTGCTCAATCGCCAATTCATTCTGGCCCGCGAAGTCCGGGGCGAGATGCGCCCCATCGCCACCCTGGACGTGGCGGCCAGCCTGGACGGCATCTATGGCCGCCTGCTCAGCCAGGCCGTCACCATCTTGGTGACCAACACGCTAAAGACCTTCCTGGTCGCCGCCTTCATGTATGTGATCTTCAGCCGCATCGTCACCCGCCGAGTGGAGGATCTGGCCCGCAATGTGGGCAGCCTGATGCCGGAATCCCTGATGTCACAGGCCTCGATGTTCGACGACAAGCTGGGCTTTCCCGAAAATGGCGACGAGATTGACCGCCTGCGCTGGGCCTATGACAACATCGCCCGCCAGCTCAAACTCGCCGTGCAGGACCTGCACGACCGCCATGACGAGTTGCAGCACGAAATCCATGAGCGCACCCGCGCGGAAAGCGATCTGCAACAGGTGATCGCCGAACTGTCGCGCACCAATGCCGAACTGGAGCGTTTCGCCTATGTGGCGGCCCATGATCTGCAAGAGCCGGTGCGCGGGCTGGTCAGCTTCTCGCAACTGCTCGAGCGCAAATACGCCGAGAATCTGGGAAGCGAGGGCAACGACTATCTGCGCTTCATCATCAATGAGGCGCTGCGCATGTCCAATCTGGTGCGCGACCTGCTGGAATACAGCCGGGCGGGCGGCACCCATCTCAACTTGGGCGATGTGGACTGTCGGGAGCTTGTCCATACCGTCGTCCAGAGCCTGCGCCCGAATGTCGAACAGAAAAATGCGGTCCTGGAAATCGGCGATTTGCCGGGTCTGATCGCCGACCAGGGACAGCTCTATCAGGTTTTCCACAATCTGCTGGGCAATGCCCTCAAATACAGCGACGAGGGAAACTCGCCGCGCATCCGGATCAATGCCGAGCGCGACGGCAATTCCTGGCGCTTCGAAGTGGCCGACAACGGTATCGGCATCGAGGCGCAGTACCACGACTACGTCTTCGAGGTCTTCCGCCGCCTGCATACCGGAACGGCCTATTCCGGCACCGGCATCGGTCTGGCCATCTGCAAACGCATCGTCGAAAGCCATGGCGGGCGCATGTGGCTGACCTCCACCCCCGGCCAGGGATCGACCTTCTTCTTCACCATTCCCGATCAGGCCGCCAAGGCGGATGCGGCGTTGTCGGGAAACGGCGTCCAGCCGCCCCCCGACCCCATCGCCTAGAGCTCCGAGCCTCAAATATGAGGCGCGGTGCTGATGCGAGCATTGAGCGAGCGGCCAAGGGCGCGGAGGCGCCCGCTAAGGCAGAGGGCAAAACAAATGAAGCTGAAGCGTGATGCATATTAAGGCATCACGCTTCAGAACAGGCTCTTGAGCTTGTCGAAGGCCTTGCCAACCCTAGTTTAAAGGGTGTTGGCATATCGCTGGCGATAGCCTGACGTCAGCGGCCTGTGCCATGGTGAGCCATGACATACCGCTTCTTTTCGAGCGCCCTGGCGCTACTATTGACACTCCTTGCCCCACCGGCTTTGGCGGAACAGCGCCTGATCCTCTATACTATCGGCCCCGATGCCCCCGGCGAGGTGCCGCCGGTGATAGCCCGTTTTCGCAGGGACGGCTGGGACATCCGCGTCAACCGCATCCCCCTGGACTTTCCCCACGAGCACGATCTGGGCAAAGCCCTGTTCACCCAGGCCCGCGCGGCGCGCGATGAGGGCTATTCCCGCGTGGTGCTGGCCGGGAGGGCCTTCGGCGCCTGGGTTTCGCTGATCGCCAATTCCTCATGGTCGACGCCTGTGGATGGCGGCGACATTCATGCGGTCATCGCCCTAGATCCCACGATCAGCGGCGAGACCTCACGGATCGGCCGACAATGGCACGACTACAAGTTCATGGATGTGATCAAGACCCAGGACCCCACCCGTCTGGCCGTGGTGGTCCTAGATAGCGACCATGAAGAGGGCCAGACGCGGGAATTCGAGATCCGCCGCACCATCCGGCGTCCCAACATTCCCCATGTGGTGATCTATGAGCCCTCGCCTCCCGCCCTGGACGGCGAAGCCTTCGCCCGGCGATGGGGGGACTGCCTCGCCACCGTGGCAGGCGACGAGATTCCGTCGCCGCCCGCTAATGGCTGGTGCCGCTTGAATAATTGATCTTGTTGAAGACGTTGTACTTGCCCACCGGCCGTTTCATGGGCATGCGGGTCACCACCTCGAAACTTTGGGCGTCGAAGACGATCAACTCGCCCTCGGCCTCCATGACCGAGATCAGCACATGCCGACCCGACCGGTCGAATTCGGCGTGCGCCGTGGTGCGGCCCGCTGCCGGGCGCAGCGTCCTGGTGATCTCCATGGCATCCAGGTCGATGATCTGGATGGCGTCCTTTTCCTTGCCCATGGAAACGTCGATCCAGGCATAGCCGGTGTTCTCGTGGCTCCGCATGAAGAAGCCCGGCCCCAGGGTGGGGATGCGCTTCACCGTCTTCCAGCTTGTCATGTCGATGATGCTGATCACCGCCTCTTTCAGATGCGGCGTCGCCATGAAATCGCGGCCATCCTTCTTGAAGATGATCCCCGAGCCCAGATGAGGCATGCCAGGCAGGTCGATCTCGGCCACCTTGCGCTTGATATCGAGATCCACCACCAGACCCTTGGTGCCGTCGCGCGACGCCCCCATCACCCGCTCATAGCTGCGGTCGAAGAAGAAGTCGTCGAGAAAGTCGGGAATGCGGATGCGGATGGCCTGAAAGCGGCCGCCGGGGCTGATGCCTTCCTCGTGCCCCTTCTCGTAGGAATGGACGAAGCCGTTCATCACCGGCCCGGCATCGTCGGCATAGGGAATCTCCCAGACTTCGGCGATATCCTTCAAGGCCACCACGAAACTGGCGCGCGGCGGCGCGGTATAGACCGCCGAGACCCGCGACGTGGCGCCCGCGTCGCCCATCACTGGGATCACCTGCAATGGCGTCAGGTCGCGGGCGTCCAGCGCCACCAAAGTGTGGGGCAGCATGTTGCCCACCATCAAAAAGCGCCCGTCATGGGAGACGGCCACGTTGCGGGTGTTCACCCCGGCTCGGATCTCGGCGACGATCTGCAAGGAATAGAGATCGTATTTGGTGATCCAGCCATCACGGGACGCCAGATAGACGAAGCGGCCATCGGGCGAATACTTGGCCCCGCCATGCAGCGCGAAACGGCTTTGAAACCGCGCCAGCGGCTTGAAGCTATCGCCGTCCAGAATGGTGACGTGATGATCGCCGGTCTCCACCACCGTGAACAGGTTCAAGGGATCGGCATCCCATTGCGGCCTGGACGGCAATTGGTCCGGGTCCACATTGACCACGCGCGATGCCCGGATCTCCTCCATACCCCAGACGGGCACCGCCGCCAGCGGGGTAAAGACATACTCGGCCAGAGCCTTGATCTGCTCTGGCGTCAGCTTGTCGCCATGGGCGGGCATCTGGGTGGCGGCGCGGCCCCTAGCGATGACCGTTTCGGCCTCGGCCTTCCTGAGACGCCCCAGATTCTCCGGCAGCAAAGCCGGGCCGATGGCCCCCAGCCTGTCGCCGCCATGGCAGGCGGCGCAATGCTCGGCATAAAGACGCGGCGCGTCTTCGACCGCCTGGGCGGGGGTGGCGAGAACTGTCATCCCGACGACCATCGGGAGGAGGGATCCCAGCCTGGCACGCCTCAGCAGAACTCGCGCAACAGAGCGGGCGGAGATCCCTCGCAAGGCTCGGGATGACAGGTCGGAAATGCTCATGCCAGCCCGATCTCCCCGTCGCTCAAATAGCAGCCCGGATCTTCGGCCCAAGGGTTGCCGGTCACCCGTTCGGCCCGCACCCGCGTATTGCCGTTGCAGATGGAAAGATGGGCACAGGCGGCACAGCGCCCCTCCACCGGACGGGGCCGGGCCTTGAGCCCCGCCATCAGCGGGTCGGAGGTATCGGGCCAGATGGCTGAAAAGGGCCGCTGGCGCACATTGCCCAGTTTGTGGTGCCACCACATGGTGTCGGGATGGACCTCTCCCAGATTGTCGATATTGGCCACATTGACGCCCGAGGCATTGCCGCCCCACTGCACCAGCTTGGCGGCGATGTGCCCGGCCTTGTCCGGGTGATGGCGCTTCACCCAGGAGAGGAAATAAGGGCCGTCGGCATCGTTATTGCCGGTGACGAACTCCCGTTGGCGCCCGGCGGCGGCATGGGCCCAGGCGATGTCGAACAGAAAGTCCATGGCATGACGCGTCACCTGGATGGTGGCGTCGTCCAGGCGGTTCTTGTTGCCGCGCCCGGCATAGTTCAGATGGGAGAAGTAGAACTTACCCACTCCCTCGCTTTCCATCAGGTCCACCACCTGGGGCAGTTCGGCGGCGTTATCCATGGTCATGGTGAAGCGCAGGCCCACCTTGACGCCCCGCGTCACGCAACGGCGGATGCCGCCCAGGGAGTCGGCGAAGGCCCCGTCGCGCGCCCGGAAGCGGTCATGGGTGGCGCCCATTCCGTCGATGCTGATGCCCACATAATCGAAACCGGTCAGGGCGATGTGATCGGCAGCGGCCTCGTCGATCAGGGTGCCATTGGTGGACAGCGCGGTGTAAAAGCCCATCTCCTTGGCGCGGGCGGCGATGTCGAAGATATCGGGCCGCAGCAAAGGCTCGCCGCCCGACAGGATCAGGACCGGCACGCGAAAGACCTTCAGGTCGCTCATCACCTCCAACACCTCGGCGGTGGAAAGCTCGCCCGCGAAATCCTTGTCGGTGGAAATGGAATAGCAGTGCTTGCAGGCAAGATTGCAGCGGCGGATCAGATTCCAGATCACCACCGGGCCGGGCGGATCGCGGCGCGGCCCCACCGGAGTGGGAGAGACAAGCTCGTGCATGAACTGGGATACGCGGAACAAGGCGATCTCCTAAAGCCGAAGGCCCGTCTTCTTGAGGATGCGCGAGGAGAACAGCACCAGATGGCCGCGCGACAGATCGCCTAGAACGCAGGCGATGCGCTCGGCCAGGGAATCGGCTTGGGCCTTTTCCTTGGCGTGGATCATGGCGAACAGCGAATAGGGCCAGTCGGGAAGATGGCGCGGCCGGTGGTAGCAATGGCTGACGAAATCCAGATCGCCCACCCGTTTCCCGGCCTCGGCAATATGCTCGTCGGCCACATCCCACACGGTCATGCCGTTAAAGCGATAGCCCAGCGCATAGTGGTTGGGCACCACCCCGATACGGCGGATGGCTCCCTCATGCAGCAGGCGATCCATGCGGTTCATCACCTCGTCGGGAGAGATACCCACCTGACGCGCCACCTCATGATAAGGGCGGTCCACCAGGGGCAGTCCGTCCTGGGTGGCAACCACGATGGCGCGGTCGATGGCGTCGAGGGCGGCGGTCATGCCTCGAACCTCAGACCCACGAAGAACTCTTGTATCTTGGGCATGTCGTGAACGGGAATGCCGGTCCCGGCCTCGATCCCGGCCAGGACCTCGGCCTTGCGGCCCGGCTTTTCGGTTGCCACCACGAACCACATGTTCAAGGCATGCTCGCGGGCATAATTCTGCGAGACCTCGGGATGGGAATTGACGATCCCGGCCACTTCGTCAAAGCGTTCTTGCGGCACCTTCATGGCGGCCAGGGTCAGTTCGCCGCCCATCCTTTCCGCATGCCACATGGGGCCAAAGCGCGAGATGATGCCGTCGGCCTTCAGCTTGATGATGCGGGCCAGCAACTGGGCTGCGGTCAGGCCCAGCGGCTCGGCCATGGCGGCGAAGGGCTGGTCGCAGATGGGAAAGCCGCCTTGCAGCGTGTTGATGATGGCGCGGTCGATCTCGTCCATACCCGCCCTCCTATTCCGCCGCCGCGGCCTGATGGATGGGACGGCCATAGCGCGCCCCGGTCTGCTTGAAGCGCCGGGTCGAGAACAGCACCGCATGGGGATAGGCGCCCAACACGAAACGGCGGTTCAACGCGCCGATGGTCTCTTCCACCTCCGCCCGGTCGCGCCCGTGGATCATGCAGAACAGATTATAGGGCCACAGGGGAAGCCGGGGCGGACGGCGATAGCACAAGGTCACCTCGGGCGCATCGCCCAGCAGACGCCCCACCTTGCCTACTTCCTCGTCGGGGATGCTCCATACCGACATGGCGTTGGCCTTAAAGCCCAGCTCATGATGGCGGACGATGATTCCAAAACGGCGGATCACCCCGCTATCGCGCATGGCCTGGATCCGCGCCATCACCTGGGCCTCGTCCAGCCCCAATTGCGCGCCCACCGCCCGATAGGGATGGGAGACCATGGGCAAGCCCTGGGCCAGAACCGAGACCAGGGCGAGATCGGTGTCGCTCAAGTCCATTTGAGATCAAACCCCAGATCGATGTGGAAATGCTCCAGCAAGGGCAGGTCGAGGACCTGAAGTCCGGCGCGGGCCGAAATCTCGGCCAGCACCTCGGCCACCCGCTGCTGGCTGGTCGCCGTGACCACGAACCACAGGTTCAGACGGTGCTCGCGCTGGTAATTGTGGTTGACCTCGGAAAAGGAACTGACCAGATCGGCCACCTCGTCGAGCCGGTCCTCGGGCACCGCCATGGCGGCCAGGGTGGACCCGCCCACCGCATGGGGCTTGAACACCGCGCCCACCCGGCTGATGGAGCCGCCGCGCGAAAGCCGGGCGAGGCGATCCATCACCTCGTCCTCGCCCAGGCCCAGACGCTCGCCCAGAACGGCATAGGGACGCGTCGCCAGGGGGAAGTCCTGCTGGAACTCATTCAAAAGACGCTGATCGAGTTGATCCATGGCTACAGCCCCGTCTTGTGAGCGCGGTTGGTGAAAAAGATGCCGCTGGGCTTGGCGGCGGGCAGTTCCGCCACCGGCTCCAGGGTCTCGGTGTCGTAGACCACCACCTTGTCGGAGTCGCGCGCCGACAGCCAAACCCGCTCGCCCTTCGGCGTGAATTCCATGTGCAGGATGGCCAGACCCGGTTCCAGGGTCTTGATCACCGTTTTGGTCTGGGTGTCGATCACCTGGACCTTAGAGTAATCGGGCAGGGCGAAGTTCACCCAGACCTGGCGGCCATCGGGCCGCGCCATGGCGAAGACCGGCTGGCCCGCCACGTCGATACGGGTTTTTTCCGTCCAGGTGCCCTTGTCCACCACCAGCACCTGATGATGGCCGATGGCGGGCAGCCAGATTTCGTCGCCAGCCGCCGCCCAGCCGCGCAGATGGGGCATCTTGTAGACCGGGAGAGCCTCTTTACCCTTGCCGTAATGATCGAGGATGCGCCGCACGCCCTTGCCCGGATTCCACAGATCGAGAAGCGCGATGCCGTCCTCGCCAAACAGCCCGGCCAGATACCAGCGCCCATCGCCGGTGATCAGCGCGTCATAGGGCAGCCTGCCGATATTGGTGTACTTGGTGAGCCTTGGCGATTTGAGATCGGCCAGATCGGCGATCCAGATCTCGCCCGCGTCATAGAGGGTATAGATGAAGCGCTTGCCCGAAAGGTCAGCGATGCCGATCACCTTGCTGGGCTTGCCGTCGGCGCCCATGGCGGGAATATCGGCCACCTGTTCCAGGGTTCCGCTGTCAAACACCTTGATGCCGCCCGGCGTGTAATTGGCCACCGCCACCAGGGTTCCGTCCTGGGAGATGGCCCCGCCGATGGAATTGCCTGATTGCATGACCCGGCCAGCTATGGAGCCGGTCAGCACATCCACCTTGGTCAATCCGCCGTCGCGGCCAAAGACGAAGGCGAAGCGCTGGTCGCGGGAATAGACCAAAGCGGCGTGGGACAGATCACCCAGCCCGGAAACCGAGGCCAGCTTGGTATTGCCGGTCGTCTCCACCACCATCAGGCGGCCATCGGCGCGTTCCACCACCAGCCCCAGATCGCCGGTGCCGCGAAGCGCGGGCGTACACCCGGCCAGCAGGGCAAGGGTCAGACAGACCGCAAACACGCGCGTCATTTCACCTCTCCCATCAGATAGGCGGCGATCCAGGCGGCATCGTCACGGCTCAGCATGGTCTTCCACGGCGGCATGGGGGTGCCGGGGCGGCCTTCCAGAATGGTATGGACCACCGATTCCGCCGACAGCTTGACCATGTCGTCTTGCAGCAGGGGCGAGCCCAGCCCACCCTGGCGGGTCATGCCGTGGCACGATCCGCAATCCTGGGCGACCATATCCCTCAGCCGGGCCTGACGCTCGGGCGCGAGCTCTGCTCCGGCTGGCCAGGCCGCCAGCACCACCGCACCGGTTATCGCGCCAAGCACCCGCATTCTCGAGCTCTCCCCCAGGCTGGCCGAGAAATAGCACTCCCCGCTTCGCAGTGGCTTGACGTTGAGCAAGAGAATGGCCCGTGGTCATTCGTCATGGGGCCACCTCGATGATCCCGACCATCTCGGGATGCGGTCCGCAGCGATAGGGGTAGGAGCCCGGCTTGTCGAAGGTCCGTTTCCAGCTTTCTCCCGGAAACAGCCTCTGGGACTCGGCCAGCTTTTCGCTTTCGAAGAACACCGAATGGCTGGTGCGCTTTTCGTCGTTGACCCATTCCACCGTGGCGCCCGGCTTGACGCGGAGCAGCTTGGGCGTGAACAGGTTCTTGTCCATGCTGACCCGGTGGCTCTCGTCCGCCGCCGCCAAAGCGGCGACGGCGAACGACAGGACGGCGAGGAATAACGCGATTGGGCGCATGAGACCTCCCCTCGGCTTAAGGCAGCTTGACTGCCTTGATTTCCCCTTCGGCGTCCAGACCCAGCTTCAGATCCACCGAGACGTGATGGAAACGGCCATTGGTGAAATCGTCATGGATGGCGAAGCCAACGCCATAGGCCTGACCAGGGGTCAGATTGACCTGTCCCGGCTGGTTCGCCTTGAGACGCCGGACCATGGTAACCACCCAGTTGTCGCCTTCCTTCTTGCCGGTATAGGCCACATCGTTGGCGGGCTTGAGCACACGTTCGGCCAGGACATAGCCCTGTTCCGAGGCGCCTGAAGACTTCCAGCGGGTAAGGTCGAGGAAGGTGCCCGCGGCCAGCAGGGCATCCAGCTCGGCCTGGGGCTTCACCTTGTCCCAGTTGTCGCGCTTGGTGGTGTCGAACTGAGTGCGGCTTTCCGGCACATATTTGGTGACATAGCCGTGGGAGGTGTCGATGCCCTTGGCGCCAGCCAGCGCCCCGGCCGCCGGAGCGGTCGGCATGTCGCGGGCATCGGAATGGCAGGTGGTCCAGCAGCCCGAGCGGCCCGCCATGTCCACCTTGCCGTTGTCGATCATCATGGCCACCTTGACCTCGTTTTCGGGATCAAGCTTGCCGCCCTTGGCGAAGGGGACGTCGTTGTGAGGACCGGCGGGGAATTCCAGGCGCAGATAGAGGTTGTCCGCGTCATAGGCCGCCTTGACGGACAGCGGAATGGCGGGGCGTTTGCCGGGAATGGGGGTCTTTTCCGCCTTGGAGCCGGACGCCATCTTGGCGCCCATATCGGCGGTCTCGTTGCTGTGGCACTCGAAGCAGCGGTCGCCCTTCTTGAAGGCGCGGGTGCCGCCGTGATCGGTGCCTGTCAAAATCCACTCCATGGCGGTCTGGCCGGGATAGAACAGCACTGACTTGGTTTCGGCCACCTTGCTCCAGTCCACGGCCTTGGCCGTAACGGGCGGCAGCGCGGCGCCACCGGCAACCGGGGCGGCGGTCGGAGCCGCTGCGGCAGAGGCCGGAGCCGGAGCGGCAGCCGGAGCGGCGGCCTTCTTCTTGGCCTCCTCGGCGGCCTTTTGCTCTTCCTCCTGCTCGAGAAGTTGATGGACGGGCTTGTGGGCGATGCCCTTGTGGCAGTCGATGCAGGTACCGCCCTCGGCCTGGGCGTTCTCGTGCTGCTTTCTGGCGCGCTGCTTCTGCATGGCCGGATTCATCTGGTCGAAGGCATGGCAGTTACGGCATTCGCGCGAATCCGTGCTCTTCATGGTGGCCCAGACGCGCTTTGCCAGTTGGAAACGCTTGGCGTCGAACTTCTCCGGCGTGTTGACCGAGCCCATCAGCCAATGGAAGACCTCGCCGCTGGCCTGAATCTTTCGGACGAATTTGTGAACCCAGTCCTTGGGAACGTGGCAGTCCGAGCATGCCGCCCGCACACCAGAGCGATTGGTGTAGTGGATGGTTTTGACATACTCCTGATAGACGTTGTCCTTCATCTCGTGGCAGTTGATGCAAAAGCCAAGCGTGTTGGTGGCTTCCATCGCCGTGTTGAAGGCGCCCCAGAACATGATGCCGCCGACAAAAATCACCGCCGCGCCGAAGACGGAGGCGCCCAGGATTTTCATTCTCAGCAGTTTCCCGAGAAAGGATTCAGTAGCCATTGCGCTCCCCAGCGTCCCGGACGTTCCAATCCGGTCTGGCCCGCGCGCGCTCCAGCCCGCACTCGGCGGGCACCCTCCCGAAGGCCTGCGCGGGCTCCGGAATGTGGAACAGAGTAATCAGCGGCCACGGTCATCGACGTGATTTTGATCAATTTACCCAGGATTCACTGGTACCTAAAAACCATAGCTATACTTAAGTCTATTACTTCAAAACCAAGCCCATCACGCCCCGCTCACTTAACCAAGGTCAAGTCGCGCCCAATCATATTGGAGCGATGATAAGGAAGCTTGGGGACGATCGGGGCGAGGCTCCGCAGGCTGCGGGAGGGGCGATGCAATCCGAAAACTTGTGCGCACTAAGGCGAAGCCGGTTGTTCTCGGCGGTTCCCGCCGCAGATGCCGCCACCTTGCTGGAAGGCCATCTGGCGCAGGTCCTGCCCGACGGCGCCGAAGTGTTCGCCGAGGGCGCGGCTGCCGAGTTTCTGTTCCTGTTGCTGGAAGGCGAAATCCTCATCCAGCCGCCCGGCGCCTCGCCTCAGTTCCGGCTGACGGCCGGAGATACGGTGGGCGAGGAAGCGGTGCTGACCGGAATGCCCCATGCGGCGACAGCACGCGCCGCCGGATCGGTGAGTCTGATCGCCCTGCCCGCGGGCAAACTGATGGCCTATCTGGAAAGCCATTTCGAGGTCGCCATCGTCATGATCTCGGCCATGGCGGGCCATCTGCGCGAACAGGTGCGCGAAATCACCGAATTGAAGATGCAATCCACCGCCGAACGCCTGGCCAGCTATCTGCTGGCCCTGGCCGGTGACGCCACGGGCCGGGCGGTGGTCCGGCTGCCTTATGAAAAACGGCATCTGGCCGATCATTTAGGCATGGACCCGGCAACCCTGTCGCGGGCCTTCGCCAAACTGCGGGACAAGGGTGTGGTGGCCAGCCGCACCGACAAGGTCGAAATCGCCGATGTGACGGAGTTGAGGATCTATGGCGACTGCGCTGCGTTCACCGCCTAGCGGATCACAGGACCCTAAGGGATCGGGCGGGCCGGTTTCGTGCCCATGCCGCCCGTCCTGCGAAGGTCCGACAGCGGATTGCGACCGCACCTTGTCCACGCCGCAGCGGATCTTCAAGGGCTCGCGCGAGGCCCAGGACGTGGTGGCGGCTTTGCCGCTGTTCGACGGCATCCTGCCCCAGGTGCTGAACCGCCTCTTGGCCGATTCGGCCACCATCTTGCGCCGCCGCAGCACCTTGCTGTTCGGCGCCGGTGACGAGGCCGACTGCTTCTATATCGTACTCGACGGCGCGGTGAAGCTGTTCGCCCTGACCCAGGATGGGCGGGAAAGCATCGTGGAAATCTTTGGACCCGGCACCTCCTTCGCCGAGGCCGCCATGCTGTCCACCGGACGTTTTCCGCTGCATGCCGAGGTCATCGAGGACGCCACCCTGATCCGGGTGGGACGGCGCGCCTTTCTCTATACCCTGCACTCGGACCACGCCCTGGCCTATCGCATGTTGGCCGCCCTGGTGAAGTGGAACCGCCGCCTGGCCGCCGAGATTTCCGACCTGAAGGAACTGACGCCCTGGCAAAGGGTGGCTGAATTCCTCCTGGCTCAGACTCCGGCCACCCAGGGCCGGGTCGATGTGCAATTGCCCTTCAACAAGGAAGTCCTGGCCAGCCGGGTGGGAATCCGCAGGGAAAGCCTGTCGCGCGTCCTGGGACGGCTGCGGGTGCTGGGCGTGCATACCACCGGCAATTCCATCCGCATCGACGACGTGAACCGGTTGCGCCGCGCCTGCATCGAAGCGGCTACCAATCGTAATGGATAGTCCTTTGGCAGGGCCTCGGGACTTTCCATGACGGAATTTGACGAAGGTCACATCCCGCCCCGCACGCCAGAGCCATTCTCCCCCGACATTTCGTGCTCTGGCCACCGTCCGACGGGTTTTTGGCCAAGGGTGTAGTTTGACGTAAGGGAGGGTTGTGGCATGTGGAAGGGAGTTCGGAACGCATTGTTGCTGACGGCATTGCCGTTTGCGATGGGGGGTGCCGCGTTCGCCCAGGAAGCGACGTTGAGCAAGGACGCCAAGGAGGCCAGCGCCAAGATTTATTTCGAGCGCTGCGCGGGCTGCCATGGCGTGCTGCGCAAGGGCGCCACTGGCAAGAATCTCGAACCGGCCAATACCACCAAGCTGGGTCAGGCCCGCCTCGAGAAGATTCTCACCAACGGCACCGACGGCGGCATGGTCAACTTCGACGACATCCTGACCAAGGATGAGATCAAGAACATGGCCACCTATATCCAGATGACCCCCGACGTTCCGCCGGAATGGGGCATCAAGGAAATGACCGCGTCTTGGAAGGTCGTGGTGAAGCCGGAAGACCGTCCCAAGAAGCAGTTGAACAAGGTCAACCTGAAGAACGTCTTCTCGGTGACCTTGCGCGACTCGGGCGAGATCGCCCTGATCGACGGCGACACCAAGAAGATCTGGACCATCATCAAGACCGGCTATGCCGTGCACATCTCGCGCCTGTCGGCGTCGGGCCGCTTCGTCTATGTCATCGGCCGCGACGGCAAGCTGGACATGATTGATCTGTGGATGGAGACCCCCGCCGTGGTCGCCACCATCAAGATCGGCATGGATGCCCGCTCGGTGGAAACCTCCAAGTTCAAGGGCTTCGAGGATAAATACGCGGTGGCGGGCTCCTACTGGCCGCCGCAATACGTGATCATGGACGGCGCCGACCTGAAGCCGCTCAAGATCGTCTCGACCCGCGGCATCACCGTGGACGGCGAATACCACCCGGAACCCCGCGTGGCCTCCATCGTCGCCTCGATGATCAAGCCCGAATGGGTGATCAACATCAAGGAAACCGGCCTGATCAAGCTGGTGGATTACTCCGACATCAAGAATCTGAAGGAGACCACCATCGAATCGGCCAAGTTCCTCCACGACGGTGGCTGGGACGCGTCCAAGCGCTATTTCCTGGTGGCCGCCAACGCCTCCAACAAGGTGGCCGTGGTCGATACCAAGGACGGCAAACTGGCCGGCCTGGTCGATACCAAGTCAAAGCCCCATCCGGGCCGTGGCGCCAACTTCGTTCATCCCAAGTTCGGTCCTGTCTGGGCCACCTCCCATCTGGGCGCCGACGTGATCACCCTGATCGGCACCGATCCAGCCAAGCATAAGGACCAGGCCTGGAAGGTGGTCGCCGAACTGAAGAACCATGGCGCCGGTTCGCTGTTCGTCAAGACACACCCCAAGTCCAACAATCTGTGGGCCGACGCTCCGCTGTTCCCCGAAAAGGACATGGCCGAATCCGTCACCGTCTACGACATCAAGAACCTGGACAAGGGACCCGAGGTCATCAACATCGCCAAGCTGGCCGACCTGCCCGAGACCAAGGCGGTCAAGCGCGCGGTGCAGGCCGAATACAACGAGAAGGGCGATGAGGTCTGGTTCTCCATCTGGGCCGGAAAGACCGATCCCTCGGCCATCGTGGTCATGGACGACAAGACCCGCAAGGTGAAGGCGGTGATCAAAGACCCCAAGCTGATCACGCCCACCGGCAAGTTCAACGTCTACAACACCCAGCACGACATCTACTAAGAGACCCCTTCAAACTCCACCCTACGCCCCGGGAATCGCATGGTTCCCGGGGATTTTTTTCGACTAAGTGTGATCGCTGACGATTATTGAATGGTGGGCCGCCCCAGCGGCAATTGCCCCTCGGCCACCAGTGCCCGGCAGGCGTCCACCACCTCGGCGTCGAAGCTGCTGCCCCGGTGCGTGATGATCTCGCGCATGGCGGCCTCCAGGCCCAGGGCCGCGCGATAGGGACGGTCGGAGGCAATGGCCTCGACCACGTCGGCCACGGCCAGGATACGGGCTTCGAGAAGGATTTGGTCCCCCTTCAGCCCGTCGGGATAGCCGCTGCCGTCCATGCGCTCGTGGTGATGACGCACCATGTCGGCGATGGGCCAGGGAAAATCCACGCCGTTGAGAATCTCGCAGCCATCGGCGGAATGATTGCGGATGATATCGAATTCGATGGGTGACAGACGGCCCGGACGGGTCAGCATCTCGGCGGGAACTCCGATCTTGCCGATGTCGTGAATGGTCCCGGCCACCCTCAGTCCCTTGAGCTGCTCCTCGGACAGTCCCATTCTCCGGCCGATGGCCACGGCGATCTCGGCGACCCGGCGCTGATGGCCAGCGGTATAGGGATCACGCACCTCGATGGTGGAGGCCACCGCCTCGATGGTCCCCTCCAGGGCGCGTTCCAGCGCCAGCTGCGCCAGTTCGCCGCTCTTGATCTGCCGTTTGAGATCGCCGGTATGGACCAGCATCCGCCCGGTCAGCGGCCGCAGGATCAGCACGAAACCGGCGATGCCGAAACCGACCAGCACCAGGGCGCCCAGAACCACGGACAGGACCAACTGGTCGATATTACTGTGCAATTCGGCCAATTCCTGGCGCACGACCACGATCCAGTCGGTACCGGGCAGGCGCTGGGCCAAGACCACGTCCGGGACACCGCCGGGCCGTGTCAGATACAAAGGCTCGGGGTCGGCCCCGGCCTTGGAGAAGGCCTCCGTCACCTCTTCGTCGACGGATGCCGCGCCGTCTCGGCGGGGAAAGAACACTTCGGCCCCGGCCGTGCCCATGCGCCCCAGAATGATTTCACCGGTGCGGCCCAGCGTCTCGACATCCGCCACACTGGCGCGCAAGCCCTGGGCATCGAACAGCAGCAGGTCATGACCTTCACGCACGCCATCGCGACCCATGATCGGAGCCGAGGCCAACATCATCCAGCGCCCATCGATCAGCCTGGGGGCGCCCAGGGCCGGAGGCTCGCCCTTTTCCGGCGACCACAGAACTGGCGGAATGGCCTTGCCCACAAAGACCAGGGGCTGATAATCGCGGCCGACACGCAATATGCCCTGCATGTCACGCGACAGCTTCATGGAATCGGCCAGCTTGTCGGCGCTAAAGGCCTGAAGCTTGTCCAGGCCCATGGCGCCACGGTTATAATTGGCCAGGGCATCGCGGATGACGCTGCGGCTGGTCACCTGCCGGGCCATGTCGCCCATGCGGTCCAGGGACTCGCGCATGGCGGCGACCTGAAGATCCAGGCCGTGCTCCAAAGCCAGATCCGCCGAGCGGACCATCTGGCGATGCAGCGGAATGATGGAGGCCGTGGCCACCCCCAATCCCACGACGGCCATGGCCAACACTGCGTACAAGATGATGTTGCGCTGCAGTTTGACCGCGTCGATGACCTGCACGGATAATCGCCCTCAGAAATTGACCAAAGTCAATCTACAGCCAGCAAATACGAATAACTACAGGAAAGACCCGATGGCAGACATGAATGCAGACGGATTGTCGGCGTGAACCCAGTGCCCGGCGCCGGGAATCTCCACGCTTTCGGCCTTGGGAAAGAATTGCGCGATCACGTCCTCATGGGCGGGACGGATATAATCCGAGGTCTCACCGGCCACGAACAGGGTGGGCCCTTGAAACGCGGTATCGTCGGGGAAATGCGGAAAGGCCAGAATATCGTCCATATGGGCGCCGAGGACCGCCAGATTGGGCCGCCAGCGATAGCCGCCCGCCCCACCTTCCAGATTCTGCATCAGGAAGGCCCTGACGCCCTTGTCGGGAATGGCCCCGGCCAGGGCGGCCTCCACCTCGCCGCGTGACGAGACCTCGCCCAGGGGCACGCCCCGCATGGCCTTGATATAGGGGGCGAAAGTGTGGCTGTACGACACCGGGGCGATATCGACCACCACCAGCCTCTCCACCAGTTCGGGCCGGGAAAGCGCCAGGGTCATGGCCGCCTTGCCCCCCATGGAATGTCCCATGATCGCCGCTCTTCCGCCCAGATGCTCGATCACGGAGGCCAATTCGCGGGCCATGAAGGGGTAATCCATGATCTCGGTCCAAGGGCTGGAACCATGATTGGGCAGATCCAGCGCCAGAACCCGGCGGCTTTCGCCCAAGGCCTTGACCACCGCGCCCCAATTGCGGGCCGAGCCCAGCAATCCGTGCAGAATCAGCAGCGGCACCCTGTCCGCGGCGGCGCTTCCGGCCTCGATAGCATTCAGTTTCATCAGTGCCGGAACAGATGGGACCGGCCGACCAGCAGGCGGCCGATATGGCGGCCCACCACCTTCATCAGCGAGAAGGTGGGACGGACGAATTCCACCGCCACCCAATCGGGCCCCAGGGCGCGCACCATGGCCACGCCCCTGGCCAGAGGGTTGGGGTCCTCATAGGCCGAACGCAGTTCGAAGGAAAAGCGATAGCCATGGGCGAGCAAGCCGGGCGGCCTGCGGAATTTCAGCCCGCCGATGGAGATATCGACGACCTCGACCAGGATACCGTCGAACAGCATGAACAGGCCCTCGCCCTCGTGGCGATCATCAACGCGGCGGTCATTGCTGGAGCTCACGGTCATTTCCCTCACGGATGGACGAGGCTCCACTCTAACAGGGCAAACCGTCCGGCGCATCCATCGTATTGCGCCGCGGCGTCACATCGCGTGCCGCCGCTTACACTCCAGGGGAAGGCTCCTCAATGCCCATATCCGACACTGTCCGGCCGATCCACGCGCGCGAGAATGGCGCGCCCTGCTGGGCTCGAACCAGCGACCTGCCGCTTAGAAGGCGGCTGCTCTATCCAACTGAGCTAAGGGCGCCCAAAGCCGCCTGGGCCCGGCGGAGCCTGGGCGCGATCAGAAGCGGCCGAATTCCAGCTTGTCGTAGCGGAAATTGTCGGCGTAGTTCTTGGGCTTTTGCAGACGGGGGTTTTCGGCGGCGACGGAATAGTCCAGGCCCTTCTTCTTGGCGAAGGCCACGGCCTCTTCCTTGGTGGCGAACTTGACCCGCACCTGCGAGGTGGTGTCGGTCGAGCCGACCCAGCCCATCAGATTATCCGGCTGCTTGGGAGCCGCCGGCTCGTATTCCAGGACCCAGGACTTGGCGTTGCCGCTCCGGCCGGATTGCATGGCGGTCTTGGCCGGGCGATAGATGCGGACCTGCATCAATGTCTCTCCTGCTCGTCGAAAGTCCTGACACGGGCGGGACCGAGACAAATCAAGGGGTTGAAGTCCCCTGCCCGATCCAGCCCGCAAGGTATAATCGACGCTTCGGGAATCCGCAAGAACCTACAGCTTGAACACCGTCCGAAGGCCCAGCACCGTGGCGTCCGGAATGGTCTTCCTTGAGTTTTCCGGCAAGGTGGTGGTGCCACCCGGATGGACCACATATTGGGCGTCGGGCACCAGGGTCATCCAAGGCGTTACCTGATAGCGGTAGGTCAGTTCAATGGCCGCCTCGTAATCGTGATCGGGCGCGGTGGCGGTGCCGAAGCGACGGGCATCGGCGTCGCGCGCCGCCAGGGCCGAACTCATTTTGCCGAAGGCGAAGCCGATGGCGGCCACATCGTCGTCACGGCCTTCCAATGGCCCTTTGTAGCTGAGGCCGGAGTCGAAATAGAACGGCATCTGGTTGCGGTCGTCGGGCAGACCGGTGACGCGCAGGAAGGCGGAAAGCCCCAGATCCTCGGTCCCCGCCTCCTTGTACAGCATGCCGTCGAATATGCCGTAAGCCGCCCAATTGCCGCGAACGGTCCGGGCGGAGCCCGCCGCATTGCTGCCGAGGGAGACGCCTGCGATATCATAGCGCTGGTCGGTGGCGCGGCCGTTGTAGTACCAGCCGCCCAATTTGAACATCTTGGGCAGGCCCGCCGCACCCTTTTCCTGGTTGATGCCGTACTGCATCTCGGAGAACCACACGGGCGCCTGGTCCACCGTATAATCGACGCCGCTGCGGTTGCGCTTCTGGGCATCGTTGCCGGCATTGGTGCCGGGCGCCACATTGCCGGTGAACACGCCGCCCAGCACGGCCACCTCTTCCGTGGCCTGAACCTTGATCCGGGTGCCGAGATTGGAAACGGGATAGCCGCCGCCGCCGCTCTGCATATTGGCGGCGAAGGCGCCGGGCCAGCCGAAAGCCGAATTGATCAGATTGGTGGCGACCACGCTGGTGAAGAATTCCTCCTGCATGGGAATCTGACCAAAGCGCAGCGACACTTTGTCGTCCAGCATGCTTTGCTGCAGCCACAGGGAAAACAGCCGGGTCGAGGGCGCGGCCTCGATATCGCGCACGGGGATCAGGTTGCCGATGAAATTGGCCGAAAGCTGGCGTCCCTGGATATTCAGTCCGGTCACATGAAAGGCGCCGCCCTTCCAACCTATGGCCTGTTCCAGATCGGCATCCACATCCACCTGCAAGAGCGCGTCGGCCACGGCGCGGCGTTTGATGCCGCCCGAGACATTGCCCAACACTTCCGAGGTATAGGCGGCATTGACCTTGATGCCCTTCTCGGCCAGATCGGTGCGCAATCCGCCCCAATCGCCGGTCAGGGTATCGCGTTCCCAGAACCCTTTGGGGGCGGCTTCGGCCTCCTCGGCGCGCAGGCTGGTGGAAGTCAGGCACAGGCTGGCGGCCACGGCCAAACCAGCAAAGGCTTTTCCGGTCATCATCGTCAATATCCACCCTCAAGAAATTAAACTGGAGCTTTCCACGGAATAATTAAAATTTGATCAAGGGGTTCGATTGTACCCTGGGCACGGCTTAGGTTAAATTCCGCCTTAAGCGGGGTGCATGGAACGCGCGGCGGACGAACATGGACGTTACGAATTTGCATATGCCACCGCCACCCACGGCTGAGGAAGAGGTGCCGCCGCCCGCCACCGGAGGGGGGTGGCTGACCGTCGCCGAGACCAGCGGTGTTCCGGCATCCCAGGCGGGCGGAGTCCTGGCGCCCTTGCGCCGGGGTCTGGGCCGCATCGCGGCTGGCTGGCGCTATCTGGCCGATCCGGCCGAGCGTCACGCCCTGATGCAACAGGCGCGCGGGGAATTGTCGCGCATGATGCAGTCCTTACAGCGCCCGGCCATGACCGGCAGCCTGGTGACGGCTCCGCCGCCCGCGCCGCCGCCCACGGACATGGCCGAACCCGATGCTGCGGCGCCCTTCGACCCGGAAGCGGCCCTGGCCCGCCTGCGCTCGGCCTTGCGGCAATTGCCCGACAAGGGCGAGGTGATCGTACCTGGCAATCTTCAATCCCTGGACCGGCTGCTGGCGGAGCCGCCCCCTTCCCAGGATTTCGAGGCCGCCGATCTCCTGCACGATTGCTTTCCGCGCGGAACGCGGCATTCGGGCAACCGGGTTCTGCTGGCGGTGGCCCGCAACCTGACCCGCAATTTCGGCCGCCCCGGCCGCCTGCCCATGACCAGCGGCAAGTCCTGGACCATGCTCAATCCGGCCATCTTCACCGATCAGCTGGCCGCCCAACTGTCCGAGATCTGCGATTTCATTCTGAACTGGCAGGCCCAGGAAAAAAACTTCCTGATTTTGGAATTCGCCGAGGTGGAACTGATCGAATATCTGTTCGAGCATCTTCATCCCCGGCGTCACGGCGCCTTGCTGATCAAGGTGATGGACTTCAAGGTCCTGTCCACCCGCCGGGCCGGATTGTTGCGGCGCATCCCCGCGCGGGTGCGCCGCTTCGTCCAGCACACCACAGGCGCTGATCCGGCGGTTCCCCAGGCCTATGCCAAGGACACGGCCGCATTGCTGGAGCTCATGGAAAAGCGGGTGGCGTTCCGGCCGGTCGTGGATGCCGCCGCCGCCGCGCGGGCCGAAGTGGACAAGATCATCGAGCGCCTGGTGCCGCAGCAACAGGAGCTAGGAACCCAGCTGCTGGGCGCGCTGGCACCGGACGACAGTCTGGCCGCGTCCCAGCCCCGTCTGGGCCCGATCATGCAGGCCCTGGGCCCATCCGCCGCCCCCGCCCCGCAAAATGCCGTTCCGCCGGGACTCATTTCTGCAGCGCCCATGCCGCCACCCACGCCGCCGCAGTCGGTTTCCGTGTCCGCGCCGCCGCGCCCCGCCGGATTGCCGGTGCCGGTCGTTCCCCAGCGCAAGCGTTTCGCCAATATCCAGAAGACCGAGGCGGTCATGCGGGTGTTGGCCGGAGAGAACCGCGAACAGGTCGCCGCCGCCCTGGGCGCCACACCGGATCTGGTGGAGCGCTGGCTGGATTCCTTCCTGAACGGCGGGGCGGCGGCCCTGGCGCCCCGGTCGAAAGCCAAGACGCCCCGGACCAAGACATCCAAGGCGCGCGGCAAGAGCGCGGCACCCGTTGACAGCGCCTCCATCGACGACCTCAAGGCCAAGCTGCAGGCGCTGTTGCAGACCGTCGAGGTGCTGAGCACCCAGATTCAATCCCGGCCCGCCGAAACCCGATCCAGCCCGCCTGCCGCCCTCCCCGCTCCCGAGCCTGCTCCCGAGCCCGAGATCGAGCAAGAGCCCACGTCCCAGCGGAGCGAGGAGGTCTTGCAACTCCCGGCTACGCCGCCTCAGGGGTTTCCGACGGAAGACCTGAATCCCCCTCCACGGCTGAAACGCAGCCGGACACCAAGGCGCCGATGACCGACCGGCTGCGATGAATTTCCCCCGGCGAACGCAGAGATCGTCACTTTTATGAATATTCACTCCGATAGTGAGACCACATATTCGCCAACCACAATTCAGGACCGATGTCGCGCGACGATAAGGGCACGCCGCCAATGCGCGGAAAAGCCTTGGTTCTTTGGAATAATTCCCACAATCCCCATATGCCTTACGGTTATGCCAAACGGGCCGGTAACGAAACATGACGCGGGCCATGCCCCAGCAAAGCGGCCCCAGGCCTTGATTCCACCGTGATAGGCCAGTTTACCGTCCCCTCCGCAGGAACACCTCGTCACATAGTGCGACGACTTGTTATTGTACGTAACTCGGTGTTTATGATTTTCCTGTCGCAATGATTTTCGGAGGTTTCAACCCAATGGCGCGGATCGCGGTAGTCGAGGACGAGGCTCCTCTTCGGGCGGATCTGGTCGAATACCTCTCGGCGTGCGGGCACGATGTCATCGGCTGCGGCGACGGGAAGGAGCTTGACCGCGCTCTGGATGAACGTTCCGTCGAGATCATCATTCTCGACATCAATCTGCCGGGAGAGGGCGGTTTTTCCATCGCCGGACGGCTGCGGTCCCATTCCGACGTGGGCATCATCATGCTGACGGCGCGGGGCTTGAACGTCGACCGGGTGGTCGGCCTGGAAGTCGGCGCCGATGTCTACATGGTCAAGCCGGTGGAACTGCGCGAACTGGAAGCCCAGGTCCGCACCCTGGCCCGGCGCATGCGCGTCTCGCAGCCCGCTCCGAGTCAGGCGGAACCCCGTATGTCCGACGAGACCCCGGCCCAGCCCTCCGCGGCTTCGCCGGTTCCCACCGAATGGATCTACGACCAGTTGACCTGGACGCTGATCGCGCCCGACGGCAAGTCCATCAAGCTGACCGGCAATGAGCGGGTCTTCGTCTCGCTGCTGGTCTCGCGTCCGGGCGAGCCGGTGTCGCGGGACGAAATCTTTCGGGCCTTGGGCAAACGCGGTTGGGACCCGGCCGACCGGTCGGTGGATTCCATGGTCCGGCGCCTGCGGGCCAAGGGAGACGAGACATTCGGCCATCCCCTGCCCATCGAATCGGTTCACAGCGTCGGTTACGCCTTCGCGGCGCCCGTCGGCCTGCGATAGCCGATGGCGGAGCCGCGCAAACTCTCGTTAAAGCCACGCGGCGACGCTTCCGCCCACGCCCCCGCTGCTCCGCCATGGCCGGTGCTGATCGTCGATGACGACGAACAGGTCCACCAGATGACCAGGGTCGTTCTGCGCGATCTGTCCTATATGGGCCGCCCGTTCAAATGCATCGAGGCCACCTCGGCCGCCGAGGCCGCCGCCATCCTCGACCTCCAGCCGGAAATTCCGGTGGTGTTGCTGGACGTGGTGATGGAGACCCCCGATGCCGGTCTGCGTCTGGTCCGCCATATCCGCGAGGAATTGGGCAACCGCCGCATCCGCATCATCTTGCGCACCGGCCAACCCGGTGACGCGCCCGAGCGCGACGTGGTGCTGGGCTATGACATCAATGACTACAAGAGCAAGTCGGAACTGACCGCCCAGAAGATGTTCACCGCCCTGGTGGGCGCGCTTCGGGCCTGGAACGACATCACCACCATCGAAAGGCTCAATGCCGAACTGGCCGGGCTCAACAATGCGCTGGAGCGCAAGGTGGAGGAACGCACCGCCGAACTGCGCGAAAGCAATCTGGCGCTCGACCGCTCCAAAACCCGCGCCGAGACCGCGCTGCTGCGCGAAACCGAGGCCAAGGGCCAGTTGCGCCAGTTCCTGTCCATGGTCAGCCACGAATTCCGCACACCGCTGGCCATCATCGATTCCTCGGCCCAGATGCTGCGCATCCGCGTGGAGAAGAGCGATCCCGGCGGCGTCGCCCGCCTGGACACCATCCGGGGCGGCGTGCAGCGCCTCTTGGGCCTGATCGACACCTGTCTGGCCGACGAACAGTTGGAAAGCGGCCGCATCGTCTTACACGAAAAGTCCTTCGATATCGGTCCCATGATCGAAGTGGCGCTGTCCCATTACCGGGTGGCCTCGCCGACCCATCGCTATTGCGCCCAATTCACGCCAGGCCTGGCCGTCTGGGGCGATCCCGGTATGATCGCCCTGGTGATCAACAATCTGGTGGGCAATGCGGTGAAGTACTCCCCCGCGGGCTCCGACATCTTCGTGGCCGCCGCCGCCGATGGCGGCGATGTGGCCATCAGCGTCACCGACCAGGGCATGGGCATTCCCGAGGAAGATCAGGACAATATTTTCGAACGCTTCCACCGCGCCGCCAATTCCAAGGGCATCCCCGGCTCCGGCATCGGTCTGCACATGGTCCGCCAGATTGTCGAAATGCATGGCGGCACCGTCACGGTGCAAAGCCAGTTGCAGCGGGGCTCTTGCTTCACGGTGCGGCTGCGTCCGTCTCCCGGCCCGGGCGCCGAGGGCATCGATCCGGTGCAAGACGGCTTGAGCGCCCCCGTCCCCGATGATACCGTCCTTGATCTCGGCGAAGGCAACAGGTAGCCAGCATGCTTGCGAAGCAATACAGGTCGTTCAAACACGATCTCGACCAGCGCGGCATCATCTTCTCGTTCTCGGGCTATCTGTCCGAGGAGATCTTGTATTCCCTGGGCAATGCCCTTCGCCAGAAGATGACCTTGGAAGACGCCAACATCACCACGGTGAAGAAGGTGTTCTCCGTCTTCGTGGAGCAGGCCCAGAACATCATCCGCTATTCCGCCGAAAAGCTGTCCGGCGACGCGGGCCAAACCATCGAATTGTCGTCGGGCATGGTGACCATCGGCACCGAGAACGACCGTTTCTTCATCGTCTGCGCCAATGTGGTGCTGGCCACCGACGAGCCCCGGCTGCGCCAAAGGCTGGAACTGCTGCGCTCCATGGACCGGGACGCCATCAAGGCCTATTACAAGGAGCAGCTCCGCGAGGCGCCGGAAGAGCAGAGCAAGGGCGCCACCATCGGACTGATCGAGATCGCCCGGCGCGCCAGCGAACCCATCGAATTCGATTTCGACCCCATCGACGATCAGAAGTTCTTCTTCTGTATGAAGGTCTCCATCTGAGGTGCTTATGGATAACTTGACGATCGCGGCTACGGAACGCTCGCCTGCGGTGGATTTCGATTTCGCCGCCGGGCGTCTCAGCCTTAAGGGCGAATCCTATCCCGAAGACGCATCGGCGGTGTTCGGCCCCATCTTCTCGGCCCTGGAGACCTTTTTCGCCGCGACCGAGGGCCGCGAGGTGACCTTCGATTTCGACATGGCCTATTTCAACAGTTCCAGCGCCAAGGCGCTCATGAACATGTTTCAGATGCTCGATCAGGCCGCGGCCTCCGGCTGCCGGCTCACCGTCAACTGGTTCTTTGCCGCCGACGACGACACCATGAAGGAGTTCGGCGAGGATTTCAGCGAGGATCTGGATCACGTCACCTTCAATCTGGTGGCGGTCGAGTAGTCCCCTTGAGCGGCTTCAACCTCTTCGACGCCGAGGAGAAAAGCCTGGAGCAGGCCGAAGACCTGCGCCGCCAATTGGACAGTGCCCCCGAACCCGTCCGCGAGGGTATTGCCTCCCTGGTGGAGGCATACCGCCGCAGCGTGCGCGAACAACGCCGCCTCGTGCGGGTGTCCGACCGCCTTCAGGCCCAGTTGGCCTCGGTCAACCAGGAGTTGGGCAAGCGCAAGGCCGAGGCCGAAGGTGCCCTGGAAGATCTGAAAGCCGCTCAGGAATCCCTGGTTCAGGCGGAAAAGCTGGCCTCGCTCGGCGCCCTGGTGGGCGGTGTCGCCCATGAGATCAACACGCCCGTGGGAATCGCCTTGTCCTGCGCCTCCCATCTGGCCGATTCCACCGGGTCCATGCGCAAACTGTTCGAAGCCGATGATATCTCGGTGGACGACTTCGAGCGCTTCATGGACACGGTGAAGGATACGACATCTCTGATCCTGTCCAATGTGGAACGCGCCGCCGAACTGATCCGCAGTTTCAAGCAGGTGGCGGTGGACCGCACCTCGTCGGAACGGCGCCGCTTCGATCTGGCCACCTATATCCGCGAGACCCTGTTCAGTCTGGGCCCCCATCTGCGGCAAGCGGGCCATTCTGTGTGCCTGGACTGCCCCGAAGGCGTGATCATGGACAGCTATCCCGGCGCCCTATCCCAGGTGCTGGGCAATTTCGTCATGAACTCCCTGGTCCATGGCTTCGAACCGGGGGAACTGGGCACTTTGTCCATCCGGGTGGAGCGCCAGGGGACTGGCGGCGTGCGGCTGATCTATGCCGATGACGGCAAGGGAATTCCAGAAGACAATCTGGGGCGCATCTTCGATCCCTTCTTCACGACCAAGCGGGGCAGCGGCGGGTCGGGCCTTGGGCTTCACATCGTATACAATCTGGTGACAGGCCCGCTGGGCGGCAGCGTCAGCGCCGAATCCCCGAAGGAGGGCGGCACCGTTTTCACCATGACCATGCCGCTCAGCCCCTAAAGCGTGATGCCTTAAATATGCATCACGCTTTGGCTTCATTTATTTTGCCCTCTGCCTTAGCGGGCGCCTCCGCGCCCTTGGCCGCTCGCTCAATGCTCTCATCAGCACCGCGCCTCATATTTGAGGCTCGGTGCTCTAATCCTTCGTCACACTCCGGTTCAATGCGGGGGTGGCTTGGCTCAACTCAGGGGTAGAGCATAAGCCCATGAGCAAAAGCGCGGACGACAAGGTCAAACTTACCCTGCGTCGGGCGGAAAGCCGCCCCGAGGCCGACGGAAATGCCACTTGGCCTGTCCTGGTTGTGGATGACGACCCCGACGTTCATTCCATGACGCGGGTTCTGCTGCGCGATTTCAGTTTCCAGGGCAAAGGGTTCGAGGTGATCAGCGCCATGTCGGGCGCCGAGGCCCGCACCGTGCTGAGCACGCGCGACGACATTCCGGTGATGCTGCTGGATGTGGTGATGGAGACGCCCGATGCCGGGTTGTCTCTGATCCGCCATGTGCGCGACGATCTTGGCAACCGCCGCCTCGCCATCGTCCTGCGCACCGGCCAGCCGGGCGAAGCGCCCGAGCGTGACGTCATGCTGGCCTATGACATCAACGACTACCGCTCCAAGACCGAACTGACCGCCCAGAAGCTGTTCACCTCGCTGATCGGCGGGCTGCGTTCCTGGATTCACCTCTCGACCATCGAGGCGATGGCGTCCAATCTGGAACGCCGGGTGGAGGAGCGCACCTGCCAGTTGGACGAGGCGCGGCGCTTCGCCGAAAGCCTGGTGGAAACCCTGCCCAATCCCCTGTGGTTCACCGATCCCGACGGCTCGCTGCGACTTTACAACCGCGCCTTCCGCGAGATGTTCGCCGTGGACGGCACGGACTGGCACGGCCAGCCCGCACATTCGGTCCTGCCCCAGCCCCTGGCCGGGCTGGACCAGTTGGCCGATATGAGCCTTAAAGCGGGCGGGCCGGGTGGGCTGGCCTTCGAGGCGTCCCTCGACCGGCCGGGCGATCCGCGCACCCTGGTGGTCAACAAGGCAATGGTGATCAGCGATTGCCGCGGCATGCCGGACGAACCCATGGGCACTATCGGCATCGTCACCGACATCACCGAACGCAAGCGCATGGAAAGCCAGTTGCGCCATCTGGCCACCACCGACGAACTGACCGGCTGCCTCAACCGCCGTGCCTTCTTCGTCGTGGCTGAACAGGAGCTTGAACGGGCCAGCCGCTATGGCGGCTCCGTCTCGGTGCTGATGATCGATATCGACCATTTCAAGCAGGTCAACGACCGCCACGGGCACGCGGTGGGGGACAGGGCGCTGAAAGCCGCCACCGCCGCCATCCGCGCCAATCTGCGCGAAATCGATTCCTTCGGCCGTTTGGGGGGCGAGGAATTCGCCGCCATGCTGCCGGAAACGCCCCTGGCCGGAGCCCTGCTGGTCGCGGAACGCCTGCGCGAAGCCGTGGCGGCCATCGTCTTGCCCTTGGGCGAGAATGAGGCACCGCTTCGCCTCACCACCAGCCTGGGCGTCGCCGAACGCAGGGCGGAGGAGACATCCCTGGATCAGATCCTGGCCCGCGCCGATACGGCGCTGTACCGTGCCAAGGCCGAAGGCCGCAACCGCGTCCTGGCCTGATCCCCTCACCCCTTCCACGCATCTTCCCCCCTTCCCCATCCCACCTCCATAGGGCATAGTACGCGAGTTGTGACCTAATGTAGCGAAGGGGATGGCCGATGCTGAGAGCGGCTCTCATCATCTTGAGCTTGATGTCGGCCCTGCCTGCCTGGGCCGCACAGATCGTCAAGGTGGGGGGATACGAGTTCGCCCCCTTCGTGGAGGCCGGCGCCCAGGGCAAACCCGAGGGTCTGGCCCTGGGACTGATCGAGGCCATGAACGCCCATCAGGACCGCTACGTCTTCCAGTTCGTGCCCACCTCGCCCAACCGCCGCTACAAGGATTTCGAGGCGGGCCAGTTCGACGTCATCTTGTTCGAAAGCCCCGATTGGGGCTGGACCGAGCGCAAGCTGCCGATTCAGCCCTCGCGGGTCTATCTGGACGGCGGCGAGTTGTACATCGCCCAGGCCAAGCCGGAGAGAGGACAGGAGTACTTCGCCGACCTGACGGGCAAGCGCATGGTGGGCATCCTGGGCTATCACTACGGTTTCGCTGGATTCGAGGCCGACCCGGCCGTGCTGGCGTCCCGTTTTCGCATGATTCTGGTCAAGGACAATGCCGCCAGCATCGAAATGATCCTCAAGGAGAGGGGCGACGTGGCGGTGGTCACCGACGCCTATCTCAAGCGCTGGCAGCGGACTCATCCCGATGCCGCCCCCCGGTTGCTGGTCTCCGAACGCTTTGACCAGCGCTATGCCCACCGTGCCCTGGTGCGGACCAACGGACCGATCTCCACCGACGAGATCGACCGCCTGCTGACCCATATGGACCTGGACGGAACCCTGACCCGGTTGTGGCGCAAGTTCGGCATCAGGGACTGATCACAGCCTGTCTTGGGTTTCGGCCCGTGGCGGGCCGGTCAGGCCAGGAAATCCTCGATCACCCCGATCTGCTCGGGCACATTGAGGGACGGGGCGTGGCCGCAGCCCGCAACCGTCACCAGCCTTGCCTTGGGACCGCGCCGGGTCATCTCCTGGGCCACCTCGGGCAGCAAGAGATCGGATTCGGCGCCACGCAGCACCAGTGTCGGACATGTAATCAGGTCGTATTCGCCCCAGGCCTCGTAATCGCCCGCCGTTTCGGCGAAGACCCGCATGACCGCGGGATCGTAATGGGGGGTGATGCGCCCGTCGCCGCGCCGCCTTGCCGAAGTCTCGGTCATGCGCCGCCACTCCAGGTCGGTCTGAAAACCGTAAGGCCGGTAGACCTGACGCAGATAGGCCTCGAACTCGGTCATGGTGCGGAAGCTGGGATGCTGGGCGAGGTAGTTGCGGATGCGCTCCACCGCCACGGGATTGAGGGTGGGGCCGATATCGTTCATCACCAGCCGGTCCATGCGCCCGGCCAAGGGACCCGCCGCCAGCAGCATGCCCAACGCGCCCCCCATGGAGGTGCCGATCCATGTCACGCGGTCGATGCCCAACAGACCGAGCAGTTCCAAGGCATGCTTCATATAGGCGGCCAGGGTGTAGTCCCGCCGGGGCACCCGAGACCAGCCCGACAGGCCGCGTCCCAATGTGTCGGGGCAGACCACCCGGTAGCGGTCGCAGAAATGGGCCGCCAGGGTGTCGAAATCCCGTCCGGTCCGGGCCAGGCCGTGCCACATGACCAGGGCGGGCGCGGCCTCATCCCCCCATTCGGTGACATGAAGTTCCCGCCCCATGACGGAAAGATAGCGGGAGCGGGACGACGTCATGGCGGCTGTCTTTAGGTGATGTTGAACCGCGCCAGGGTTTCGGCCAGATCGTCGCCGAACTTAGCCCCCTTGCGGATCAGCGACGCCCTGGGCGGCAGGCCCTTCAGCTTGGGATTGCCCCATTCATAGCTGGTGAACAGGGCGAAGGGAATGCTCTCGGTCACCGGCATGGCGCCTAGCGCACAGCCCAGATCGACGCCCGACAGCAGGCCCAGTTCCACCGAGGCGATCACCATGTCTGGGCGGGTCCGCACCACGGTCTCCATGGCGGAAAAGCCGTCGCGGATGGTGGATGTGCGATAGCCGCAGGCCGCCAGTTCGCGCTCGACGATGCGCGACATGGCCTTCTCCGGCACCACCAGCAAAATCTCGACGTTCTTTTTCTCGATCTTGCCGAAATCGATGTCGGCGGTGCGCTTGGCGGGCAGGGAACGCACCACGGCGGGGGCATCGGCCTCGGAGATCTGCTCGCCATCGGCCAGCTTCTCGATCTTGTCGACGAAAACCTGGATTTCATCCAGTTCGGCCGATCCAGCTTCCTTCAGCTCGCCCACATATTCGTCGAAACGGTGGGTGACCAGCTTGATCATGGGCAGGGACAGGCCCTGGGCGGTGCTGCGCAGATTGCTGGCCTCGCGCTTCAGGGTGGCCAGACCATCGGCCGGAGTGATGCTTTTAGACCGCATATTGCCGACCAGCACCTGAAGCTGGCTGGCGGTGTCGCGCAGCTCTTCCAGGAACTCGTTGATGACCCGAAGCTCGTTCTCGTTGTCGGCGTTATCAAAGGCGGCCATTTTCCCCTCCCCCCCAAAGCTCTATGACGGCAAAGGGATACACCAGATGCAGCAAAGTGAAAACCCATCCGTAGGATAATGCCCAGGCCATCGGATGAAGGAACCCCGTCCTTACCCGTCTTCATCATTCCCGCTCTCACGGGGATGGCAGCCCTGAGCAAGGAAACAGTGCCCGGATTATCCAGAGGCTGGGATTATTCCGCCGCCTGGCGCTCGTTATCGAGCATGTCTGCCAGGGTATAACCGTCCAGAACCTTGAAGAAGGCCGACAGACCCGACGACAGCGCGTCACGGGCGATACATCCGGCATTCAGGCGGCATTCGTCGGGAGAGTCGCAGCGCATGCAGCGGACCAGCGCGAAATCGTCCTCGGTCTCGCGGATGAACTGGCCCAGCTTCACATCCTCGGGCTGGCGCAGCAGGCGGACACCGCCATACTTGCCCCGCACAGTCTCCAGATATCCCGAGCGCCCCAGCTGGTGCACAACCTTGGTCAGGTGGTTCTTGGAAATGCCGTAGCGCTCGGCGATCTCGTTGATGGTGACCAGATCGCCATTCTGCCGCCCCACATGGACGAGAACACGCAGGGCATAATCCGTATGCAGGGTGAGACGCATGGCAGGGAATATCCACATTAAAATTGGGTGAACTCAGAACATGCTGGGGTAATCTTTGATTTCGGTCAAGCCAGCCTGAAGGCATGGGGCCCATGCCGAACTGAAATCGTCAGCTTTTTAAGTGGTTTGGCGGCTACCGCCCTTCCCCCGCCCCCCCTCCGCTTGTACCATGGGTCGAGGTGACCAAGGATGGGACCCGCCGGTCATGGCGTATGCGCGCTTCGTTGGTTGGATCAGAGTATTGCCCATCGCCTGGCGTATTCCGCTGGTGGTGGCTCTCAATGTTTGCGTGGCCCTGGCGGTGGGCGGCCTGGGCTGGCACGCCGCCTCGGTCATGGATTCCGACCTGGACGAGTTGCGGACCGTCCAGCACCGCACCAGCGCCCTGGCCGAGATCGACATCCGCGCCTCGCGCCTCCAGGGCATGATCCGCCAGTATCTGGCCAATCCCACCGACGACCTTTTGAAGGACGCCATGCGCCGCTCGGAAGAGCTGTTCGTGGCCATGGGCGACGCCACCGCCCATGAAAAGCCGCTGTCCGAGGATGCCAGCGCCATGCATCAGGCGGCGCGGCGCTTCGTGTCGGGTTTCCAGACGCTGAAGGCCATCAACGCCGACATCTTGCGCCTATATGAAAGCGACGTGCTGCAATCGACCAGCGAGATGTCCGGCCTTTACGCCATTCTCAACTCCACCGCCCGTTCACGTGGCAACGACCCCTTGAGCCCGGCCCTGGTCAAATCCCACGAGAATTTCGTCGAAGCCCTGATTTCCATCAACGCCTTCTACTTCAACGGCGTGGGGGCGGGCGCCATCAACGCCCATGCCAGCCTGCAACGGGTGACCGATACCGTCCCCGCCCTGACCCAACTGGCCAGCAGCGACCTGCAGCGCGACGCCCTGGCGGTGATCGGCACAAGGGCGCGCACCCTGTCGGCAGCCATCGACGCCATCGCGCGCGGCTTTGACGAGCGCTCGCGCATCCTCACCGATGAGGTGGACGCCAGTCAGGCGGTCATGTCGGCGGCCATCGACCGGCTGACCATCCAGGGCCGTGACCGCGAGGAAAAGCTGCAGCGCCGTTCGCGGCATCAGTTGCTGCGCCTCGCCGTGGCGGGAGCCGGGGCCGCGCTGGTCCTGCTGCTGGTCGGCGCCTGGGTCAGCTGGATGATCGGGCAATCCATCCGCTCGCCGCTCCAGCGCCTGCGCGAGACCATGGAGGCCGGGGCGGGCGGCGACTGGTCGCGCGAGGTGGAAGGCCGCGAGCTGCAGGACGAACTGGCGGCCATGGCCCGTACCGTCGAGGTGTTCAAGCGCAACTCCATGGAAAAGCAACGCCTCGAGGCCGAACGGGCCGAGGCCGGACGCCGCGCCGAGGAGGCCAACCGCAGCACCCTTCAAGACCTGCTGGCCCAGATGGAGGCCCACGAACACTCCTCCTCCTTCGCCCAGCCGGTGGCCGCCGCCCCGGAGACCGAGGCCGCCGAGATCGCCGCCGCCTTCAATCGTGTCCTGGCCAAGTTCCACGAGGCCAATCGCGGCCGCGATTCGGCCATCCAGGCCCTGACCATCGCCAAGGAAAGCGCCGAAGCGGCCAATGTGGCCAAATCGGCCTTTCTCGCCGCCATGAGCCACGAAATACGCACCCCCATGAATGGGGTGATCGGCATGATCGAACTTCTGGACCACACCGAACTGGACAGTGATCAGCGCGATCTGGTCTCCACCACCCGCGATTCCGGGTTGGCGCTGCTGCGTATTCTTGACGATGTGCTGGATTTCTCGAAGATCGAGGCCGGACGCCTGGAACTGGAACAAGAACCCGTCCGTCTCGACCGCATGGTCGATAGCGTCGTCCAGACCATCAGCCCTGCGGCGGCGGCCAAGTCGCTTTCCATCTCAACCTTCGTCGATCCTGGCCTGCCGCCCCTGGTGCTGGCCGATCCGGTGCGGCTGCGCCAGATTCTGTTCAACCTGGCTGGCAATGCGGTGAAGTTCACCGCCCAGGGGCTGGTCGCCATCCATGTGGGCCGGTGCGGCACGGACGAACAGGGCCGGGTCATGGTTTCCATTCGGGTGGTCGATACCGGTATCGGCATCGAAGATGCCCTGCGCGACCGCCTGTTCCAGCCCTTTACCCAGGCGGAAAGCTCGACCACAAGGCGCTTCGGCGGGACAGGGCTGGGCCTGTCCATTACCCGGCGTCTGGTGGACCTGATGGATGGAACAGCTGGCTTCGAATCCGAACCGAATGTGGGCTCGTCCTTCTGGTGCCGCCTGCCCCTGCCCACCGCCGAGGATGCCGCGCCCGACAATCTCGCCGAGCAAACAGAGGCCGCCTTCATGGGGCTGCGCATTCTGATCGTCGATCCCGATACCGAGGAGCGGACCCTGGCCGCCCTGGTCACCGAGCAAGGCGGCGCCGCCGTGGTCCGCGTTCCCGGCCCCAGGGAGGCCGAAGCCGCCTCCGCCAAGGCCACCGCCACCCAGGCGCCCTTCGACCTCGCCCTGATCGCCGCCGATTCGCTCTCGCCCGGCCAATTGGCTCCCATGGGCACGACCCCCTTGCTGTTCATCGGGGGACGGGATGGAGCGGAACGGTTTCAATTGGAACGACTGCCCAACTGCCTGGGATTCCTCGGCCGTCCGCTCAGCCGCGCCCAGATCGTCGCGGCGGTGACACGGGTGGTGGGGCCATCGGCTCAGCCGCGTCCCGCCAGCCCCCCGCAGCCGCCTCCGGCTCCGCGCCCCACCTCCTGGACCGGCGCCCCCATCCTGGTGGCCGAGGACCACCCGGTGAACCAGCAGGTGATCCGCCGCCAGTTGCATCTGCTGGGTTTCGCCGCCGAGGTTTTTCCCGACGGTTCGGCGGCCCTGGCCGCCTGGCGGGCCAGGCCCTATTCCTTGGTCCTCACCGACTGCCACATGCCCATCATGGACGGGTTTCAGCTCACCGCCGCCATCCGGGCCGAAGAGGAGGGAAAAGGCCGCCATACGCCCATCCTGGCGCTCACCGCCAACGCCTTAGCGGGCGAGGCTGAACGCTGCCTTGAGGCCGGAATGGACTCCTATCTGTCCAAGCCGGTGGAACTCCCCCAATTGCAGGAAGCCCTGACAAACCTCCTTTCGGACTATGCGAAAGGATAAAGTATTAAGCCTATTCAATAGCATAGCGCTACAAAGAACCATAATTTGTGCTTTGCAGCACAGGTAAAGTCCCGATAACCTAAAACTGGCGTCGGATTTCCTGCCGCCAGGGGCAGATGTAAATGCCACGGGACGATATCAGTGTGAAAAGGACTGCAGGAGCCGCCGCAAAGCTGCCCCACAGCCACAATGATGCCGTCCGCGTCATCAACGATACGCTGAAAGGCCGCGTGGCCGAGGTCTTCCGCGCGCTGATCCCCGCCTTCGAAGGCACTTCGGGGGAAGAGTTCTACGATCTGGTCATGGCCAATTCCGAGATGCTGCACGGCTGTATCTCCATCTTCCGCCGCAACCGCTCGGCCTTCCGCAATCTGCTGGTGGATGCGCGCGGGCGGCCGGTCAATGACGACTTCGTGGCGCTGCGCTGCGGCCGGTCGGTGCACGACGTCATCGCCATGATCGTGCGCACCCATGCCAAGCGCCACTTCAAGGCCACCCTGGGCGGCGACCCCAACGATCCCAAGTCGAAGGCGGGCGCCATGTACAAGGCCATCAACGAATATCTGATCCATGACTGGCAGGTGCCGCTGGTTCCCCATTACGCCCCGCTGCCCTTGGCCAAGGTGCAGGAGATGGGCCCGCGCCTGCTTGACATCCGCGAGGCGGAAATCCTGGATTCCATCACCGCCGCCGCCGCGGCGCCCTCCCTGATCCCCCTCCACGCCCCGCGCCCGCCGTCGCAGCCCGACCTGCCTCAGCGCGAACAGCTCTGGTGGACGGCTCTGAACGATACCGCCGTGATCAAGGTGCTGGGCACCCGCCCCGAATCCGAGACCCGCGAACTGGTCGCCGCCCTGGGCGAAATCAACGATCTGGTCCATGCCGACCTGTTCGCCCGCCTGAACCTCAGCACCTTCCAGGCGGCCATCGCCATGGTCACCGCCTACAAGCTGCTGGGCCGGGCCGGTTTCCGCACCCAGTTCGGCATTCCCGGCAAGCCCGCCGTGGTCGCCGCCATCGCCTTGCGCCTGGACAAGCGCGAGGTCGGCTCCCACACCGACCTCAAAGCCATGCCCCAGTTGATGGAAGCGGCCTTGCGGGGGTAAGGCCACGAAGCGCTCGCTTAAGCTTCCCATCGTCATCCCGGCCTTGAGCCGGGATCCAGGGAGTGCACCTCCAGCCGTTTTCGCGACTCCTGGGCCCCGGCTCGAGGCCGGGGTGACGGATCTGTGAGATTAGGTTGGAACCTATGGACCGTCTGCCGTTCCCTACTCCGCCGTGAAGACCGGCTTGCGCTTGGCGCGGAAGGCGGCAAGGCCCTCGGCGTAATCCTTGGTGTCCAAGAATCGATAGCACTCGTCCAGTTCCGCCTCGGAGACCGGAGTCGGATCGTCCAGGCGCGCGATGAAGGCCTTGTGCCAGCGATTGGCCAGCGGCGCGCCAGCCGCGATGCGCTTGGCGGTGGCGGCCAGTTCAGCCTCCAGCGCCTCGTCGTCGACCACCCGGTTGACCAGACGCTTGGAAAGCGCCTCCTCGGCCTCCATGATCCGGCCTTCCAGTAAGATCTCCAAGGCGGCGGCCGGACCGGCCACCCGGCGGATCTGGGCCAGTTCAGGATAGGCCATCACCACCGAGATCTTGTTGATGGGAACACCGAACTTGCCCGATTTGGCCGACAGCCGGATGTCGCAGCAGCACGCCAGTTCCAGCCCGCCGCCGACGCAGGGCCCCCAGATGGCGGCGATCACCGGCTGGGGACAGGCGCGCACCGTATCCAACGCCTTGCGCATGACCAGATCATAGGCCTTGGCCTGATCGGGGGTGGCGCGCAGCGTGTCGAATTCCTCGATATCGGCACCGGGCGCGAAGGCCTTGGTTCCGGCGCCCCGCAAGATGACCACATGGATGGACTTGTCCGCCGAAATGGCCTCGAAAGCCTCGGCCAAACCGCGCCACATGGGCAGGTTCAGGGCGTTCATGCGGTCGGGGCGGTTCAGGGTCACGGTGGCGATGGCGCCGTCTCGGACCAGCTGGATCACGTCGGACATTTCATTTCCCTATTCTGTCTTCTTGCAGGAAGGCGCGATTGTGCCTATAGAGCCCCTTATCGGCAAGGCAAGAGGGCTCCTCACATGGCAACCACCGTTTCGCGTACCCCGGAACAGAAGCAGGCGGCGCTGACCACCGCGCGCATCCTGCTGGAGATCAAGGCGATCAATTTCCGCCCGGAAGAGCCCTATATCCTGACCTCGGGCTGGGCCAGCCCGGTCTATGTGGATTGCCGCAAGGTGATCTCGTTCCCACGTGCGCGGACCAAGATCTGCGAACTGATGACCAAGGCCATCATGCGCGAAGTGGGCTATGAATCCACCGAGGCCATCGCTGGCGGCGAGACGGCGGGCATTCCCTACGCGGCCTGGATTTCCGACCGCATGGGCCTTCCCATGCTCTACATCCGCAAGAAGCCCAAGGGTTTCGGTCGTAACGCCCAGATCGAGGGCGATTTCAAGGACGGCGACCGGGTGGTGCTGGTCGAAGATCTGGCCTCCGACGGCGCCTCCAAGGTCAATTTCGTCAATGCGCTGCGCGAGGCGGGCGCCAAGGTCGACCACTCCTTCGTGGTGTTCTTCTACGGCGTCTTCCCCGGCGCCATGAAGAGCCTGGAGGAGATCGGCGTCGATCTCGGCTATCTGTGCAATTGGTGGGACGTTTTGGAAGTGGTCGAGGAAGAAGGCCAGTTCGACAAGAAGGCCGTCGAGGCCGTGCGCTCCTTCCTCCACGATCCCGTGGGCTGGTCCGGCCTGCACGGCGGCCGTAACGCCTGATACAGGCCCCTCAATCGCCGGGCGCGGGCCTCCGCCCGCCTGGCTCCCGCGCCATAAGGCGCGCGGCCCCTTGGGCCTAGCCAAGCCTCGACATCATCGAGGCTTGGCGGTGAGCGAATCATACCGGGCAAACATTCAAACGGGGGGCTTGTCGCCCTCCGTTTCCTTACCCATGTTGCGAAGCTTGACCACCAGGATGGTTCCGGCCAGGGCCAGGGTCGGCAGATTGGACGCCACGATGGGCCAGGCTCCCAGCAACAGGCCGTAGACCGTCCACAACGCCACACCGGCGACGAAGCAAATCCACATGGCCAGGGATATATCCCTGGTCTGACGGCTACGCAGGGTCTTGACCACCTGGGGCACGAAGGAGATGGTCGTAAGGATCCCCGCGATGCTACCTAGCAGGTCGGTGGGTGAAAGCCAGTCCATTGGGTGCAGCCTGAAAGGAAACGGATCGTGCTTCCCTATATCACGGTTCTACTGCTCTGCCAGCTTGCCGGTGAAGTGCTGGTCCGCCTTTCCGGCTGGCCCCTGCCCGGCCCGGTGGTGGGCATGGTCTTGCTGTTCACCGGCCTGGTGATCCGGGGCCGGATTCCGTCCGGCCTGGATCTGGCGGTCAAGGCCATCCTGTCCAACTTCGCCTTGCTGTTCATTCCGGCCAGCGTCGGCGTCATGGTCCACCTGAAGCTGATCGCCGAGGAGGCGCTGCCCATCGCGGCGGCGGTGCTGGGCAGCACGTTTGCCACCATCGTGGTGTCCGGGCTGCTGATGCAGGCCCTGACCAAGCGGCCCAAGACGGGGGGCGAGCCATGAATGGCGACCTCGCCAGCATCTGGGTCTACCTTTCCACCTCGCCGCTATTGGGACTGACCTCGACGCTGATCGCCTATCAGGCGGCCATGTGGCTGTTCGAGAAGGGCGGGCGGTCGCCGATGCTCAATCCCATCCTGGTCTCGGTGGCGATCATCGTGGGCTTTCTGATGGCCACGGGGACCGAGTACCGCACCTATTTCGACGGCGCCCAGTTCGTCCATTTCCTGCTGGGTCCGGCCACCGTCGCTCTGGCGGTGCCGCTTTACAACCAGATGCCCATTCTGCGCCGGGCCTGGCCCGCCATCTTGCTGGTGATCGGCGTGGGCGCGGTCATGGCGGGGGCAAGCGCCGTGGTCCTGGCCTGGGCGCTGGGCGGATCGGAAAAGGTGCTGCTGTCGCTGGCCTCAAAATCGGTGACCATCCCCATCGCCATGGGCATCACCGAGCGGATTGGCGGCATTCCTTCGCTGACCGCCGTCATGGTCATGCTGACCGGTATTTTCGGAGCGGTGTGCGGCGGCTGGATCCTCGATCTGTTCCGCATCAAGGATCAGGCGGCGCGCGGCCTGGCCTTGGGCATCGCGTCCCACGGCATCGGCACGGTGCGCGCCCTTCAGATGAGCGAAACGGCGGGCGCCTTCGGCGGCCTAGCCATCGGACTGACCGGTCTGGTCACGGCAATCCTGGTTCCGCTTCTGGTGGGGTTACTGCGGTAGGGCCTTCTTGATCCCGGCCAGGTTCCAGCCCTTGGCGGCCTCGCTCAGCACGTCGGCGCTGCCCAGATTGTCGCCTTCGATCTGCAGCAGGATGCGCGGGCCCGGCACCAGCAGAACTTCACCGTTGCGGCCCTGGGAATCCCAGCGCAGCACCGCGTCCTCGCCGCCGACCTTCACCTTGCGGGTATTGGGCTGGGCCGAGTTGGCCAGTTGGGCCGCCGCCGCGGCCACCGCCGGGCTATCGATGATCAGCGAAACATTCAGCGTGTTGTCGTCGCGGGCATAGGCCCGCGTCACCGCCAGACCTCCGCCGCTGCCCGACAGGGACTGGATTTCCACCGGCTCGGCCTGCCAGCCAGTGGGGGGCGGCGGCAGGAAGTCGCCCAGCATCTTGCCCAGACGGCTTTGCAATTCGGCCACCGCCGCCTCCAACTCAATGGCGGCGCGGGCCAGATCGCCCTTGGCATGGGCGGCGCGGGCGGCATCGAGGCGGACAGGAACGGTATCGGCGGCCAGGGCGGGACAGACCCACAGGGCGGCAAGGCCGAGAAGAAGCGCGGCACGGCGCATGATGGACGATGTCTCCCGCATGTTTCTTCTGATGCTTTACAACGGGAAAGGGCGGGCGGCAAGGATGCGCGGCGCCCCGGCTTCTGATAGATTCTTGCGCAATTGGGGGGAAGTGCCTGTTGAACGCCGTATTCCTGATCCTGGTGCTAGTGTCGTTTCTGGTGGCCGCCTTCACCGAACTATCGGGAGGAGCGGGCGCCATGGAGGCGCTGTCGGCCGGACTGGTGGATGCGGTGGCGGGCGCCGTGCCCCTGGCCCTGGGACTTGTCGGCATCATGGCGCTGTTTCTCGGCCTGATGAAGGTGGCCGAGGCGGGCGGCCTTCTCGACGCCATGGCCCGTCTGCTGGAACCCCTGCTGCGACGCCTGTTTCCCGAGATTCCTCCCGGCCATCCGGCCATGGGCGCCATGGTGATGAATGTGGCGGCCAATCTGCTGGGCCTGGGCAATGCCGCCACGCCGTTCGGCATCCGCGCCATGGAGCATCTGGAGAGCCTTAACCGCGACAAGGGCACCGCCAGCAATGCCCAGGTGCTGTTCCTGGGCCTCAACACCGCCGGTCTGACCCTGCTGCCCACCAAGGTCATCGCGCTGCGCGCCGCCACCGGCTCGGCCGAGCCCGCCGCCATCGTCGCCCCCACCCTGGTCGCCGGTCTGGTGGCCGCCCTGGTGGGCGTGCTGGCGGCGCGCGGTCTGCAAGGGGTATGGCAACCCCGCCTGATCGAGGCGGAGCCGGATCATGCCGCTCCCGGCCCCTTGTGGCCCTGCCTTCTCGCCCTGGCTGGGCTGCTGGCGGCGTCCGCCGCTCTGCTGGTCTGGGGCAAGATTTTGGGGCCGTGGATTCTGCCCGGCCTGGTGGTGGGGCTGCTGCTGTTCGGCGCGGTGCGGGGCGTGCGCCTTTACGAAAGCTTTGTCGAAGGCGCCAGGGAAGGCTTTCAGGTGGCGGTGCGCATCATCCCCTATCTGGTGGCCATTCTGGCGGCCATCGGCATGGTGCGGGCCTCTGGCGCCATGGATCTCCTGATCCGCCCGTTGGGACGGCTGACCGAGGGCCTGGGCCTGCCCGCCGAGGCGCTGATGATGGCGGTCATGCGCACGCTTTCGGGTTCAGGCTCCTACGGCATGCTGGCCGTTAGCCTGAAGGACCCGGCCATCGGCCCGGATTCCTATCTGGGCGTGTTGCTATCGACCCTTTACGGCTCGACCGAAACCACCTTTTATGTGTTGGCCGTCTATTTCGGGGCGGTGCAGGTGCGCCGCATCCGCCATGCCCTGGCGGTGGGGCTGCTGGCCGATCTGGCCGCCCTGGTTACCGCAATCGTGGTCTGCCGCCTTCTGTTTGGAGGAGCCTGATGGATTTCGCGTCCGAACTGACCGCATTGGCCTCGGTGGTCGCCATCGACATCACCCTGGCGGGCGACAATGCCGTGGTGATCGGCATCGCCGCCGCAGGCCTGGCGCCCGAGCAGCGGCGCAAGGCCATTTTGTGGGGCATCACGGCGGCGGCCTGTCTGCGCATCCTGTTCTCGGTCTTCGCCGTCCAGCTTCTGGGCGTCATCGGCCTGCTGTTCGCCGGTGGATTGCTGCTGCTATGGGTGTCGTGGAAGCTGTGGCGCGAGTTGCGCGACGCATGCCATGACGACGAGGCAACCACCGAGGACGCCTCGCCCCAGCCCAAGAAATTCTCCGAGGCGGTCAAGCAGATCGTGCTGGCCGACGTCTCCATGTCCTTGGACAACGTGCTGGCGGTGGCGGGAGCGGCGCGCGAGCATGTGTGGATCATGGTGGCGGGGCTGGCTCTGTCCGTGGCGCTGACCGGAGCGGCGGCCGAAACGGTGGCGCGCGTCCTCAAGCGCTGGCACTGGATCGCCTATGTGGGCCTCGGCATCATCGTGATCGTGGCGCTGCGCATGATCTGGGACGGCGCCCAGCCGCTGCTGGTCCTGGCCGGTAATATCTAAAAACCTAGCCCAGCCATTTGGCGCGAAGCGCGTCCTTTTCCATGATCAGCCACTGAATGGCCAGAACCGCCATGGCGTTGTTGATGCGCCCGTCGCGGCACATGGCCAGAGCCTCGGCCGGATCGATGACGAACACCCGGATATCCTCGCCCTCGTGAACCAGGCCGTGGGTGCCGCCCATGGCCGAGGAATCCACGCGGGCGCAATAGAGTTTGCAGGTTTCCGACGACCCGCCCGCGGTCACCAGATAGTCGCCCACATGGACCATGTCGGAGGGCTCCGAACCCGCCTCCTCGCGGGTTTCGCGCCGAGCGACGTCGTCGGGATGCTCGCCCTCCTCGATCATGCCCGCCACGCATTCGATCAGCCAGGGATGCCAGCCCGCGGCATAGGCGCCGGGGCGGAACTGCTCGATCATGGCGATCTTGTCGCGGTCGGGATCATACAGCAGAACCACCACCGCATGACCGCGCTCGAACACTTCGCGCACCATTTCCTCGGTCCAGCCGCCAGCGAAGGTGCGGTGGCGCAGACGATAGCGGTCCACCTGGAAAAAGCCCTTGAAGACCGTCTCCTTGGAAAGGATCTCGACGTCCTTGTCCTTATCCATCTCTCTCAGGCTCCGAGCAGGGAGCCAGCGACGCCCACCACGATGCTGATCATGCCAAGGATCAGGTTGACGGTGACGATATGGCGGATGCGGATCTGATACTCCGCCGCCTTGGGATAGTCCTCGGCGGCGAAGGCCCGCTTGAAACCCTGCCAGGGGCCGAAGAACAGCTGAAAATAAAGGGCCATCATCACCAGCCCGATGAGCTGCATGATGTCCACATGGCTGGGTCCGCCGGTGAAGCCCGCCTTGAAGCCCAGCAGCAAGGTGGAATAGCCGGTGACCAAAAGGACCAGAATGCTGATCCACACCCAGAAGAAGAAACGGGGAAAAACCTCGCGCCACACGGCAAGGCGCTCGGGCGCCTGACGCTCGGCCAGGACGGGACGCAAGATCAGATGGGCGAAGAACATGCCGCCCACCCAGACCACCGCCGCCAGAGTGTGCAGCGCCATGGCAATGGCATAGGCGTGGTCGAAGAACATCTCCATAATCTTAGTCCAGCCCCAGGATGGCGGCGATTTCCGCGGCCAACGCATTGATTTCCTTGGTAGCGGTGTGGCGGGGATTGCTTTCCACCACGCCCTTGCCCTCCATCATGGAGGCGGCGAAGGCCACCCGGTTGCCCAGCACGGTCTGAGCCACGGGTACCTCTGAGTCCTTGATCTTCTTGCGCACCGCGTCCACCAGCTTGCCCCGAGACGGCGTGCGGTTGAACACCATCAGAGCGGGCGACTTTTCCTTGCGCGCCATGTCCAGCGTCGGCCCGGTGGCCCACAGATCCATGGGCGAGGGCTGCATGGGCACCAAGATCAGGTCGGCGGCGCGCACCGCGATGCGCACTTCGGTCTCGGCATGGGGCGGGGAATCGATCAGCACCACGTCGACATCGCGCTTCAGGCGGTCCAGTTCCGTGGACAGGCGCCAGCCGGAGGCCTGGACGAAGGTGATGCCGCCGCCCTCTTCCTCGACCAGGGCCTTGCGGATATCGTACCAGGCCGCCAGCGAGCCTTGCGGATCGATGTCGAGCAGGCCGACGCGCAAGCCGCCCTTGGCAAAGGCCACGGCCAGTTGCGCGGCGATGGTGGTTTTTCCGGCGCCACCCTTTTGCTGGGCGATGGTTACGGCCTTGGCCGCCATGATGTCCCCCTCGTCAGATTGCTGAGCAGAAGGCTATCCCTTTGGCCTCATTTTGCAAGAGGGGTTGATACAAGCTCGCCATGAGAGCGTCTCATGGAGAGCTTGTTAGGCCCAAGGGGCCGCGCGCCTTATGGCGTGGAAGCCTAGGGTTTCGGAGAAACCCGCCCGGCGCTTGAGGGGCTCATCGACTGATTTACCCCAACGGAATTCACCGCTCCGCCATCACAGCGGATTCCGAATGTGTAGATGGTCTCCTCCCCCACTTCGCAGACTTCATCGGGCTTGAACGTCCCCAGGGCCTTGCCCGCCCAGATGGGCAGGTTGTTGGCCTGATTGCCGCGAAACACCGTGCAGGGATAGGCGGCCACCACCTCAGCGACCACCATGGGCTTGTTCCATTGCATGAAGCCCGCATGCCACCACGAATGCTCATTGATGAACCAGGTGTAGTGATCCTTTGGCATGAACTCGGCCAGCTTGGGCGAATAGCGGCCCTGGGAGTTCATGTCGCCGCGCTGAAGCGCATAGGGAAGCGTCGAGGCGGAATCGAAGTCGATCTTGGCGCAGGCCTTGAACCGGCCCATGTCGAAGGCCTGCGCCTCATGGGTCCAGCGGGCCAGCTCGGCATATTGCTTCCACGACGCCTGGGCGCTGAGTACCACCAGGGCCAGCCCCAGCACGCTCCACGCCCTGAGATGGGAATGGGGCGCGAAGACCTTGGCCGACAGCACGAAAAGAATGGCGAGGCTGGGCCCGGTCAGCAGCAAGGCGGGCACCAGATAATGGGCGGCGGGCTGCTTGGCCACGGCCAGGATGGTGAAGACTTCGGCGGCCACCAGACCGGCCAGCAGCCCGGCCAGCCTGTCCGCCGCGATCAGGCCCCGGCGGCGCAGGCGCACATAACCGGCCAGAGCGAAAAGCGACAGCACCACACCGATGGTGAAGATGATCTTGGAGCCGAACAGGCCGATGATCGCCTTGGGGTACCGGCCCGGCTGCACCACGGCTACCTCGCCCTGGCCATAGGCCCCGCTATGAGTCAGCACTTTGACCCACCAGCCCAGGAAGATGTCGAGCGACGGCAAAGCGGGCGAGAAGAAGACGAAGAACCCCGCCACGGTGGCCAGCGGCAACACCAGGAACAGGCGGCGGCGGTCCAGAATGAACAACGGGATCAGGCCAAGGGCCACGAACTGGATCTTGCAGGCGATGCCGAAGCCGAGCGCCAGACCCAGCCACCCCACCTGCCGGTCGGTCAAGGTCTCGGTCCGCACGATGCGCAGCGCCGCGATCAGCACCCAGGCCACGGCGATGATCAAAAAGCCCTCCGGCTTGGGATGCAGGCCGAATTTGGGGATAATCATGGACAGGAACGGCGCGCCCTGAGCCAGCATAGCGGGCGCCAGCCGCCCGGTGGTCGTCAGGAAGGCGCGGCCCAAAGCCACCAGGGACAGGCCGATCAGTGGATACATCACCCAGGTGACGACCCTCAGATGATGCTCAGGCTCGCGCAGGACCGCATCGACAATGGCCCCGGTGGGCTCGCCCAGATGCATCAGCCGGTAGACGACGGCGATGAACACATGAACCGGCGTGCCGGGATGGCCCATATCGGTGGGCGCCAAGCCTTCCACCAGCAGCAGGCCGTTGGTCAGGTAATAGTAATCGGGGTCCAGGTTGAACACCTGCCAGAACGGCTGGGACGCCGCGCCCATGGCGAACAGCAGGGCGGTGAACAGGGCCGGAAGAATGAGAAGGATAAGGTTACGCTTCACGGCTTCACCTGCAGGACGGCATAGAGATTGGCCGCCCAGATCTCAGGCGGATTGAGCAGGGCCCAGGACAAGAATCTGCCCACCAGGGCGTCGGTGATACGCCGCCGCGCCGAACCCTGACGCTGGCCATAGAGCAAGGGCGGAGCAAAGCCGGCGGCATCGGCCAACTGGCGCACCGAGATGGGCGCGAAGGCGGTGCGGTGGGTGAGATCGCCATACTGGTAGGGAAGGCCCCAGGGCGATCCGGCATTGGGCACCTTGATCACCACACGCCCACCCTCGGCCAGACGCCCGCGCAGGGATTGCAGCAGACGCAGCGCGTCCGAGGCCTCGAAATGCTCCAGCACGTCCAGCAAGACGATGCGGTCGAAACGCCCCAGGGATTCGTCAGAGGCGACCTCCCACACGTCGCGGCAGACGAAATCGTGGCGCGCCGTATCGGGAATGACCGAGGCCAGGGCCGAATCGTGATCGATGCCCAACAGCCGCGTCACCCCCTTCTTGCGCAGATAGCCGAGAAAGGCGCCGGTGCCGCAGCCGATCTCGAGAAAGGAATGGGACGGACTGCACTGGGCGGGCTCCCATATCTCGGCGTCGAAGCGCGCCATCTGCTTATGCCCCAATTGCGGCGTGGCATAGCCCTTATGGCTGGCATAGGTGCCGTAGAATCCCGGCGCGCGCTGGTTCAAACCGGCCTCCCCTGTTGATGCTTTGGGTGTAGCGGATCAAGGCGGCCTTGGGCAAGCGGGCGATTTCCCCTTATACTGCCCAACCCATAACGCGCGAGGCCCCCAATGCCCGGAAAACCCGCGTCCCCCCGGAAACTCTCCCTCACCGTCAACGGCACCCTGCGCCAGGCGCTTCCCGCCGATGGCGACATGCCCCTGATCTTCTGGCTGCGCGACGATCTGGGCCTTGCCGGGACCCATCTGGGCTGCGGCAAGGGCGAATGCGGGGCCTGTACAGTGCTGGTGGACGGCCAGCCCGTCCGCTCCTGCCAGACCACTTTGGCCGAGGCGGCGGGAAAGGAGATCACCACCATCGAGGGCCTGGGCAGCCCCGAAGCCCCCCATCCGGTGCAGGCGGCCTTCGTGGCGGAACAGGCGGCCCAATGCGGCTTTTGCACGCCCGGCATGGTGGTGGAAAGCGCCGCCCTGCTGGCCCGCAACGCCCAGCCCGACCGGGACGAGGTCAAGACGGCGCTGGACGGCCATCTGTGCCGCTGCGGCAGCCATCACCGGGTCCTGCGCGCCGTGATGAGCCTGGGCGGGAGGGACAAGTCATGAGCCTTCACCTTTCCCGTCGCGCTCTTCTGGGCTCCATGGCGGCGCTTTCCGTGGCCTTCGCCTTGCCCCGCGCGGCCCGATCCGCCCCCCGGACCAATGATCCCGCCGAGGTGGACGGCTTCATCGCCATCGGCGCCGATGGCCGGGTCACCATCTATTGCGGCAAGGTGGATCTGGGCCAGGGCCTGCGCATCGCCATCCGCCAGATGGCCGCCGAGGAACTGGGCATCGCCGCCGAATCCATCACGCTGATCGAGGGCGATACCGCCCTTACCCCCGATCAAGGCCCTACAGCCGGTTCTACCGGTGTCGCCAAGGGTGGGATGCAGATCCGTCAGGCCGCCGCCACGGCGCGCCAGGCCCTGATCAGTCTCGCCGCGCCCCGGTTGGAGCTTGCCCCCGAGGAACTGGACCTGCTTGACGGCGCGGTGGTGTCCAAGACCGGCGGGCGCTCCATCGCCCTGGGCGACCTGATTGGCGAAAGCGGATTTTCCCTGAAGCTGGACCCCAAGGCCCCCTTGCGCCGCCCGGCCGAATACCGGGTGGTGGGCAAGCCGCTGCCACGTCCCGACATTCCGGCCAAGGTTTGCGGCACCCATGTCTATGTCCATGACTTCAAGCTGCCGGGCATGCTGCATGGCCGCGTCATCCGCCCGCCCAGCGTCGGCGCTCATCTTCTTCGGGTGGACGAATCCTCCATCCGCGCCGTCAAGTCCGCCCGCGTGATCCGCATCAAGAATTTCCTGGCGGTGGTGGCGGGCCGGGAATGGGATGCGGTCCGCGCCGCCCGCCTGTTGAAGGCCGAATGGTCGGAGTCCACCAATCTTATCGGTCATCAGACAGTGCGCGACTGGCTGAAGATCCCGCCCTTCGTGTCCGAAGAGGTGCTGAAGACCAGGGGCGACGCCAGTGCCCGCCTGTCCGGTGCGCCACCCGCCGTGGAATATTACTGGCCGGTGCAGTCCCACGGCTCGCTGGGGCCAAGCTGCGCCGTGGCCCAGGTCAAGGATGGCGCCGCCACCATCTGGACCGCGTCCCAGGCCACCCACAAATTCCGCCCCGCTTTCGCCGCCCTGTTGGGCCTGCCCGCCGACAAGGTGCGGCTGATCTATCTGGACGGTTCAGGCTGCTATGGCATGAACGGCCATGACGACGCGGCGGCCGACGCCGCCTTGCTGGCCAAGGTCCTGGGCAAGCCGGTGCGCGTCGCCTGGAGCCGCGACGACGAACTGGGCTGGGACCCCAAGGGACCGCCGCAATTGCTGTCCATCCGGGGCGCCATGGCGTCGTCGGGCCTGCTGACCGGCTGGAGCACCGAGATGTGGGTGCCCAAGGCCACCGCCAATCTGGTCAATGTGCCGCTCCTGGCCCCCGAGGCGGCAGGGATCGATCAGCCCCAGGGCCTGATCACCGGCCTGATTTCCCAGAACGGCGACCCGCCCTATGCCGTCGCCGATCTGGAGGTCAAGGTCCACTGGCAGGCCGAATCCCCCCTTCGCCCCAGCAATATCCGCGCGCCCGGCAAGATCGCCAATGTCTTCGCCGTGGAAAGCTATTTCGATGAATTATGCGCGGGCCAGAATCTGGACCCGCTGGTCACCCGCCTGATCGGCCTGCGGGATTTCCGGGGCATCGCCGTTCTGACCAAGGCGGCCTCCATGATGGCCTGGGCGCCGCGCCCCAGCCCCAATCCCAAAGGTGACGGCACCGGGCGCGGCATCGCCTATGTGCATTACAAGCACTCGGAAACCTATGTGGCCATGGCCATGGAGGTCGCGGTCGAGCGCGAGACCGGGCGCATCGTCGTCAAACGGGTGACCTGCGCCCATGATTGCGGGCAGGTGATCAACCCGGACGCTCTGAAAATGCAGATCGAAGGCTGTATCCTTCAAACCCTGTCGCGCACCTTGCTCGAGGAAGTGACCTTCGATAGCGAGCGCGTCACCTCGACCGACCAGTCGACCTACCCCATCTTGGGCTTCGGCGCCGTGCCCGACCTCACCATCGAGCTTCTGGACCGCCCCGATCAGCCCCCCATGGGCGGCGGCGAGGCGGCCTGCACCCCGGTCCCCGCCGCCTTGGCCAATGCGGTGTTCGATGCGGTGGGAGTGCGGCTGCGGACGGTTCCCTTCACGCCAGAGCGGGTCAAGGAGGCTTTACAAGCCTTGTAGTCCCCGATCCGACTAGCTACATTATTCAAATGGTAATTAGACGGAAACTACACCAACCATGACGGACATTCGCGACGGCTTCCTCGACTCCATCGGCAACACCCCCCTGATTCGCCTGAAGCGGGCGTCGGAGGAAACCGGCTGTACCATCCTGGGCAAGGCCGAGTTCCTCAATCCCGGCGGATCGGTCAAGGACCGCGCCGCCCTGGCCATCATCCAGGATGCGGAGAAGAAGGGCCTGTTGAAACCCGGCGGCGTGATCGTCGAGGGCACGGCGGGCAATACCGGCATCGGTCTGGCCCTGGTGGCCAATGCGCTCGGCTACAAGACCGTCATCGTCATGCCCGAGACCCAGAGCCAGGAAAAGAAGGATATGCTGCGCCTGGTCGGCGCCGATCTGCGCCTGGTGCCTGCCGTTCCTTACGCCAATCCCGGCAATTACGTGCGCTATTCCGAGACCCTGGCCAACGAGCTGGCCAAGACCGAACCCAATGGCGTGCTGTGGGCCAACCAGTTCGACAACACCGCCAACCGCATGGGCCATTTCAACACCACCGGCCAGGAGATCTGGCGCCAGACCGACGGCACGGTGGACGCTTTCACCTGCGCGGTGGGCACGGGCGGCACCTTGGCCGGGACCGGCATGGCGCTGAAGGAGCACAACAAGAATATCAAGGTGGTTCTGGCCGATCCCCTGGGCTCGGCCCTCTACAATTACTATGCCCATGGCGAGCTGAAGGCCGAGGGCACCTCCATCACCGAAGGCATCGGCCAGGGCCGCATCACCAAGAACCTGGAGGACGCCCCCATCGACGATCAGGTCCAGGTCACCGACCACGAGGCCCTGCCGCTGATTTTCGATCTGGTGAAGCAGGAAGGATTGGTGTTGGGAGGATCGAGTGGAATCAATGTGATGGCCGCCATCAAGGTGGCGCGCATATTAGGACCCGGACACACAGTGGTGACAGTGCTCTGCGATTATGGTACCCGCTATCAAAGCAAGCTGTTCAATCCGGCCTTCCTGAAGGAACGCGATCTGCCGGTGCCTCATTGGCTGGAGTGAACGGCGACCCAACAAAAGCAAACCCGCAAGGGGGGACATAGAGCATGAATCATCCCAATTCGGACGCCCTCGTCAGCACCGAGTGGCTGGCTTCCCACCTCAGCGCGCCCGATGTGCGCGTCGTGGATGCCAGCTGGTATACTCCGGGCCAGAACCGCAATGCGCGGGAGGAATACGACGCCGAACATATCCCCGGCGCCGTTTTCTTCGACATCGACGAGATCGCCGATACGGACTCCACCCTGCCGCACATGCTGCCCCCGGCGGAGAAGTTCTCCAGCAAGGTGCGCAAGCTGGGCCTGGGCAACGGCAACAAGGTCGTGGTCTATGATGGATCGGGCTTTACCAGCGCCGCCGCACGGGTCTGGTGGATGTTCCGCACCTTCGGCCACCGCGACGTCTCGGTGCTGGACGGCGGCTTCCCCAAGTGGCTGCGCGAAGGCCTTCCCGTCGAGGACCTGCCCCCGGTGCCCCGCACGCGGCATTTCATCAGCCACTATAACCACCTGCTGGTCCGCGATCTGGACCACATGAAGGCCAATCTGGAGAGCAAGCGCGAATTGGTGATCGACGCCCGCGCCCCCGCCCGCTTCAAGGGCGAGGCGGCCGAGCCCCGCCCCACCAAGCATCAGGGCCACATTCCCGGTTCCATCAACGTGCCCTTCGCCGATCTGATCGACGACCGCACCCGCTGTATGCTGCCCACCGACCAGCTCAAGGCCCGTTTCGACGCCGCTGGCATCGATAGCAAGCAGCCGGTGGCCATCTCCTGCGGTTCGGGCGTCACCGCCTGTACCGTGGCCCTGGCCCTGCATCTGGTGGGCCACGAGAATGTGGCGATCTACGACGGTTCCTGGGCCGAATGGGGCAATCGGGACGACACGCCCATCGAGAAGTAAGCCCTTCGCGGCGACGATGCGAACCATGCCCCCGCCCTCACCGGCGGGGGTTTTTCGTTCAGGAAACCGTGGCCTCGGAGGAGTTGCCCGCCAGGCTGACACCGTTGCGGCCCTTCTGTTTGCGGCGGTACATGGCGCCGTCCGCGGCCGAGGTCAGTTGCTCGGGCGAGGTACCGTGATGGGGATAAAGGGCGATTCCGATGCTGGCCCCGATACGGGCCTGCACACCGCCGACCGCGAAGGGCTCCGACAGGCGCGAAACGATCTTCTCGGCGATATGCTGCGCATCCGCCTCGCGGTGCAGTTTGGGAATCACCACGGCAAACTCGTCACCGCCCATCCTGGCCACCAGATCGTCGGACCGCACCACCTGCTGCAAACGCTTGGCCACCGCAGCCAGAACGCTATCGCCCGCCGCATGGCCCAGGCTGTCGTTGATCTCCTTGAAGCCGTCCAGATCGATGAACAGGAGACCGAGATCGTCATCGTTCTCGCGGGCCTGGGACAGGGCCACAGCCAAGGCGGTCTCGAAATAAGGTCGGTTGGCCAAGCCGGTCAGGGCATCGTGCTCCGCCTGCCAGCGCATGCGGGTTTCGCTGCGCTTGCGCTCGGCGATATTGCTGAAGGTCGCCACATAGCCGTGGGTCTCGCCGCCGCGGTCGCGGATGGCGGTGATGGACAGCCATTCGGGATAAACCTCCCCGCTCTTGGCCCGGTTCCAGATTTCGCCGCTCCAGTTCCCCTCCGAAGTCAATCGCGCCCACATGCCCCCATAAAACGATTCGTCATGGCGTCCCGAGGACAGGATGGACGGCGATCGGCCGATCACCTCGTCGGGACCAAAGCCCGTGATCCGCGAGAAAGCCGGATTGACCAGTTTGATGTGATTGCGGGCATCGGTGACCATCACCGCGTCGGTGATCAGATTGAAGACAGTCGCCGCCTCGCGCAAAACCGCGTCGTGCGCCTCGCTGAATTGCTTCTTCTCCGTCAGATGCCGTTTGAAACTGCCCATGGCCCGCATCAGGTCGCCCAGTTCGTCGCCGCGCGCGTATTCGGGCACCATTACATCCTCGCCCGCCGCAAGCCGCGTCATGCAGCGGGTGATCTGGCCCAGCGGACGGGTGATGCCCAGCGCCACCAGCCCCACCACCAAGGCGCTGGCCAGACCGGCCAACAGGGCGAACAAGCCGAAGCGCCGGGCCACGTCCTCATAGGCGGCGTCGATATCGTCCACATAGACGCCAGAGCCGACCGTCCACTCCCAAGGCGCAAACCCCTCCACATAGGAAATCTTCAGATGGGGGACATCGTCGTTCATACGCGGCCAACGGTAACTGAGCGTACCATTGCCGCTGCCCGCGCTGATTCGGAGGAATTCACGGAAAAGGGGCCGCCCGTCCGCGTCGATGATGTCGTCCACATTCCGGCCGATCATGGCCGCGATGGGGTGAGACAATACGACGGGGCGCGAGTCATTGACCCAGACATACTGATCCGGACCATAGCGCAACGTGTCCACGGCCTGCAGAGCCATCTTCTGCGCCGCCTCGCGCGTCACGCGTCCATCTTGTTCCATGGTATGGAACCGGGCGATCTGGGCCAGGGCGCCCTGGACCATGATCCGGCTCTGGCTTTGCCGTTCGGCCAGCAGGCGGCCCTTGATCTCGTGCAAGGCGTAAACCGAAACCCCCGCCAGCGCCGCCAGCAAGATGACGACGATCAGGGAGAGACGGACACCGATGCGCAAATCGAAAAACATACAGATGCCCCGGAAATGCATCTCCTTGAATGGTTGCAACAATACACATCGATTTCATAAATGGCAGTGTTTTTACATCAAACACGCCTAGACAAACGGCATCATATTAGAAAAGCGTGCTATGTCTCAAGTAGGCAACACCAATCGCATTGTATTGATTTATATCATGTTTTTATCAACCACACGGCGTTCGCAGGCCACGGGCTATCATCAACCCTGGGTTTTGCCGATTGAAATAGGCGATAACTTATAGGCGATATAATCCATCCAGTCATAATATTATGACCGGCGTTAAAATCATGGGATGAGTCTGGTCCGTCAACGACAGTAGTGGTCAGACCAGCTACATTGACAACTTGCTCAAAGCGGATTGGGTGGCCACGGCCTTCTCCCGCGCCTTGACGCCGTCAGATTCGGCGGCTCCCTCCCTGGCCATCTTCAGCGCTGCCTGCAGGGCCGGGATTTTGTCCATGGGGGCGTCCTGAATGGCTCCAAAGCCCTGATCCTTGCAGGGATTGGCCTGGGCGGCATCGAACCCTTCACCCGCCGGCCCCACCAGACAATTGACCACATGCTGGAGATGGCCCCGCACCATCTTGTCATCGGCGGCGGCGGCGGCCATGCCGGCATGGGCGGCGGCCGTGGCGACTTGCTGCCGGGCATCGCCAGCCATGACGGGAGATACGCCGACCAACACCATCACGGCGGCGATGAACGCTGCCGACAGAACATGAATCCGGATCATTTCAAGTCTCCCACGAAGAGGAGCGGCCCCAACCGACTATAACTTAGGTCATGTCACCACCCCATTCAACCAGCCTATACCATGGCATAGACCCATCGGGGATGGCCGCGACAATTGCCTGCCGATCACGTATTGATGCCGAGAAGAAACACGTCCATATTTGAAGAGTAGGAAGAAGAGGAGAGGTTCCATGCGTAACCGTAAGGCCCGTGCCCGCGTTGCCGCCCAGGACAATTCCGGCTTCATCCTCGCCGCCGCCGCCGCCCTTGTGGTGCTTGCCGCCGCCGCCATCTTCTCGTTCTGACGCGCAAAAGTCCTTGGCGTAACGGCCCTGGCCGGGGCACCATGCCCGGCCTGAAACTGCTGTCCAGGGCGCCATGAAGAAATCCACCCGCATCCTCCATGCCGGTCGCAAGCCGGAACAGTTCCACGGCGCGGTCAATCCGCCGGTCTACCATGCCTCGACCATTCTCCACCCATCGGTGGAGGCCATGGAGAAAAGCGGCCGAAATCCGTTCGAGGGCGTGCGCTACGGCCGCTTTGGCACGCCGACCACCTTCGCCCTGGAAGAGGCGGTGGCCGAGTTGGAAGGCGGGCACCGCACCGTCGCCACCTCGTCGGGACTGGCCGCCATCACCGGCGCGCTGCTGGCCTTCCTCAAGGCGGGCGACCATCTGCTGATGGTCGATACCGCCTATTTCCCCACGCGGAAGTTCTGCGACACGGTCCTCAGCGGTCTGGGCATCGAGATTACCTATTATGACCCGCTGGCAGGCGCCGGAATCAAGGCGCTGATGCGGCCCAACACCAAGGTGGTGTTCACCGAAAGCCCCGGCTCGCTGACCTTCGAGGTCCAGGACATCCCGGCCATCGCCGAGGCCGCCCACGCGGCTGGCGCCATCGTCATGATGGACAACACCTGGGGCGTGCTGCATTTCCAGCCCTTCACCAAGGGCGTGGACGTCTCCATTCAGGCCGCCACCAAGTATATCGTCGGCCATGCCGACGCCATGTTGGGCACCATCACCGCCGCCACGCCGGAACTGTGGCTCAAGGTCAAGACCTCCCTGGCCGCCTTCGGCGCCTCGCCGGGGACGGAGGAGATGTATCTGGGCCTGCGCGGCCTGCGCACCCTGGCCGTCCGCCTGCGCCAGCATGCCGAGACGGCGCTGCGCCTGACCCAATGGCTGGAGACCCGGCCCGAGGTTGAGAGCATTCTGTATCCGCCGCTGGCCTCCGATCCCGGCCATGCCCTGTGGAAGCGGGACTTCACAGGCGGCTGCGGCCTGTTCGGGGTGATCCTCAAACCCGCGTCCAAGGCGGCGGTGGATGCCATGCTGGACGGCTATTCCCATTTCAAGCTGGGCTTTTCCTGGGGTGGCTTCGAGAGCCTGGTGATCCCTACTTCGGGCCATTCCATCATCCGCACCGCTACCTCCTGGGCGCCCAAAGGGCCCTCGCTCCGGTTCCATGCGGGTCTCGAGGATGCCGACGACCTGATGGAGGATCTGGAGCGCGGCTTCGGGCGGCTGGCATGCGCCGGTTCCTGACCGCCCTTTTCCTGATCCTGCCCATCCCGGCCCTGGCCCATCCCCATGTGCTGGTGGATGTCCATGCGCTGGTGGAGTTCAAGGACGGCAAGATCGTCAGCCTGTTCATGGGCTGGAAGTTCGATCCCGTCTTCAGCGCTTCGCTGCTCAACGATTTCGACAAGAACAAGAACCATCGCCTGGATCCCGACGAGATGAAGGATCTGGAGCGCGAAGCCTTCCGCGACACCAAGGAGCAGGCTCATTTCACCTACGCCCGTATAGGGGCGGAGCCTGTCGTTTGGAAGGACGCCACCGACTTCAAGGTGATCGCCGTCAAGGACACGCTGATGTACGCTTTCCGCCTGCCCCTGCCCCGTCCGGTGGACCCGCGCAAGGAAGCGTTCAGCTTCACCACCTATGAAGAGACCTTCTATATCGACATGGACTTTCCCACCGGCAACGCCGTCACCCTCAATGGCGAGGGCTCGGCCGGGTGCAAGGCGAGTATCGCGCCCGATACCGGCAACACCATCTTCGGGGGCGCGGTGACGCCCAAACGGGCCACCATCACATGCGAGTAGGGCCTATGCGAGTGACCCTCATGAATTCGTCACCCAGGACGAGCATCGCGAGATCCGGGGGCCAGGAGGGCCAAAATCCGGGGGGAGCGGCTCCTGGATCCTGGCTCAAGGCCGGGATGACGGCATTGTGGCTGATGCTGCCCGGATCGGCCTGGGCCGCCCTGGTTCCAGGCGGAGGAAGCCCCACCCCCGGCACCGATCTGCCCGAGCCGTTGCGCAGCATCGCCGCCTGGGGCTTCGCCCTGCAAAGGCAGCTGACCGGGCAGTTGCGCGAACAATTGGCGGTGATGAAAGAGACCGGCTCGTGGGAGCCCGCCGCCGCCATCATCCTGGCCGCCTTCCTCTATGGCGTGTTTCATGCCGTGGGGCCGGGCCATGGCAAGGTGGTGATCGGCGGATGGTTCGCCACGCGCCGCGCCCGCATCACCCACGGTCTGGCCGCCAGTCTGATCGCAGCCATGGTCCAGGCGGGCTCGGCCATCGCCGCGGTTGGGCTGCTGGCTGGCCTCCTCAGTCTGGCACCGCGCGACATCACCGCGGGCGCCGCCTGGCTGGAACTGGGCTCATTCGCCATGATTGCCGTCATCGGCGCGCTGATGACCTGGAGGACGCTGACCGGCAGGGGCTGCGGCCACGATCACGGACACCACCATCATGAGGGCGAGTGCTGCGGCCATCACGACCACCATGATCATCATCACGCCCATGAAAAGACCGAACGCAACGCCCTGTTCACCATGGCCGCCGCCGTGGGTTTCCGCCCCTGCTCGGGCGCCATCCTGGTGCTGCTGTTCTGCTTCGCCAATGGCATGATCCTGATCGGCGTTCTGGCCACCTTGGCCATGGGGATCGGCGTGGCGGTGACGGTGGCGGGTATCGGCCTCGGGGCCCTGGGCCTCAACCGGCTGGTGGAAAAGGGAATGGGCAATTCCAGTCTGGCCGGACGCCTGCGCACCGGCATGGCCTTGGCGGGCTCGCTCTCCATCACGATCCTGGGTTTGGTGATGCTGATCGGCGCACTTGTCAACGGTCCGACACCAACCGGCTAGAATTTCCAGATTTCGTCAAAATCGACATAAATCATTCACGGAACCGCCGCCCGCAAATAAGAGCAGCCTTATATTTATTGAATTTCAATGCGCTATTATTATTGATTCTTTTTCCTTATATCTTTTGATCCGTCAATCGGATACCTTTGCCTTGGAGATATCCCATTGGGACTAAGGGGGGCGCCTGATTGTTTAGCGCCCGATCCCCAGCCTAGAATCACCTCCATCGCACCAGGGTTCACTTGCGATTGGAGACGGCCATGGCCCCCTTGGATTGCACGATGGATCAAGCATCGAAGCAGAACCTGAAGAAGATCGCCTACCGCTTCTTCTCCGGGGCTCAGGCGCCCCTGGCCATCGACCTGCATTTCGACCGCAAGACCTTCCGGCTCGATATTCCGCCCGAAGCGCCCAAGCCCGAATGGGCCAAGCTCAGCCATCGCCAATGCCCCAACTGCACCCTGTCCGATGATTGCGCCTATTGCCCGGCCGCGCTCGGCATCGCCATGTTCCTGCCCCACTTCAAGGATTCCGTCTCCCATGCCAAGGCGGTGGTCGAGGTGGATACGGACAACCGCACCATCGTCGCCAAGACCACCATGCAATCGGGCCTGGGCTCGCTGATCGGTCTGGTCTGCGCCACGTCGGGCTGCCCCTTGACCCGTTTCTTGCGGCCCATGGCCCGCTTCCACCTGCCCTTCGCCGACGAGCAGGAGACCCTGTTCCGGTCGTTCTCGTCCTGGCTGCTCTCGGCCATCGTGCAGCAGCGCATGACCGGGGCGGAAACGCCGGTCACCTTGGACGGGCTGAAAGAGCATTATCAGAATCTATCGGTGATGAATTCCCATCTGGCCGAGCGCATGCGCAACTCGGTCAGCCGCGACGCCCTGCTCAACGCGGTGATCATCCTGGATCTCTTCGCCCAGATCGCGCCTGACAATATCGACGGCGGCTTCGAAGACATCATGGACGCCTTCACGGTGGAAGAGGATTGAGCTAGGCCTCGAAGAAAATGGACAGGCGGCAGGTCTGCCCGGCGGCCAGTTTCTCCCGCTTGCGAATCTCGGCCTTCACCGGAAGCACGAAGCTTGCGCTTTGCTTATCGGGAAAGACCGACGTCCTCCATCGGCTGGCGCCGATGCACGCCTCCACCCGGACCGAGCCCCACCCCGCACCGCGCCGCGGACAGAAGAACCGGATTTCCTCGGCGATTTCGCGGGGAAGTGTGATGAAGTGCCAAGCCGCATCACCGGGATAGAGCCACAATTGGGCCTCGAACTCGAAGGTCATCTCGCCCACGACGCCCCCCCTACCGCTGATCGAACCTGATCTCGATGCGGCGGTTCTTGGCGTAGGCGGCCTCATTGTCGGCCGGGTCCACCGGCTGGAACTCGCCGAAGCCCGCCGCCGCCAGCCGGTCCTTTGGCACCCCGTTGGCGGCCAGGGTGCGCAGCACGGTAATGGCGCGCGCCGTGGAAAGCTCCCAGTTCGAGGGATAGCGGCCTGAAACCATGGGCCGCCGGTCGGTATGGCCGTCGATGCGCAGCACCCAGTTGACGCCCTTGGGCATGGTCTTGGCGATATCCTTGAGCGTGGCGGCCAGACGGCCCACCTGCTCGACGCCCTCCGGCCCCAGATCGGCCGAGCCGGTGGCGAACAGCAATTCCGACTGAAATATGAAGCGGTCGCCCTCGATTCGGATGCCGGGATGGTCGCCCAGCACCTTGCGCAGGCGACCGAAGAATTCAGAACGGTATTTCTGAAGCTCCTCCACCTTGCCCGCCAGGGCGACGTTGAGGCGCTTGCCCAGATCGGCGATCTGGGCCTTCTGTTCCTTATCGCGGGCCTCGGAGGCGTCCAGAGCGGCGGTGACGCGGGCCAATTCCTCGCGCATGGCCGCAATCTGCTGGTTAAGCAGAGCGAGTTGCGCGCGGCCCTCGTCGGAAATCTTCTTCTCGGCGGCCAGTTCCGCCTCTTTCTCATCCTTCAAGGCCAGCAGCGCCGCCATGTCCTGATGTACGCCCGCCGCCCAGGCCTCCATCTTTTCCTTTTCCGCCCGGCTGCTCATCAGTTCGGCTTCCAGGGCGGCATTGGCCTTGGTCTGAAGATTGAGCTTCTCGGCCAGCGCCGCCATCTCGCGGCCCAGATCGTCCAGGGCCTTTTGGCGGCCCGACAGGGCCTGGCCCAGAAAGAACTGGGCCAGCACGAAGATCATCAGCAGGAAAACCACCACCATGATCAGGGTAGCCAGGGCATCGACGAAGCCGGGCCAGATATCGATGGAACGGCGGGCGCGGCGCAGGGCCATGGATCAGCGCTCCAGTGGTTCCTCGGCGATGGCGGCGATGGTGCGCGCCAGCAGCCGGATTTCCGAGCGCAGTTCCGTCGTCAGTTGGTCGCGGCTGGCCACCGTCTCGTCCACCAGACGCTTCATGGTGCCGTCCAGGCTGCGCAGATGGTTGCGGCTGGCGTCGTCCATGCCGCCGCCGGTGCCGCCTTCCACCATGCGGGCCATCAAGGCGCGGGTTTCAAGCTGCCCCTCGCCCAGTTTGAGCAGCAAGGATTGCTCCACCTTCATGTGGTCGGTGAGCGTCGACAGCTTCTCGGTCAACTGGGTCAGCGAGGCATTGACGCTGCCCCGGTTATCCTCGCCCCTGGCAATGACCCGCTGGAGATTGTCCAGGCTGTCGGCGGTCTGTTCCAGCAGGGCCTGGATATAGGCGGGCACCGATTGTCCCGCGCCGCCATCCTCGGCCGAGGTCAGCGGCCCGCCGGTGCCCAGCCGGGTCTGCCCGGCCAGCCATTCCTCAAGCTCGTTGTAAAAGGCGTTCTGCGCCTGGCCCGCATTGAGGTCGAGAAAGCCCAGCGCCAGCGAACCGGCCAGACCGAACAGCGAGGTGGAAAAGGCGGTGCCCATTCCGGCCAGGGGCTTTGCCATGCCAGCCTTGAGGCCTTCGAAGGCGGCGGCCGGATCGGCGCCCCCCATGGCCAGGGAGGCGATCACCTCACCCACCGAGCCCACGGTCTGGGACAGGCCCCAGAAGGTGCCCAACAGGCCCAGGAAGATCATCAGGCCCACCACATAGCGCGACAGGTCGCGCTGTTCCTCCAACCGGGCCGCGATGGAATCCAGCACCGAGCGCAGCGCCATGGCCGACAGGCTGACCCGTCCCTGGCGCTCGCCCAGCATGCCCGCCATGGGGGCCAGCAGGCGCAAGCGCCCGGACAGGGTCGGCTGGCCCTTGCGCCAGTTGTCCAGCCACTCCACTTCGGGGGTCAGCAGCATCACCTGGCGGAAATTGAGCACGATCCCGGCCACGAAGACGCCCAGCAGCAATCCGTTGAGAGCCGGATTGTGGGAAAAGGCCGCCACCAGCCCCTCATTCAGCAGCGCCGCCAGGGCAGCCACCAGCACCAGGAAGGCGGCCATGCGCAAGAGATAGCGGGTGGGACGGATCATGGGCGGCACTCGATCACACTGCGGGCGGCGAAACGCGCGCACCATTTATCCTGGCGCGCGATCATGTCCGAAATAGGGCGAGCGCCCCAAGAGCCTCAGCGCGCCACCAACATGGCGTCGACGCGATCGGGCGAGCCGCTTTCCACCTTGTTGCCAAGGGCGCGGACCTCGATGCGGGTGGAGCGGACGCCCATCTCCATCAGGTATTTGCGCACTTCCAACGCCCGCGACAGCGACAGGCGCCGCGCCTTGCTGGCATTGGCCTCGTCACCGGCGGCATAGGCCAGAAGCTGGAGATTCAGGTTCTCGTCCTTGTCCATGCGCTGGGCCAGACGGTCCAGTTCCATGCGCACCGTGTCGGGCAGATGGGAGCTGTCGGTGGCAAACGGCACCGTCAGATTGTCGCCCTTGCGCACGGGCGCGGCAACCGGGGCGGGCGCGGGGGCAATCGGGGCCACGGCGGCGATCTGGGGCGCCGGTGCGGGCGCGACCACAGGCGGCGGCGCCACCGGCAGAGGCGGAGCTACCGGAGGAGCGGCGACCACGGGAGCCGGGGCCACGGGAGTCGGGGCCACGGGAGTCGGGGCGGCAGGCGGAGGTGCCTTGACGAACTGAACGGCGGAAGGCGGTTCGGGGGCCTTGGGCGCCTCGACCACCTTGGGCGGTTCGGGGATCTTGACGGGTTCGGGAGCCTTGGGCGCCTCGACCACCTTGGGCGGCTCGACCACCTTGGGCGGCTCGACCACCTTGGGCGGCTCTGGCGCTTTGACCGGCTCGGCCACCTTGACCGGCTCGGGGGCCTTGGGGGTTTCATTGGCCTTGGCGGGGGCCTTGGGAGGCTCGACCTTGGCCGGAACGGGAACCTCGGCAGCGATATCAGGCTTGGACGGCTTGGAGACCGGGGCCGAAGCCTTGACCGGCTCGGGAGCCGCGACGGGCTCGGGGGCCTTGGGCGGTTCGGCGGCGGGGATGTCCACCTTGGGAGCGGCGGCCACCTTCTCCGGCCTGGGCTTGGCCGCGACCTTGGGGGCCGCGGGCGCCTCGGCATAGGGCTTGAAACCCGAGGATTTGGGCGTTACGGGCCGCGCCACCGGACGCGGGGCGGCGGGCGTGGCGGCCGAGGGCGGGCGGGTGATCAGGCCGGGCAGGGTCGGTTCCGGCCCAAGCCGGTCCAACACGTCCCAGTTGACGTCGACGCTGGAGCGATATTCCCCCACCACCACCTGGGCGGATGCGGGCTGGGCCGCGACGGCGACGAGCGCTCCCAGCGCCAGTAACGCGACCTTTCTCCCCCTGCTCATCACGCCCTCTCCCGGCTGAATTCCCTCGGTATTCTTGTGGTCAAGAATCTAGCCGAACGGATGTCCGGCCACAACCCTATCCCCGCGCCGTCCGCAGCAGTTTCAACAACGGCTGATGCAGATGGTCATTGGCAGCCAGAATTTCGCCATTGTCCAGCATCTTGGAGCCGCCCTGGAAATCGGTGACATAGCCGCCCGCTTCCTTGACCAGCACGATGCCCGCGGCGATATCCCACGGCTTGATCCCGGTTTCCCAATAGCCGTCGCAGCGCCCCGCCGCCACATAAGCCAGATCGAGGGCCGCCGAGCCGAAACGGCGGATGCCCGCCACTTGGGGCATCACGGCGGCCAATTCCTTCAAGAAGGTCTCGTGGCCCGGCCGCCCGATGAAGGGAATGCCGGTGGCGATCAGGGTGTCTTCCAGCTTGCGCCGGGCCGAGACGCGCAGACGCCGCTCGTTCAAGAACGCTCCGGCGCCCTTTTCCGCATGGAACATCTCGTCGCCCAGCGGCTGGTAGACCACACCGGCGATCAGCTCGCCATCACGCTCCAGCGCGATGGAGATGCAGAAATTGGGGATGCCGTGCAGGAAGTTGGTGGTGCCGTCGATGGGGTCGATGATCCAGCGATGGCTGGTGTCGTCGCCCGCGATCTCGCCACCTTCTTCCAGCAGGAAGCCGAAACCGGGCCGGGCCTTCTTCAGCTCGGCCCGCAGGGCCTTCTCGGTCTTGAGATCGGCCGAAGAGACGAAATCGGCGGGGCCCTTCTTGGACACCTGCAGATGTTCGACCTCGCCGTAATCACGCACAAGGTTGCGCGACGCCTTGCGGGCCGCCCCCATCATGACATTCAGAAGTGCGGAGCGAATGATCACCGGCTAGCCCTTGAACCGCTCGACATACGAGCAATCGGTGGTGTTGACGATGATCACCTCACCCTCTTCCAGGAAGGGGGGAACCAGGATCTTCATGCCGTTTTCCAGCTTGGCGGGCTTGTAGGACGACGACGCGGTCTGTCCCTTCACCACCGGATCGGCCTCGACCACCTTCATCACCACCTTTTCCGGCAGCGTGATGGAGACTGGCGAACCCTCGACGAAGTCAACCTCGACCACCATGCCGTCCTGCAGGAAGCCGATCGTGTCACCCAACGTGTCGTTGGGCATGGTGAACTGCTCGAAGCTTTCCGAGTCCATGAAGGTCATGTTGGAGTCGTCCTTGAACAGGAACGTGCACTCCTTGGCCTCCACGTTGCACTTCTCGATGGTATCGGCGGTGCGCCAACGCTCGTTGGTCTTGTTGCCGGTGCGGATGTCGCGCATCTCGACGGTGATGAAGGCGCCGCCCTTGCCGGGCTGGACGATCTGAGTCTTCAGCACCGCATACTGGCGGCCATTGTGTTCCAGGATGTTGCCGGGACGAATCAGGTTGGCATTGATCTTCATGGGAGTTCCAACAGGGCTTAAGGAAATTTGGCGCGGACCCTATCAGGTCGCCTTGGGGAAGGCAACAATTGCCGTCCCGATCGAGAGCCTTGCCCATTGACCTGGACGGCAAAGGACCCAATCTACTCGCCATGGTCCGGCCCGATATCATACAAGACGATCCGTCAGCCCCTACCCTGGACTATTACGACAGCCGGGCGGAACAGTTCTGGCAGGGCACCCGCGACCACGACGTCACTCAGAACATCGATGCGCTTCTGACCCGGCTATCGGGGCCGCCGCCCTTCACCATCTTGGATTTCGGCTGCGGGCCGGGGCGCGATCTCAAGGCCTTCGCCCAGCGCGGCCACAAGCCCATCGGCCTGGACGGCGCGGCCAATTTCGTGCGAATGGCGGCGGAGTACAGCGGCTGTCCGGTCTGGCACCAGAACTTCCTGGATCTCGATTTGCCGCAGAGCCATTTCGACGGCATCTTCGCCAATGCCTCGCTGTTCCATGTGCCGGTCAAGGCCCTGCCCCAGGTCCTCGGCATCCTGCGCGACAGCCTCAAGCCGTGCGGCGTGCTGTTCAGTTCCAATCCCCATGGCCGCGATCAGGAAGGTTACAGCGGCGGGCGGTTCGGCGCCTATCACACGCCGGAACGCTGGGCCGAACTGGTCACCCAGGCCGGGTTTTGCGAAATCCACCGCTATTTCCGGCCCAAAGGGTTGCCGCGAGAGCAACAGCCCTGGCTGGCCACCCTTTGGCGGCGGGATTAGGGATAAGAGTGTTCCGCGTCATTGGGATCGATGACCACCCCCTCCTCCCCATCCCAATAGCCCGGCCCCACCGGCACCTTGCCCGCGCCGCCGGGGATGTCGAGCACATAGGTGGGCTGTGCAATGCCGGACAGACGGCCGCGCAAGACCCGCATCAGGGCCTGGCCCTCCTTGATGCTGGGGCGGAAATGGCTGGTGCCAGGGGCCAGATCGGGGTGGTGCAGGTAATAGGGCCGCACCCGGTTGCGGATCAGGGCGCGGAACAGGTCATCGAGCACATCGGCCCGGTCATTGACCCCCTTCAGCAGCACGGTCTGGGAGAGAAGCGGCACACCGGCGCGGGCCAGCATACTCAGCCCCGCCGAAGCCAGGGGCGACACCTCGCGCGGATGATTGACATGCACCGCCAGCCAGACCGGCTTATCGCCTCCGCCCAGAACGGTGGCGAGATCGGGGGTGATGCGGCCGGGATCGCTGACCGGCACGCGCGAATGGATGCGGATCAGCTCCACATGGCCGATGGCGCCGATACGGTCCAGCAGCGCGCCCAGCCGTGGCGCGGGCAGCATCAGCGGATCGCCGCCGGTCAGGATCACCTCGCGGATGTCGGGGCGACAGGCCACATAGGCCAGCGCGGCCTCGATCTCCGCCTCGGTCATGGTGGCCTCGCCATCGCCCACCCTGGCACGGCGAAAGCAGAAGCGGCAATAGACCGGGCAGACCAGCAAGGGCGTCAACAGCACCCGGTCGGGGTAGCGGTGAACGAGGCCCTTCACCGGGCTGTAGGCTGCGTCACCGATGGGGTCGGCGCGTTCCTCCGCCGTGGTGGTCAGCTCCTCGGGCGACGGGACATATTGCCGGGCGATGGGATCGGCGGGGTCGGCGGGGTCGATCAGATCCACCACGGCAGGCGTCAGGCCCACGGCATAGGTGCGCGCGACCTGCTCCACCGCCGCCGCGTCGCGGATCAGTCCGGCGTCAAGCAGGTCTTGGGCGGTGCGAAGGGTGTGGCGGCGGACAGCGGTCATGAGGCGGATTCACCACGAAGGCGCGAAGACACGAAGGACCACGAAGATTTCAAGAATCCTTCTTTTCTCTTCGTGTCTTCGTGCCTTCGTGGTTAACCAAAGGCCGACGCACACGACGAGATGCCGGTTCTAAAGGAAAAGGCCATGGCAGGTAAAGAATGGTGGCGGCCCGAAGTGTTCGCGGCGCGCCGGGCGAATCTGGATCTGCGCTCGCGGGCGGTCAACGCCACCCGCGCCTTCTTCGCCGCGCGCGGTTTCGCCGAGGTGGAAACCCCCTGCCTTCAGGTGTCGCCCGGCCTCGAACCCCATCTCAAGGCCTTCGCCACCGCACTCACCGATCCCTATGGCGGTCCCGACCGTCCGCTTTATCTCCATACCAGCCCCGAATTCGCCATGAAGAAGCTGCTGGTGGCGGGCATGCCGCGCCTTTATCAGTTGGCCAAGGTCTTCCGCAACGCCGAGCGCTCGGCCACCCATCACCCGGAATTCACCATGCTGGAATGGTATCGGGCCGGGGCCTCTCTGGATGATCTGATGGACGATACCGAGGCCCTGGTCCAAGAATGCGCCCGCGCCGCGGGGACCAAGCTGTTGCGGCGTGAAGACAAGGACTGCGATCCCTTCGTCCCCTGGCGGCGTCTCTCGGTGGCCGAGGCCTTCGGCGAATATGCCCATATGGACGTGCTGGCGACCGCCCCCGATCCAACTTCGCCCGACCGGTCGGCATTGGCCGCCGAGGCCACGCGCATCGGCATTTCCGTCAGCCCTTCGGACACATGGGAGGATATTTTCTTCAAGGTGATGCTCGACCGTATCGAGCCCCATCTGGGCTTCGACCGACCGGTCATCCTTCATTCCTATCCCGTCTCCATGGCCGCCCTGTCGCGGCCCAGCCCCGCCGATCCAAGGGTGGCCGAGCGCTTCGAGGCCTATGCCCTGGGGGTGGAATTGTGCAACGCCTTCGGGGAACTGACCGATGCGGCCGAGCAGCGCCGCCGCTTCACCGCTGACATGGATCTGAAGGAACGGCTCTATGGCGAGCGCTATCCCCTGGACGAGGACTTTCTGGCCGCCCTGGACCTCGGCATGCCGGATTCGGCGGGCATCGCCTTGGGCTTCGACCGGCTGGTCATGCTGCTGGCCGGGGCCCAGAGCATCGACGAGATTCTGTGGGCGCCGGTGGCGCAATGAAAAAGCCCCCGGCCGATTGACCGGGGGCTTTCTCCGTTTCGACGGAATGATGAGGATCAACCGCCCTGCTTGGCGGCGGAGCGGCGCGCCGCATCCATCAGCTGCTTCAAGGTCGGCTGGTCCAGGGCGCTGGAGATGATGCGGTCGCCGACGATGAAGGTGGGCGTGCCGCCGATATCCAGGGCGCGGGCCAGATCCATGTTCTTCTTCAGCTGCTTCTCGATCTCAGGCGCGTTGATGTCCTTCTTCAACTGCTCCACGTTCAGGCCCTGATCGGCGGCGATCTTGTAGATGGCCTTTTCGTCCAGACGGCCGCGGAACTTCATGAAGGCGCGGTGAACGTCGTCATACTTGGCCTGGCTCTGGGCCTTGGCCACCAGGGCGATGCGGGACGCCAGCACCGAATCGGGGCCGAGGATCGGGTATTCCTTGATCACCACCCGGACCTTGCCGTCGGCCTTGACCGCTTCCCACAAAGGCTCGAAGGCCTGCTTGCAGAAGCCGCAATTGTAATCCATGAACTCGACCACGGTGAGATCGCCCTTGAGATTGCCGCCCTGGGGATCATCGGGGTTCTTCAAGATCTCGTCCTTGCGGGCTTCGAGCATCTTGTGGGCGTCGGCCTCGGCCTGGGCGCGCATCTTCTCGCGCAGCGCCTCCAGGGCCTCGCCCAGCACCTCGGGATGCTCCATCAGATAGTCGCGCACCACCTTCTTGACCGCCTCGGCCTGCTTGGGGGTCAGCGGAGCCTCCTGGGCGGCGGCGGGCAGGGAAGCGAGGGCAAGGCCGGACACCATCAGGGCGGCGGCGAAAGTCTTGGCGATCATCGGCGAAACTACCTCAAGAGGCGGAAATGATGGCGGCATATTGGCGGAAGCGGCAGCCCGTAGCAAGGGCTTGCCACGCTACCACCACTTGCGGGAGCGGTCGCGGTCGGCCTTGACCTGCGAAGCCCTCTCCTTGATGTCTTGGATGCGTAGCCACACCGATCCCTGCTTGCCCAGCAACTGCTCCGCCTTGTTGGCGTGGAACAGGGCCTCGGAGAGCTTGCCGACCAGCATGTAGTGCTCGGCCAGGGCATAGGAGGCCATGCCCTCCTTATCGTCACGGGCAAAGGCGATGGACAGTTGCTGCCAGGCGAAAACATCCTCGGGCTCGCGGTTGACGGCGGCGGTCAGATGGGTTTCGGCCTCGGCCAGCAGGGCCGGGTCTTCCGCCTCGATCAGCACCTGGCCCAGGGCGATGCGCAGCAGGGCGCTGTCGGGCAGCAGCTTGACCGCCTTGCGATAAGGTTCGATGGCTTCGGCGCCACGGGCGTTCTCGAACAGCATCTGACCTTTGAGTTCCCAGAAATAGGGATCGTTGGGCCGTTCTTTCAGCAGGCCGTCGATCAGCCCCAGCGCCATGGGAATGTCCGGCTTGCGATAGGCGGCCACGGCGCGCGCATAGCGCCCCTCGATGCTGGTGTCGGCTTCCTTGTAGCGCTGAAAAGTGCGGATGGGCGGCTCGATGAAGGCGAACAGCTTGGCCTTCATACGCTTGTGCATCTCGACCCATTCAGCGGGCCAAGGGGTCTTGCTCCAGGGCGAGGCCTCGACCTGGGTGCGGACGAAGGCCACGCGGTCACGGGTGAGGGGGTGGGTGCGCACATAGGGGTCCTGGCGCGACGAGACCAGCGCCTCCTGATCTCCCAGGATATCGAAGAATTCCAGGAGTCCCCTGCCTGACTGATGAGTGGTGTCGAGAAAGCGCATGGCCATCTGATCGGCCTGGCTCTCCTGACTGCGCGAGAAGGCCAGCAGATTGCGCATGGCCAGTTCGGTGCCGCCCAGGGCTCCGGCCATGGCCACGTCGCCCCGGCCAGTGGCCGCCCCCGCCGCCGCGGCCAGCAAGGTGGCGATGATGGCCTCGGTAGAGGCATTGGCCATGGCGTCGTTGCCGCGAATCAAATGGCCACCGGCGATGTGGCCGGTTTCGTGCGCCATCACGCCGATCAGCTGTCCGGGATGCTCGGAACGGATCAGCAGGCCGGTGTGGAAGAAAATGTTCTGGCCGCCCGCCACGAAGGCGTTCAAGGTCGGATCGATGATCAGATTGATGCGCACCGCCGCCGGATCCAGACCCGCCGCCTGAAAAATTGGCGTCCCGAAAGTCCGGATGGTATTTTCCACTTCCGCATCACGGATGAACTGCCGTTTCGGCTGAGCCTGCGCCCAAGCCTGCGGCATCGAAGCGACCAACAGGAACGTCACCAGAAGGATAATGCGCGTGAGCAAGGATCTCTCCTCATCGGTCAATTCGTTGCGCGGCTACAAATCCGCACTTGCCGCCGCCACCGGGACGGCGCTGCTGGTACTTTCGGCCTGCGGCGATCCCGCCCGGCCCGTCGGCCAGATCGGCCACATCACCGGCTTTGGCGGCATGGTCGCCGTCGACGAGCCCCGCGCCGCAATTCTGGGCCGCGACGTGCTGTCGGCGGGCGGCACCGCCGCCGATGCGGCCGCCGCCATCTATTTCACCCTGGCGGTGACCTATCCGTCCACCGCCAGCCTGGGCGGCGGTGGCACCTGCATAGTACACGATAGCGGCAAAAAGAAGACGGAAGTCATCGATTTCCCCGCCATCGCCTCGAACATGTCGGGTCCGGCGCCTTCGGCGGTGCCCGCCAATCCGCGCGGCTTCTATGCTCTGCACGCCAAATACGGCCGTCTGCGCTGGGAAAGCCTGCTGGTCGAGCCCGAGCGCCTGGCCCGCGAGGGCGCGCCCGTGTCGCGCGCCCTGGCCAATGATCTGGCCCGCAGCCTGCCCATCATCGGCCGCGATCCGGTGGCCCGCGCCGTCTTCATGCGGCCCGACGGTTCGGTGCCGCGCGAAGGCGACCTGATAGCGCAGCCCCAACTGGCCGCAATGATCTCGACGCTGCGCCACCAGACGGGAAATTTCTACACCGGCCCCCAGGCCCGTGATCTGATCAAGGGGGTGCAGGCGGCAGGCGGCACCTTGTCGCTGGAGGATCTGCGCGACATCCGCCCCGTCTGGCGCGACGCCATCACGGTAAAGACCGATTTCGAGACCGCCGCCTTTTCCCCCCCGCCTTCGGTGGGCAGCGCCATGACGGCGCAGCTGGTGGCCGCCTTGTGGCCGCGCTGGAGCAGCGCGGACGAGGCCGAACGGCCCCATCTGCTGGCCGAGACCTCGGCACGGGCCTTCGCCGAACGCGCCCGCTGGATGCGCCCCACCGGCTGGACCGACGAAGCCCCCGACTCCCTGGTCAGCGATGCGCGCATCAACGCCATGATGGCCGGCTATGCCGCCGACCGCCACCAGCCGGTAAGCGGCGTCACCTCGCCGCCCACCGAAAGCCAGTCGGGAACCGGCTTTGCCGTTCTGGATTCCAGTGGCCTGGGCGTGGCCTGCGCCGTTACCAGCCACGGCCTGTTCGGCAATGGCCGCATGGCGCCCGGCACCGGCATCATGCTGTCGGGCGTTCCTGGCCCCAACGGCCCGCCGTCGACCGCCGTCATGGTCACCTATAACAACCACAACGCAGCCGTCCATTTCATCGGCGCCGCCTCGGGCGGCGGCACCGCCGCCATGGGCCTGACCCAAAGCTTCCTGGCCGCCGTCAAGGACAACAAGCCGCTGTCGGAAGCCCTGGCTCAGCCTCGTCTGGTCCAGGCGGGCAAACCCGACGCCGTCTTCGTCGAAACCGGCGCCATCACCTTGGACCCCGCATCTCTGGCCAGCCGTGGACATCAGATCAGCGCCACCCCCATGCCCAGCCGGGTGGAAGCCATCTACTGCCCGCTCGGCTACAAGGCCGAAGAGGGTTGCGACATGGCCACCGATCCGCGCGGCTTCGGCTTGGCCGCCGTGGCGGGTAAGAAGTAATGAGCGAGGCGCCTGAGGGGCTGCAAATATGAGCTTCAAGGCGGCCGAACGCGGCGCCATCGCCCCCTTCATCGTCATGGACGTGATGCGGGCGGCCGCCGCGCGCGAGGCCCAGGGCGCCGACATCATCCATCTGGAAGTGGGCCAGCCCTCGGGTCAGGCTCCGTCCGGGGTTCGGGAAGCGGCGGCCCGCGCCGTCGGGGCCGAGCCTTTGGGCTATACCCTGGCTCTGGGCCGTGATTCCTTGCGCGAGGCCATCGCCCGGCATTACCGGCAGGCCTATGGCAGGTCGGTGGCGCCCGAGCGCATCTGCGTCACCACCGGGTCTTCGGCGGGCTTCCTGTTGGCCTTCCTGGCCGCCTTCGCGCCCGGCGACCGGGTGGCGGTGGCCGCGCCCGGCTATCCCGCCTATCGCAACATCCTTCAGGCCTTGGGCGTGGACTGCGTTCTGGTGCCGGTGGGCCCCGACAGCCGCTGGCAGATTACCGCCCAAGTGCTGGCACGGATCGAGGGCAAACTGGACGGCGTGGTGGTGGCGTCACCTTCCAATCCCACCGGCTCCATGCTGTCGGCGGCGGAAGTGGCGGAACTGGCGGCGTGGTGCGAGTCGAACGGCGTGCGGTTGATCTCCGACGAGATCTATCACGGCATCACCTATGGCCGCGCCGCCGCCACCGTGGCCGGAATGGCCACCAGCCCCCACGCCGTGGTGATCAACAGTTTTTCCAAATACTACGCCATGACCGGCTGGCGCCTGGGCTGGATGGTGCTGCCCGAGGATCTGGCCCGTTCGGTGGAATGCCTGGCCCAGAATCTCTATATCTCGCCCCCCACCCTGTCCCAGGTGGCGGCCGAGGCGGTGTTCGACTGCCTGGACGAATTGGAGGCCAGGGTCGCCGCCTACCGCGCCAACCGCGACATTCTGCTGAACGCGTTGCCGGAAGCGGGCTTCGATCGGCTGGCGCCCTCGGACGGCGCTTTCTATCTTTACGCCGATGTGTCGGAACGGACCGAGGACAGCCGCGAGTTCTGCGCCCGCATGCTGGCCGAAACCGGGGTGGCCTGCACGCCCGGCGTGGATTTCGACCCCCTGGAGGGACGCCGCACGCTGCGCTTTTCCTATGCCGGATCGGCCGAACACATGGCCGAGGCGGCCAAACGGCTTAAGGCGTGGAAGACGTGATATCCAATCAGGTGATCAGATCACGCACCGTCTGCGTCATCTCGTCGGCGGTCTTGAAGACATTGGCGTTGGTGGAATAGGCCTTCTGGGTGACGATCATCTTTGAGAACTGATCCTCCAGTGCCACGTTGGAGGCTTCCAGCGATGACGCGACGATGCTCGCACCGCTGCCCTGGGCGGAAATGGCGGCGATGGTGATGTCGCCCGCCTGTTCGGTGGCGCGGAACACCGTGCCGGAAATGGGATCCAACTGGTCCGCCGAAACAAAGGTCGCCACGGGAATCTGGAAGATGGTGCGGCTCTTGCCATTGTCGAAATGGGCAACCACCTTTCCCGCCGTGTCGATCTCCACCTGATCCATGGTGCCGCTGGCATAACCGTCCTGGTCGATGTTCTTGACGCTCATCTTCGTGGAGGTATCGCCGGAAAACTGGGTAAGTTTCGCCAAATCCAGGGAGATGGTGCTCGACCCGGCATTGGCCGCCGTCCAGCCCACGGTGAATGAGGCCTTGGCAGGCGTCAGTATCTTTCCCGCGCCGTCGAACGTAATGGGAATGGATGAGGTATAATTGGTGCCGTCCGCCATCAAAGCGGTGACCGTGCCCTCGGCGGCGACCGGCTTCATCCGCAGATACCATTGGCCGTTGGAGGCATGCTCGAAACTCAGGCCCAGATTATGGGAGTTATAGGCGTTGTCATAGACCGCGATGGTCTCATCCACCGTGCTCAGGGTCGGCTTGTTGGAACTGAGATTGATGCTGGCTGTGGATTGCGCCGTGGGGCCAGCCGACCAGTCCACGGTCAGATCCGCAAATCCGGTGCCCGAGGCCGAGGTGGTGGGCGCGGTGATAGCCCCGTTGGCGTCCATGGTTACCGTCACCGGCGACCCGGTAATGGTGCCGACGCTGCCGCTGGCCGGGTTGGCTGGCAATGAGAAATCCACTTGCCATGTATCGCCGCCCGTCCTCGTCCAGTTCATGGTCAGGGTCTGGGTCGTGCCGAAGCCGTCGGTAATGCTGCTGGTATCGGTAAAAGTCTGCGTCGAACCGGTTTGGGTCGCGTTGGACGGCACATTGGCGACCGTCTGGATGGAGGTCGTGGCATTGCCGTTCACGGTCTGACCGATATTGGCGTAGACCGGCGTCAACGTGGAGGTGGCGGAGATGACGCCCTTGCTGTCGGCGGCCCATCCCATGAGGTAGTTGCCATCAGCGGTGGTAAAATAGTTGTTGCCGTTCACCGCCCTCTGGGTGAAGTCGCCAGCACGGGTATACAGCGTGCCGGATGTCCCCCCGGCCCCGGGCGCGCCGGTACTGTCGGGCTGGGTCACGATAAAGAAGCCACGGCCATTGATGGCCATATCGCTCCAGGTCGTGGACGAGGTGATGGTGCCCGACTTGGTGATCAGGTTGCGATCCACCGCGCGCACGCCGAAAATGTCCAGGCCGGTGGTGGCGGTGTTCTTGTTCGGCGAGTTCTGCGTACTGGCCGGAGCGGTGTGGGACTCCGACAGCACCGTCTTGAAAAGGGTGTCCTTTTCCTTGTATCCGGTCGTATTGACGTTGGCGATGTTCTGCGAGATCGAGCCCATGGCCCAATCCATCGACTGCATCGCTTGGACAGAATTCGCAAAAGCACCCCAGAGCATCGTCGCCTCCGTTCACGACGGGCATTGATCCGCTAAAGGATCTGCAAGGAGGGTGCCACTTGCGATACACATAAATTTCAATGCATTAGTTACAGTATGCGCGGCAGAACCTGCCGGATCGGGGGCGCAAAAAAGCCCGCCCGGCAGAACTTGCCGGGCGGGCCCTGGCCTTCCATCCTCGAAGAGGAGAGGCCTAGATGAAGTAGGCCTTCAAGGGCTCGAAGCCGTTGAAGTTCACCGCCGAGTAGGAGGTGGTGTAGGCCCCGGTGGAGAGAATCCGCACCTTGTCGCCCACCTTGAGGCTGACCGGCATCTCGTATCCGGCCTTCTCATAGAGGATGTCGGCGGAATCGCAAGTAGGACCAGCCAGGATCACCGGCGCGGTATCCTCGCCGTCGCGGCCGGTGACGATGCGGTACTTGATGGCCTCGTCCATGGTCTCGGCCAGACCGCCGAACTTGCCCACGTCCAGATAGACCCAACGCGTGTCGTCCTCATAGCCCTTGCGGCTGATCAGCACCACCTCGGTCTCCAAGATACCGGCATCGCCCACCAGGGAGCGGCCGGGCTCGATGATCATGGCGGGGATATTGTTGCCGAAATGCTTGGTCATGGCGTCCATGACCGCCTCGGCATAGCGCTCGATGCCGTCCACTTCCTTGCGGTAGCGGGCCGGGAAGCCGCCGCCCAGATTGACCATGCGCAGATCGATGCCAGCGGCGTCCAGCGCCGAGAACAGCATGGCGGCCTTGCCCACCGCGATGTCCCACTGCTTCAGATCGGTCTGCTGGCTGCCCACATGGAAGGACACGCCGTAGGGGTCGAGCCCCAGGTCGCGGGCCTTGACCAGCAGGTCCTTGGCCATGTCGATCTCGCAGCCGAACTTGCGCGACAGCGGCCATTCGGCGCCGTCGCAGGTCATCAGGATGCGGCAGAACACGCGCGAGCCGGGCGCGGCCAGGGCCAGCTTCTCCAGCTCGGCCTCGGAATCGAAGGCATATAGCCGGACGCCCTTGGCATAGGCATAGGCAATGTCCGACTGCTTCTTGATGGTGTTGCCGAACGAGATGCGCTCGGCCGGGGTGCCGTTGGACAGGCACAGATCGATTTCGCCGCGCGACGCCACGTCGAAGCGCGAGCCTTCCTCGGTCAGCATACGCACGATCTCGGGCGCCGGATTGGCCTTGACCGCGTAATAGACCTCGGCCAGCGGCAGCCAACGTCGCAGGCTGTGATAATTGTCGCGCACCACGTCAAGATCGACCACCACGCAGGGGGTCTGGGGGCGGACTTCCTCAAGGAAACGGGCGATCTTCGCGGTCATCGCGAAATCCTCTCGAACGGCCGGGTCATGGAAAAGACCCGAAAACTCTCTCTGTTCGGCCCACCGCATTCAAACGGCGAGACGACGTTTCAGTGACGGCAATTCGGGAAGCCGTCAGATCCGCCGGGAGGTACTTCGCGTATCGACCCACAGCAGGGCCCATGCCTGCCGGGGACGGAAACCGCTTTCCGCGAAGAGGGGATGCGAGTCAATCGACAGCGAGTGCCGAGTCACCACGTTCATAGCTACTTCCTCCAAGCACCGGGGGCTTTCACCCCGCTTGCACCCAGAAGACGCCTTGGACGTCGTTACTTAAACCCCCTTGGGGGCCAGAGGCACGTGCGCTGTACGTCTCACCTGAAACCGCTATATACGCCGTTTTCGGTCGATGAAAAGGGAAAAATATCCCTCCTGCGAAATTTTCATATTCGTCCAGAGCTTAATTGTGTGAATTCAGCACCTTAGCATGGGAACGGGAGACCGTTTCCCCAGGCCTCTTTCCCCACCTATAGCGCAAGAAGCCACAGGGCCCGCACCATCATTTGATCAGGGCGGAGAGTTCCTTGAATTCCGGCGTCCCCGCCCGGTGCAGCCATTCGAAAATGACCATCTCCACCGTGACGATTTCGATGCCCTTGGCCGCCAGACGTGCCATGGCCGCCTGATAATTGGCGGGATCGCGCGAGGCACAGGCATCGGCCACCACTACCGGCCTGAACCCCGCCTCCTTGAAGCCCAGCGCGCTTTGCAAAACGCAGACATGGGATTCAATGCCCGCGAGGACGATCTGATCGCGCCCCGTCTCCTTGAACCGTGCCAGGATCGCCTCGTCGGCGGCACAGGAAAAATGCAGCTTTTCCATGACAGCCCCATCGGGTGCCCATTCCATCACCTCGCCGACCGTGGCGCCCAGGCCTTTGGGATACTGCTCGCTGATCACCACCGGCAGACCCAGGCGGGTGGCGGCGCGCAGCAGCAAGATACAGCCGCGATACACCCGGCGGGGATCGCTGGTCACTGGCGCCAGACCTTGTTGCACATCGACGATCAACAGACTGGAACGGGGGGCTTCCAACAGCATGGCGACACTACTCCGATGGCCGGAATCAAGCGTAATACCGCCTTAATGAGCGTTACAATGGGGAAACCGTGTTCCGTCATTGACTTAAGGCCGGGAAACCATAATTATCCGCCCCCACATGACGACCCATCAAGACATCGGCCGCGAAGACGGCCCGGAAACCACGGAGACCACCTTCGAAGACCTCGGCCTTGGGCCGGAGATCCTGAAGGCGCTCGCCGAATCGGGGTATACCCACCCCACCCCCATCCAGGCCCAGGCGATCCCTGTGGTGCTCATGGGCCGCGACGTTTTGGGCTGCGCCCAGACCGGCACCGGCAAGACGGCGTCCTTCACGCTGCCCATGATCGAGATCCTGGCAGCCGGACGCGCCAAGGCGCGCATGCCGCGCTCGCTGATCCTGGCACCCACCCGCGAACTGGCCGCCCAGGTGGCGGAGAACTTCGACAAATACGGCAAGTACCATCCGCTCAAGAAGGCGCTGATCATCGGCGGCGAATCCATGAGCGATCAGGTCGCCCTGCTGGACCGCGGCGTCGACGTGCTGATCGCCACGCCGGGCCGCCTGCTCGACATGTTCGAGCGCGGCCGCATCCTCTTGAACGACGTCAAGGTGCTGGTCATCGACGAAGCCGACCGCATGCTGGACATGGGCTTCATCCCCGACGTGGAAAAGATCGTCGGCCTGCTGCCCAAGATCCGCCAGACCCTGTTCTTCTCGGCCACCATGGGGCCTGAGATCCGCCGCCTGGCCGACGCCTTCCTGATGAACCCCAAGGAAGTGAAGGTCTCCACCGGCGCGTCCGCCGCCACCACCGTGGTCCAGGCCATGGCCGTGGTCGAGGAAATCGACAAGCGCGAGACGCTGCGCCACCTGATCCGCGTCGAGGAAGTGAAGAACGCCTTCATCTTCTGCAACAGGAAGCGCGACGTGGACGTGCTGTTCCGCTCGTTGAAGAAGCACGGCTTCGACGTGGTGCAGCTGCATGGCGACATGGCGCAAAGCGCACGCGGCGAGACCCTGGAGAAGTTCAAGAAGGGCGAAGCCCGCCTGATGGTCTGCTCCGACGTGGCGGCGCGCGGCATCGACATCTCGGCGGTCAGCCACGTCTTCAATTTCGACGTTCCCATCCATGCCGAGGACTACGTCCACCGCATCGGCCGCACTGGCCGCGCTGGCATGGAAGGCCACGCCTTCACCATCGCAAGCCCCGATGACGGCCGCTTTGTCGGCGCCATCGAGGCGATGATCGGCACCACCATTCCCCGCATCGAGGTCGAGGGCGTCCCCGCCCTGGAACTGGACATGACGGCGCGCAAGGGCCGTGGTGGCCGCAGCAGCGGCGGCGCCAAGGATGGCAAGCGCCCGGCCAGGGCCAAGGAAGAAGGCCGCGACGAGGCCCGTCCGCGCCGCGAGCGCCGCCCGCGCCGCGACGAGACTCCCGCTCCCTCCGAGGTCGAGGCCCTTCCGGTCGAAGCCGTAGCCGTGGAAGCCATCGAACAGCCGCGCGAGGAGCGTCCCGAACGCGCCGAGCGTCCGCGTGGACGCGGCCGCGACCGTGACCGTGACGAGCCCCGGCGCGATGCCGCCCCCCGCGAAGACCGCCGCCCGTCGCGCGGCCGGGATGATCGCGGTGGCCGCCGCCGTGGCCGCATCGACGAATTGGGCATCGGCGAGATGCTGCATCCCGACGGCGTGATCGGCTTTGGCGATCATATGCCCGACTTCATCGCAGCCGCCGTGCCGCTGCCGGTCAAGTCGGCCAAATCCGCCGAGGACAGCGACAGCGACGCGGATTTGGATTCCGATTCCGAAGAGTGACGGGAGACCTCCCATGCAGACCATCTTCGTCCAGGTGAAGTGCGAGCTGGGGCTGGCCTATCAGGTCGCCGATTCCGCCGTCGATATCGAGCAGGTCTCGGAGGTTCATTCCATCTCCGGCCAGTACGACCTGATGCTGAAATGCTTTCTCGACGATTCCGCCGATATCGGTCAGTTCGTCGTCGATACCATCCAGCGTCTGGACGGCGTCAAGGACACCTTCACCCTGATCGCCTTCAAGGCGTTTTCCTGACTCATTCGAATGCCTGACGAAAGCGGCAAATCCTGACCAGGATCTGCCGCTTTTCGTCCATCTGGCGCATGCGGCCCTGCGTCCCAGGCATGCATGGGGCCGTGCAAACTCTGCATTTCGCCTTATCCCGCTCTTCCGTCCATTACCGATCTACGGAATGCGTCATTAAGACGCGGCATGGGATAAGGAAACGGGCATGTATCGGGACAGAATCGGACTGACCTCCCTGTGGGGCAAGGTGGTGGGCGCCGAAGAGGCGGCCATGCATATCAAGGACGGCATGGTGGTGGGCATGAGCGGCTTCACCCGCGCCGGAGACGCCAAGGTAGTGCCCATGGCCCTGGCCGAGCGGGCCACCGAGGAAAAGCTGAAGATCACCCTGATGACCGGCGCAAGCCTGGGCAGCGACATCGACCGCACCCTGGCCCAGGCGGGCTGCCTGTCGCGCCGCATCCCCTTCCAGGCCGATCCCACCTTGCGCAAATCCATCAATGCGGGCGAGGTGATGTTCGTCGACCAGCATCTGTCCGAGACGGTGGAGATGCTGCGCTCGCGCCAGATGGCACCCATCGACGTGGCGGTGATCGAGGCGGTGGCCATCACCCCGGAAGGCGGCATCATCCCCACCACCTCCATCGGCAATTCGGCCTCCTTCGCCATCCTGGCCGAAAAGATCATCGTCGAGATCAACCTGCATCAGAGCCTGGACCTGATCGGCCTGCACGACGTCTATATCCCGACGCGGCGGCCGCACCGCGAGGCCATCCCCATCACCTCGCCCAGCGATCGGGTGGGGCTGCCCTATATTCCGGTGGACCCGTCCAAGATCGCCGCCATCGTCATCACCGAGAAGCTGGACAGCTCGGCCAATATCGCGCCGCCCGATGCCGAGACCTCGGCCATCGCCGATCATCTCGTGCAGTTCTTCCGGGGCGAGGTGAGGAAGGGCCGCATCGGCACCTCGCTCCTGCCGCTTCAGGCGGGTATCGGCTCCATCGCCAATGCCGTGCTGCACGGCTTCATCGACTCGCCCTTCCACGACCTCACCATGTATTCCGAGGTCTTGCAGGATTCCACCTTCGAGCTGTTCGACGCCGATAAGCTGGCCTTCGCCTCGGGTTCGTCCATGACGCTCTCGGGTCCCAAGGGCAAGGAGGTGTTCGCCGACATCAACCGCTACAAGGACCGGCTGGTTCTGCGGCCCCAGGAGATCAGCAACCACCCCGAAGTCATCCGCCGCCTCGGCATCATCGCCATCAACACAGCGCTGGAAGCCGATATCTACGGCAACGTCAACTCCACCCATGTGAATGCCTCCATGATGATGAACGGCATCGGCGGTTCGGGCGACTTCGCCCGCAACGCCTATCTGTCGGTGTTCGTCACCAAGTCGGTGGCCAAGGACGGCCGCATCTCCTCCATCGTCCCCATGGTCACCCATGTGGATCACTGCGAACACGACGTGGACATCATCGTCACCGAACGCGGCCTGGCCGATCTGCGCGGCCTGGCGCCCCGCGAACGGGCCCATCTGGTCATTAACCACTGCATGCATCCCGACTATCAGGACCTGGCCAGGGACTACCTCAAGGACGCCTTGGCGCGCGGCGGCCACACGCCCCACGTCATGGAGCGCGCCTTTGAATGGCATCTGGCCTTCCAGCAAAGCGGCTCCATGCTGCCCCTGGCCAAGGCGGCGGAATAACGACCACAATCGTCATCCCGGCCCCGAGCCGGGATCCAGGAGGAGCAACATCAGGCGTTACCGCTTGCGACTCCTGGGTCCCGGGTCGAGCCCGGGACGACGAGGCACATTGGTTAGCCTTAAGGCGGACAGACTCTAAAGCGCAGGGGTGACGAATCCGATTTCCAAACACCCCGCCCTCCCCCCACCCCTTCGGACGGCGGAGCACCTATCCACAAGATTTTTACGGAAGGCCCCGAACGGGTGTTCCTTTGCTTGACCTGCCCCCCCACTATCGGCCAAAACACGTCCCACTGAACCAGGGGATCTTTGGGGAGGGTCACAGGGCATGTCCGAGCGTTCCAAGACCGTCGGAGCCTACGAACTGCGCCGCGCCACCGAGGCAGCGGCACGGGCCGCCTATGCCTGGATCGGACGCGGCGACAAGGCCCTGGCCGACGATGCCGCCGTGGCGGCCATGCAGACCGAACTGGACGGCCTCGACCTCAACGGGCTGATGCTCATCGGCGAAGGCCCCAAGGACGAGATCGGCATGCTCTATCACGGCCAGCGCTTCGGCGCGGCGACGGCAGAGCCCGCCTGGGATCTGGTGGTCGATCCGCTGGAAGGCACCTCCTTCCTGGCCAAGGGCATGACCAATGCCATGGCGGTGGTGGCCATGGCGCCCCACGGCACCCTGTTCGACCCGGCGCCTGCCCGCTATATGGAAAAACTGGCCGCGCCGCCCGCCGCCAAAGGCAAAATCGATCCCAAGGCCCCGGTGGCCGAGCGCTTGGCGCAATTGTCCGCCGCCCTGAACAAGCCCATCGAGGACATCACCGTCTATGTCATCGAGAAGCCCCGCCACAAGGCCCTGGTCAACGCCATCCACAATGCCGGAGCCCGTGTCGCCCTCTATCCGGCGGGTGATGTGGCGGGCGCCTTGATGGCGGCCATCCCCGGTTCCGGCATCGACGCATTGATGGGCACCGGCGGCACGCCCGAAGGCCTGCTCTCGGCCATGGCCATCCGCGCCATGGGCGGCGAGTTCCTGGGCCGCATCGACCCGCAGCTGGCCACCGAGGCCGCCGCCGTGGAAGAGGCCGGGATGGACCTGAACCACTGGTACCAGTTGGACGAGATGGTGCGCTCGGACAAGGTGGTGTTCTGCGCCACCGGCATCACCACCGGCCTGTTGCTGGACGGGGTGGAACGCACCCGCGACCAGGAAAAGACTCAGACATTGATGATCGGCGGGGCCGCCGGGCCGCGCCAGATGTTGACCTCGTGGCACCGCCGCGCCTGATTTGAACCCTTCACCCTTGAGGTTTGCTCGATGACCACCCACGCCGCAATGGCCAATGCCATCCGCTTTCTCACCATGGACGCCATCGAGAAGTCCAAGTCGGGCCATCCGGGAATGCCCATGGGCATGGCCGATGTGGCCACCGTGCTGTTCACCCGCTTCCTCAAATACGATGCCAAGGCCCCCAAATGGGCCGACCGCGACCGCTTCATCCTCTCGGCCGGTCACGGCTCCATGCTGCTTTACGCGCTGGGCTATCTGACCGGGTTCGAAGATCTTTCCGATATCGAGCAGATCAAGAACTTCCGCCAGATGGGCTACCGCACCGCCGGTCACCCGGAATTCGGCCATGTCGCCATCGCCGAGACCACCACCGGCCCCCTGGGTCAGGGCATCGCCAATGCGGTGGGCTTCGCTTTGGGCGAAAAGATGGCCGCCGCCCGCCACGGTGCGGAGATCGTCGACCACTACACCTATGTCATCGCCGGTGACGGCTGCCTGATGGAGGGCATCAGCCAGGAGGCCATTTCCCTGGCCGGGGTGTGGAACCTGTCCAAGCTGATCGTGCTGTGGGACGACAACCATATCTGCATCGACGGCGACACCGCCATTTCCACCTCCGACGACCAGTTGGCCCGCTTCCAGGCGTCCAACTGGGATGTGTGCCGCGTCGACGGCCATGACCCCGAGACCATCGCCACCGCCATCGCGGCGGCGCAAAAGTCCGGCCAGCCCAGCCTGATCGCCTGCAAGACCACCATCGGCTATGGCGCGCCCACCAAGGCGGGCAGCGAGAAGACCCACGGCGCCCCCCTGGGCGCCGAAGAAATCGCCGGGGCACGCGCCAAGCTGAACTGGCCGCATGCGCCTTTCGAGATTCCCGCCGACGTGCTGAGCGCCTGGCGCGCCGCTGGGAGCAAAGGCTCGGAAGCCCGCGCCACCTGGGAAAAGCGCTTCGCCGCCTATGGCAACAAGGCAGAGTTCGAGAGCACCAATGCCGGTATCCTGCCCGCCGTCTGGAAGCAGGCGGTGTCGGATTTCAAGAAGAAGGTCTCGGCCGAACAGCCCAAATGGGCCACCCGCAAGGCCAGCCAGGAAGTGCTCGAGGCCCTGACTCCCGTCATCCCCGCCATGATCGGCGGCTCGGCCGACCTGACGCATTCCAACCTCACCATCACCAAGGCCACCAAGCCGGTCACCCCCCGTGACTTCTCGGGCCGCTACATCCATTACGGCGTGCGCGAGCACGGCATGGCCGCCATCATGAACGGCCTCAGCTTGCATGGCGGCTTCATCCCCTATGGCGGCACCTTTCTGATTTTCGCCAACTATCTTTGGCCGGCGCTGCGCATGAGCGCCATGATGGACCAGCGGGTGCTTTACGTGCTGACCCACGATTCCATCGGCCTGGGCGAGGACGGCCCTACCCACCAGCCCATCGAGACCCTGTCCGCTCTGCGCGCCACCCCCAATGTGCTGGTGTTCCGCCCCGCCGATCCGGTGGAGACCATGGAGGCCTACGAGGCCGCGCTCGACAACGCCACGGGGCCCTCGGTCTTCGCCCTGTCGCGCCAGAACCTGCCGACGCTGCGCACCACCCACACGGACGAGAACCTGACGGCCAAGGGCGCTTATGTCCTGGCCGAGGCGGAAGGAAAGAAGCGTCAGGTCACCCTGATCGCCACCGGCTCCGAGGTCAGCCTGGCCATGGAGGCGAGGAAGCTGCTGGCCGACAAGGGTATCGCCGCATGCGTGGTATCCATGCCCTGCTGGGAACTGTTCGAACGCCAGCCGAAGGAGTATCGTAGCAAGGTGCTGGGTGAGGGCACCGTGCGGGTCGCCGTCGAGGCGCTGGGCACCTTCGGGTGGGAGCGCTGGGTCGGCGAGAACGGCGCCGTCATCGGCATGAACGGATTCGGAGCCTCGGCCCCCGCCGAGAAGCTCTACGAGCATTTCGGCATCACCGCTGAGAAGGTTGCCGAAGCGGCCATGGTTCGCCTTTAAGACGGACCGGACCGGAAAAACGCCAGGAAGGAGATGAAGTAGATGTCCCTTGTTTCCATGCGCCAGCTCCTCGACCACGCTGCCGAGAACGGCTATGGCATCCCCGCCTTCAACGTGAACAACATGGAGCAGGTCAAGGCGATCATGGAGGCGGCGTCGGCCTGTGACGCCCCCGTCATCCTCCAGGCCTCGGCGGGCGCGCGCAAATATGCCGGCGAAGCCTTCCTGCGCCACCTGATCCTGGCCGCCATCGAGACCTATCCCCAGATCCCGGTCTGCATGCACCAGGATCACGGCACCAGCCCGGCCATCAATGTGCGCGCCATCCAGTCCGGCTTCTCGTCGGTCATGATGGACGGATCGCTCAAGGAAGACGGCAAGACCCCGTCCGATTGGGATTACAACGTGGCCGTCACCAAGCAGGTGGTCGATATCGCCCATGCCTGCGGCGTCTCGGTCGAAGGTGAGCTGGGCTGTCTCGGCTCGCTGGAAACCGGCACCGCCGGCAAGGAAGACGGCGTCGGCGCCGAGGGCAAGCTGGACCATTCCCAGCTGCTGACCGACCCGGACGAGGCCGCCGAATTCGTCAAGGCCACCAAGGTGGACGCCCTGGCCATCGCCATTGGCACCAGCCACGGCGCCTATAAGTTCACCCGTCCCCCGACGGGCGAAGTGCTGGCCATCAAGCGCATCAAGGAAATCCACGCCCGCATCCCCAACACCCATCTGGTGATGCACGGCTCCTCCTCGGTGCCCCAGGATCTGCTGAAGATCGTCAACGATTACGGCGGCGCTTTGGGCCAGACCTACGGCGTGCCGGTCGAGGAAATCGTCGAAGGCATCAAGCACGGCGTGCGCAAGGTCAATATCGACACCGATCTGCGTCTGGCCGTCACCGGCTGCATCCGCAAATACTTCCACGACAACCCCAAGAAGTTCGATCCGCGCGACTACCTGAAGCCCTCCATCGCCGCCATGGTCGAGGTCTGCAAGAGCCGCTACGACGCCTTCGGCACCGCCGGTCAGGCCTCCAAGATCAAGGTCATTGGTCTTGAGGACATGAGCGCGCTCTATGCCAAGGGCGCCCTGGCGCCCAAGGTGAACTGAGGCCTAGTCTGCCCACCCTCCCGCGTCAGCGGGAACGGCATCCACCGATGAACCACGAAGGCGCGAAGGCGGGAAGGAACACGAAGATTTCTTCCCTAACCTTCGTGTCTTCGTGCCTTCGTGGTGAACCCTACGACCGAGAGCAGAAGACATGACCGTCAAGATCGCACCAAGCATCCTCTCCGCCGATTTCGCCCGCCTGGGCGAAGAGGTCAAGGCCATCGACGAGGCCGGTTGCGACTGGGTGCATATCGACGTCATGGACGGCCATTTCGTGCCGAACCTCACCTTCGGCCCGGCGATCATCAAGGCCATCCGGCCCTATACCACCAAGGTCTTCGACGTCCATCTGATGATCGACCCGGCCCAGCCCTATATCGAGGACTACGCCAAGGCCGGGGCCGATATCATCGTGGTCCATGCCGAGGCCGACAAGCATCTGGACCGCTCGCTCCAACTCATCCGCTCTTTGGGCAAAAAGGCGGGCGTGTCGCTCAATCCGGCCACCCCGGAAAGCGTCATCGAATACGTGATGGACAAGCTGGACCTCGTCTTGGTGATGAGCGTCAATCCCGGCTTCGGCGGCCAAAGCTTCATCGAAGCCCAGTTGGACAAGATCACCCGCATCAAGAAGATGATCGGCCACCGCATGATCGACCTGGAAGTGGACGGCGGCGTCACCGCCGACAACGCCCACCGCGTGGCAGCCGCAGGCGCCAACGTCCTGGTGGCCGGTTCGGCGGTGTTCAAGACCAAGGACTATGCTGCTAATATCGCGGCGTTGCGGCGTTAGGGCCCCCTACTCCGCCACCGGCTTGCCCCTAATCATCCTCACCGGCACCACCCCCGCCCAGACTGGCCAGGACAAGTCCGCCTCGTCATCCACTGGCGGGCCGGAGCGCATTTTGGCCGAGCCTTCGGTCATGGACAGCGCCAGGAGTTTGGTCGCCGCCAGCTCCTTATCCGTAGGCGGTCGCACCTGCGAATAGCGTCCGGGCGACAGCTTCTCGATCAGGGCGGCGAAGGCGGCTGCCTTCTCGACCGGGTCGGTGACTTCCACCGCCTGACCAAACAATATGACCGACCGGTAATTCATAGAATGGTGAAAGGCCGATCGGGCCAGCACCAAACCATCCACCAGGGTCACGGTCACGCAGAGTTCAGCCCCCGCCGCCATCACCTTTGCAAGGCGCGAACCCTGGCCGCCGTGGAACAGCACTTGGCCGCCCATGCGCCAATGTGTGGTTGGGATACTGACCGGTCTACCTTCATCCACGAAGGAGATCGTACAGGCCAGGGCCTCGTCGAGAATGGCGGCCATGGCCTCGAAATCATGGCTGCCCCGGTGGGGCCGTTGGCGCAACGTGGTACGGTCGGTCTTGGTCAGCATGATGGGCTCTCCTGATCCCCGCCATACTGTCCAACAAGCGGTTCCATAGTAAGGCCCAGTTTTTATATAGTGATAGAGCCACTTTGCGAGACCGCCATGCCCCTGACCCTGGCTCTGCCCGACGGTGATCATCCCTTGCATCGCAGGCTTTACCTCGGCTTGCGCGACGCCATCCTGGACGGGCGGCTGGGCGAAGGTTCGGCCCTGCCGTCGTCGCGCGCCCTGGCTCTGCATCTGGGGCTAGCGCGCAACACCGTTTTGGCCGCCTATGACCAACTGGCCGCCGAGGGCTTTACCGAAGCGCGCCGGGGTTCGGCCACCAGGGTGTCGGCCCGGCAAAGGCCGGTGGGAGCCCCCTCTGCGGATGCTGCCGCCCCGCCCTCTGCCCTGCCTTCCCGCACCGTGGAGTGGAGCGCTGCCCCACCGCCGACCCAGGGGCGCGACCCGTCGCGGCCCTTCGCCCCCGGCGTGCCCGATCTGGCGGCCTTTCCCCATGCCGAGTGGCGCAGGGTCCTGGGCCGGTTGTGGCGGCGCGCGCCGGTGGAGCTGATGTGCGGCATCGATCCTCTGGGCTATCTGCCGCTGCGCCGGGCCATTGCCGCCCATCTGGGCCGCCACCGGGCGGTACGCTGCACCGCCGATCAGGTGATGATCGTCGGAGGTTCGCAGCAGGCCCTGGATCTGGTGGCCCGCGTCCTGCTGGAACCGGGCGACCGGGTCTTGGTGGAAGATCCCTGCTATGGCGGGCAGGCCGGTGTGCTGCGTGCCGCCGGAGCGGTGGGCATCCCGGTGGCCGTCGATGCCGAGGGCTTCGATCCGGAACGGGCGGAGCGAATCTGCCCCCAGTCCAAAATGGCTTTCGTCACGCCGTCGCACCAATTTCCCACCGGTGCCACCATGCCGCTGCCGCGCCGACTTGCCCTGATTGATTGGGCCGCGCGCAAAGGCGGCTGGATCATCGAGGACGATTACGACAGCGATTTCCGCCATGCCGGGCCGCCCACCGCTTCGTTGCAGGGGCTGGACCGGGCGGGACGCACTGTGTATCTCGGCACCTTCTCCAAGAGCATGTTTCCCGGCCTGCGCCTGGGCTGGCTGGTCCTGCCGCCCCCCTTGATCCCCGCCTTCGTCACGGCCCGGCGCGTCGCCGACATGGCGCCCGCTGGGCTGACCCAGGCCGCCATGGCCGCCTTCATGGAGGAAGGGCATTTCGGCGCCCATCTGCGGCGCATGCGCGCCGTTTACGGTAAGCGGCGGCGCGATCTGCTGGCGGCGGCGGCCCGCATCCTGGGCCCCCATCTGCCCGTCACCGCCGGTGAGGCGGGTCTGCACGCCATCCTCTGGCTGCCCGAGGGAACCGACGACATCAGGGCTGCGGAGGCCGCCCGCGCCCAGGGACTGGCCCCCACGCCGCTCAGCGTCCATTGTGTCACAAAAGGACCTCCGGGCCTGATTCTGGGCTATGGAAACCTGGCCGGATGGAGTCTGATTGAGGCCCTCACGCGCCTCGAATCAGCCATTATCCCCTTGATTCAGCACGCTTAATATTTCCGTCACAAAAGCTTCACGCATGTGTCTCGGGGTTGTAACAAAGCGCCGATAGGATGCCGGCCGTGGGAGCCTTGCCTCCCGCTCCCGATTGCACTCCCCTCGGAGGTTTCATGTCCACCAAGACCCTGGCCGTCGCCGCAGCCGCCCTGGCCGTCATCGCCACCGCCGGTGCCGCGCAGGCCCGCGATCAGATCCGCATCGTCGGGTCCTCCACCGTCTATCCCTTCTCCACCGCCGTGGCCGAAGCCTTCGGCAAGACCGGCAAGTTCAAGACCCCGGTGGTCGAGAGCACCGGCACCGGCGGCGGCATGCGCCTGTTCTGTTCGGGCGTGGGCGAGACCTTCCCCGACATCACCAACGCGTCTCGCCGCATCGAGCCGTCCGAGGTTGAGTTCTGCACCAAGAACGGCGTCACCGGCATCACCGAAGTGGTGATCGGCTATGACGGCATCGTGTTCATGAATTCCAAGGCCGGTCCCGACTTCGCGCTGACCCGCGAGCAGATGTACAAGGCCACCGCCAAGGACGTGGTGGTGGGCGGCAAGCTGGTGCCCAATCCTTACAAGAACTGGAGCGACATCGATCCGTCGCTGCCCAAGGAGCCGATCCTGGTCTATGGCCCGGCCCCGAACCACGGCACCCGCGACGCCTATGTGGAACTGGTCCTCGACCCCGCCTGCGGCAAGCAGCCCGAGATCAAGGCCATGGACAAGGACGCGGGCAAGAAAGCCTGCCGCACCGTTCGCGAAGACGGCGCCTGGGTCGAGGTGTCGGAGAACTACACCGTCATCCAGCAGAAGGTGACCTCGAACCCGGCCGCGCTGGGCGTCATCACCTTCAGCTATCTGGACCAGAACCGCGACAAGGTGAAGGCCGCCCCGGTGGACGGCGTGATCGCCACCTATGACGCCATCGCCACCAACAAATATCCGGTGTCGCGTCCGCTGTTCTTCTACATCAAGAAGCAGCATGTGGGCATGATCCCCGGCGTCAAGGAATACGTGGCCGAGTTCACCTCGGACAAGGCCTGGGGCAAGGAAGGCTATCTGGCCGACAAGGGCCTGATCGCGTCTCCCGACGCCTCCCGCAAGGAGCAGGCCGCCAACGCCCGCAATCTGGGCGACCTGAAGATGTAGTGACCCCCGGGGGAGGCCCAAGCGGCCTCCCCCACTTACCTTTCTCGGGCCGCCCGATCCATGCAGACCGTCATCCTCGCCACCATTTTGCTGCTGCTGTCCTCCTTGGCCTTCCAGCTGGGGCGCAAGCGCGCTCTCGCCGTCGCCTCGGGCCATCCCGGCACCCTTCATTCGCTGCCCGGTTATTACGGCTGGTGGGTGGCTCTGTGGTGCGGCCTGCCCGCCTTCGCCGTCCTGGCCCTGTGGGTGAGCTTCGAGCCCGGCCTGATCCGCGCCCTGGTCATCAATGACCTGCCCGCCGCCCTGCAAGGCCTTCCCACCGAGCAGATCGACGTCATCCTCAACGAAGTGCGCAATGCCGCCCAGGGCCATGCCACCGCCAATGCCGACTTCGCCGCCGCCGCCGAACACTATCTCCGGCTGCAGCAGACCGGCTATGCGGCCTCGGTCGCCGTGACCGTGTCCCTGGCCCTGGCCGGTGCCGCCTTCGCGCTCCGCCGCATCCATGCCCAGCTGCGCGCCCGCCCCAGGGTCGAGCGCACCATCAACATCTTCCTGGTGGCCAGTTCCACCGTGGCCATCTTCACCACCGTGGGCATCGTGCTCTCGCTACTGTTCGAGGCGCTGCGCTTCTTCCAGATGGTGGATTTCCTGGACTTCCTGTTCGGGCTCAACTGGAGCCCGCAAATGTCCACCCGCTCCGATCAGGTGGGCAGCACGGGCGCCTTCGGCATGGTGCCGCTGTTCACCGGCACCTTGCTGATCAGCGCCATCTCCATGATCGTCGCCCTGCCCTTGGGCCTGTTCTCGGCCATCTACATGTCGGAATACGCCCAGCCGCGCATCCGCGCCGTGGCAAAGCCCGCGCTGGAGATCCTGGCGGGCATTCCCACCGTGGTCTTCGGCTTCTTCGCCGTGGTGACGGTGGCGCCTGCCATCCGCGCCGTTGGCGCGGCCTTCGGCCTCAACGTGGCGGCGGAAAGCGCCCTGGCGGCCGGTTTCGTCATGGGCATCACCCTGATCCCCCTGATTTCCTCGCTCTCTGACGACGTCATCACCGCCGTGCCCCAGTCCTTGCGCGAAGGCGCTTTCGGCCTGGGCGCCACGCGGTCGGAGACCATCCTTCAGGTGGTGCTGCCCGCCGCCTTGCCCGGCATCGTCGGCGGCGTGCTGCTGGCCGTATCTCGGGCCATCGGCGAGACCATGATCGTGGTCATGGCCGCCGGTCTGTCCGCCAAGCTGACCGCCAATCCCCTGGAAGCAGTGACCACCGTCACCGTCCAGATCGTCACCCTGCTGGTGGGCGACACCGAATTCGACAGCCCAAAGACCCTGGCCGCCTTCGCCCTTGGCCTGATGTTGTTCGCCATTACCCTGGGGCTGAACGTGGTGGCGCTTCACATCGTGCAGAAGTATCGGGAAAAGTATGACTGAGATGGCTCAAGCTTCCGTGGCGGCCCGCACCGCCGAAACCGTGGCCGCCCGTCTGGGCCGCCGCTATGCCGCCGAGCGGCGCTTCCGTCTCCTGGGCCTTGCCTCGATCCTGATCTCGGCCGGGTTCCTGGTTTTGCTGCTGGGCACCGTGGTGGCCAAGGGCTGGACCGGTTTCTTCCAGACCCAGATCGCCATGGAGGTCAGCTTTGACGCCGACGTCATCGATCCCGACGGCAACCGCGATCCGGCTATTCTCGATGCCGCCGATTATCCCGCTTTGGTGCGTAACGCCCTGGCCGCCCGTCTGGTCCCCGATGGCGACAGGAGCGCGCGGCGCGACCTCTCCGCTCTGGTCAGCACCATGGGCGCCGAGCAGCTGCGTCGCATGGTCGCCCAGGATCCCGGCCTGATCGGGGCCAAGGCCAATGTCTGGCTGCTGGCATCGGACAAGTTGGACATGGTCAACAAGGGACAGGCCACAGATACCCTCAACGAGCGTCAGTTGGGTTGGCTGGCCGAGTTGAACAAGGCCGGTCTGATCCGCAAGGCCTTCAACGCCCAGTTCTTCACCGGCGGCGATTCGCGGGCGCCGGAACAGGCGGGCATCTGGGGCGCGGTGGTCGGCTCGTTCTTCTCGCTGCTGGTCACCCTGGCCGTCAGCTTCCCCCTTGGCGTGGCGACCGCCGTCTATCTCGAGGAATTCGCGCCCAAGAACCGCTGGACCGATCTGATCGAGGTCAACATCAACAATCTGGCCGCCGTGCCCTCCGTGGTGTTCGGCCTGCTGGGCCTGGCGGTGTTCCTCAACGTCTTCCACCTGCCGCGCTCGTCGCCGGTGGCGGGCGGTCTGGTCCTGGCGCTGATCTGCCTGCCCACCATCATCATCGCGGGCCGAGCCGCGTTGAAGGCCGTGCCGCCCTCCATCCGCCAGGCCGCCGCCGGTCTGGGAGCCTCGCCCTTGCAGATCGTCGCCCATCACGTCCTGCCGCTGGCCATGCCGGGCATGCTGACCGGCACCATCCTCGGCATGGCGCGTGCCCTTGGCGAGACGGCGCCGCTCTTGATGATCGGCATGGTGGCCTTCATCGTCGATATCCCCAAGAGCCCGCTGGACCCTTCGGCAGTGCTGCCGGTGCAGATCTATCTGTGGGCGGGAAGCTCGGAACGCGCCTTCGTGGAAAAGACCTCGGCGGCCATCATGGTGCTGCTGCTGTTCCTGGTGGTCATGAACATGGCGGCCATCTGGCTGCGCAACAAATTCGAACGCCGGTGGTAGAACAATCATGAACCAGTTCATTCCCCGTGGCACTTCCAAGATCTCGGCGCGCGGCCTCAACGTCCATTACGGCGAGAAGCAGGCGCTCCATGATATCGACCTGGACATCCCGGCTGGCGAGGTCACCGCTCTGATCGGCCCGTCGGGCTGCGGCAAGTCCACCTTCCTGCGCTGCATCAACCGCATGAACGACATGGTGGAAGGCGCCAAGGTCACCGGCAGCCTTACCCTCGATGGCAGCGATGTCTATGACCGCGAATTGGACGTGGTGCAGTTGCGCGCCCGCGTGGGCATGGTGTTCCAAAAGCCCAATCCCTTCCCCAAATCCATCTACGACAACGTGGCCTATGGGCCACGCATTCACGGCCTGGCCCGCGATCAGGCGGAGTTGGACGAGATCGTCATGAACAGCCTGGAAAAGGCCGGTCTGCTGGCCGAGGTGGAAAGCCGCCTGTCGGAATCGGGCACCGGCCTGTCGGGCGGCCAGCAGCAGCGCCTGTGCATCGCGCGCGCCATCGCCGTGGCCCCCGAAGTGATCCTGATGGACGAGCCCTGTTCGGCGCTGGACCCCATCGCCACCGCCAAGGTGGAAGAGCTGATCGACGAACTGCGCGACAACTTCACCATCGTCATCGTCACCCATTCCATGCAGCAGGCGGCCCGCGTCTCTCAGCGCACCGCCTTCTTCCATCTGGGCAAGCTGATCGAGGTGGGCGGCACCGAGGAGATCTTCACCAATCCCAAGGAGCCCTTGACCCAGGGCTACATCACCGGGCGGTTCGGCTGATATGACTGATCACACCGTTAAATCCTACGACGACGAACTGGCGCATCTGTCGGGCATGATCGCCCAGATGGGTGGCTTGGCCGAGGCCCAGTTGGGCGCGGCGCTTCAGTCGCTGTCGCGCCGCGACGACGAACTGGCCCACAAGGTGGTGGACGGCGATTGCCGCATCGACGAACTGGATGCCGAGGTGGACAGCTTCGCGGTGCGCCTGCTGGCTCTGCGCCAGCCCATGGCTGGCGATCTCCGCCACATCGTAGCGGCGCTGAACATCTCGGGCGAGATCGAGCGCATCGGCGATTACGCCGCCAATCTGTCCAAGCGCGCCCTGGTCCTCAACCATCTTCCCGCCACGGCCCAGACCGCGGGCGTGGTGCGCCTGGGGGAACTGGTCCTGGCCTTGCTGAAGGATATTCTCGACGCCTATGTGGACAAGGACCTGGACAAGGCCATCGGTGTCTGGGCACGCGACGAGGACGTGGATTCCCTTTATAATACCGTCTTCCGTGACCTGATCAGCCAGATGAACGAGGATTCCGGCACCATCACCGCATCGACCCATCTGCTGTTCATCGCCAAGAACATGGAACGCATCGGCGATCACGCCACCAATATCGCCGAGACCCTGCACTTCCAGATTCTCGGCACCCAGCCCAAGGGCCTCCGGCCCAAGGGCGCTTCCCTCGGAGCCCAGGAATGAACGCCCGCGAGTCCGCCAATACTTCCAAGCCCCTGGTCCTGGTCGTCGAGGACGAGGCGGCGTTGGCCACCATGCTGCGTTATAACCTTGAAAAGGAAGGCTATCGCGTCGCCGAGGCAGGCGATGGCGAGGAGGCGTTGACCGTCCTGTCCGAGCGCAAACCCGATCTGGTGCTGCTGGACTGGATGCTGCCCTCGCTGTCTGGCATCGAGATCTGCCGCCAGATCCGCCGTAAGCCCGCTACCCGCGAACTGCCCATCATCATGCTGACCGCCCGGGGCGAGGAAGGCGACAAGATCAGAGGCCTCAATACCGGCGCCGACGACTATCTCACCAAGCCCTTCTCCCTGCCCGAACTGATGGCCCGCGTCCGCGCCCTGCTGCGCCGCGCTCAGCCGGTCAGCCAGAAAGGCCAGATCGGCTGGGGCGACATCGCCATGGATCTGGCATCGCATCGGGTGACGCGGGGCGGCAAGCCCATCCATCTCGGCCCCACCGAGTTCCGCCTGCTGCAGTTCTTCCTGCAGCACCCGGGACAGGTCTTCTCGCGCGAGGAATTGCTGGATGCCGTCTGGGGGCCCGACATCTATGTGGAGCCGCGAACCGTGGACGTACATATCCGCCGCCTCAGGAAGGCGTTGAACTGCGACACCGAAGCCGACATCATCCGCACGGTGCGCGCGGCGGGCTATGCGCTGGACAGCGAGGATGCGGCGTAAATAACGAACCATCGTCATCCCGGAAGCGCGCAGCGCTATCCGGGACCCAGGGGGGAGCGACTCCTGGATCCCGGCTCAAGGCCGGGATGACAGCCGGGCACGGTGCCCCCCGCATAATGCCCCTACACCTTCAACTGTTGAAACTTTCCGGGCCACGCCTGTATGATCCGCCCGCTCCCAGCCATGAGAGCGTTTTCGAGGCAACATCAGAGTTCAGCCCGTGGCCGTCCCCCTGCACCAGTCGCTGCGCATCGGTTCCTATATCGTCAAGCAGCACCTTTCCGGCAATAAGCGCTATCCGCTGGTGCTGATGATGGAGCCGCTGTTCCGTTGTAACCTGACCTGCAACGGCTGCGGCAAGATCGATTATCCCGACGCCATTTTGAATTCCCGCATCTCGGTGGCCGATGCCCTGGCCTCCATCGACGAGTGCCCGGCCCCCGTGGTGGTGCTGGCGGGCGGCGAGCCGCTGCTGCACCGCGAGATAGACCAGATCGTCGAGGGCGCTTTGGCCAAGGGCAAGATCGTCTTCGTCTGCACCAATGCCCTGCTGCTGGAAAAGAAGCTCGATTCCTTCAAGCCGCACAAGAACTTCACCTGGACCGTCCACCTGGACGGCAACCGCGATGACCACGACCGCGCCGTGTCGCGCGAAGGCACCTTCGATCAGGCCGTCTCGGCCATCAAGGCGGCCAAGGCCAAGGGCTTCCAGGTCAATATCAACTGCACCTTGTTCAACAACGCCGATGCCGAGCGCATGGCCGCGTTCTTCGACTACACCAAGTCCATCGGCGTGGGCGGCATCACGCTGTCGCCCGGCTATGCCTATGAGCGCGCGCCCGATACCGAGCACTTCCTCAACCGCCGCGCCACCAAGGAACTGTTCCGCAAGCTGTTCCGCCTGGGCCGGGGCAAGAAGTGGGAATTCACCCAGTCGTCGCTGTTCATGGACTTCCTGGCGGGCAACCAGACCTATCAGTGCACGCCCTGGGGCAATCCGACCCGCAACGTCTTCGGCTGGCAGCGCCCCTGCTACCTGCTGGGCGAGGGCTATGCCAAGACCTACAAGGAACTGATGGAGGAGACCGATTGGGACTCCTACGGCACCGGCAAATACGAGAAGTGCGCCGATTGCATGGTCCATTCGGGCTATGAGGCCACCGCCGTGGTGGACACCATCAGCCATCCGCTGAAGGCCGCCATGGTGGCCTTGCGCGGCCCCCGTACCGAAGGCCCCTTCGCCCCCGATCTGCCGCTGGATAACCAGCGCCCGGCCATCGACAATTACGACGAACTGATGGCCAAGAACCTGGAAATGCTACATGCCGAGGGTCGGGCCAACAATCTTCACCGCGTCTCGCAGGGCTGACAGGGCGGCCTGAGAATCCAGGCCGACCCGAATCACCCCGGGCAATTCCCATGGGCGGCGCAACAGCGCCCCCATGACGGCCAAGGGCCGGGGCGAGCCGTCAGGCGACAGCCCCACGAAGACCGATTTCGGGATTCCCCTGAGGGCCGGATCGGCCACGGCGCGCAGCACGGCGAAGGGCTTGCCCGCCTGGGCGCACACACGGGCCATGGCCCCGCTTTCCATGTCCACCGCCGTCGCGCCGCCCTGATACAGGGCGCGCTTCGCCTCCGGCGTCGCCGCGATGCGCGAGACCGCCGCGATGTTGCCCTTGCGGGCATCGGGAATGGAACTCAGCAGACGCGCCGCCCAGGCCGGGTTGGCGACATAGGTCTCGCCTTCCCACTGAACGGCATTGCCCACCACCAGATCACCCGATTGAAACGTCGGATCAAGACCTCCGGCGATGCCGAAGCTCATCAGCCCCTCGGCGCCTTCGGCCAGCAGACGTTCGGCCAGTTCCGTCACCCGCCGCGTCACGCCGCCCGCCGCGCCCACGGGGATACCGGGGGGCAGCAGCGCCGCTTCGCTGTTCATGCCGACGATGACGGCGATTTTCATGGTGCCCCAAAAACGCTGAATTCCGGAATCCGACTTTCAGGTCCGTCATCCCGGCCTTGAGCCGGGATCCAGGAGGAGCGGATAAGAATGCCGGGATCCCTCCTGGGCCCCGGCTCAAGGCCGGGGTGACGAGTCTAATTGCCTAACCCTAAAGCGCGTGCATCACCGGCCCGGCATTGCCGGTGGTGAGGTTGCGGTAGCGGGCCAGGGCCCAGACGGGGAAGAACTGGCGATAGCCGTGGTAGCGCAGATAGAACACGCGGGGGAAGCCCACCGCCGTGTAATGCTCCTCGTCCCACAGACCTTCGGCGTTGCGGGTGCGGATCAGGTAGTCGATGCCCTTGGCCACCGCCTGGCTGTTGGTCTCGCCCGCCGCCATCAGGCCCAGCACCGCCCAGGCGGTCTGGGACGGCGTGGAAGGCCCGCCCATGCCCCTCGGCTGGTCGTCCCAGTAGGACCGGCCGCATTCGCCCCAGCCGCCGTCTTCGCGCTGCTTGGATTCCAGCCACTTGACCGCCTTCCTGAAGGCGGGATGGTCATGGGGCAGACCGGCGGCGTTGAGCGCGCACAAGCTTGACCATGTGCCATAGACGTAATTGGTTCCCCAGCGACCGAACCACGACCCGTCACTCTCCTGCTCGCGCAGCAGGTAATCCACGCCTTCGTGGGCCACCTTGTCCTTGCCCCGCTCGCCCAGCACCGACAACACCGAGACGCAGCGCGCCGACACATCGGCGGTGGGCGGATCAAGCAGCGCGCCGTGATCGGCGAAGGGAATATGGTTCAGGTAGTACGAGGTGTTCTCGGCGTCGAAAGCACCCCAGCCGCCGCCTTCCGACTGCATACCCTGGACCCAGACCCGCCCCTTCTCGATGGGCTCGGCATATTTCACCGGGTCGATGCGGTCCAAGGCCGCCATCACCACGGCGGTGTCGTCCACATCGGGGTAATGGGGATTGTTGTACTGGAAGGCCCAGCCGCCAGGAGCCAGATCGGGGCGGCGCACCGCCCAGTCGCCCACCACATCGGTGATCTGGCGCGCCACCATCCAGTCGGCGGCCTTGCGCGCGGCCGCGTCGGCCTCGGGCGTGCCCACTTCGAGGATGGCATGGGTGGCCAGGGCCGTATCCCAGATGGGCGACAGGCAAGGCTGGACCCAGGCGCGGTCGCCCTCTTCCACTACCAGATTGCGGATGGACTGCTTGGCGATGACCACGCGGGGGTCATCCTTGGGAACGCCCAGAACGTCATACATCCACACCGCATTGACCATGGCCGGGAAGATGGCGCCCAGCCCATCCTCGCCGTTGAGGCGCTCGTCGACGAAGGCCACGGCCTTCTCGATGGCCTTGTCCTGCACCGACTTGGGGAAGAAGCGGTAGACCTTCTGCAAAACCATGTCGATGGCCCGAAACAGATAGGCCCAGTTGGAGCGCACCGGCTCGAGATACCAGTTGGTGACCTTCTCGGGCGCGGTGGTGAACAGTTCCTGGATATGGATGCCCAGCGGATTGCGCGCCTTGGGGCGCTTGGTCATCAGCACGGTCAGCGGCGCGATGACGGTGCGCGACCAGTAGCTGACCTTGTCCATATGGAACGGGAACCAGCGGGGCAGCAGCATGATCTCCACGGGCATGATGGGCACGCCCTTCCACGGAATCTGCCCGAACAGCGCCAGCAGGGTGCGGGTGAAGACATTGGCCGTGGCCGCGCCGCCATGGGCCAGGATGGCTTCGCGCGCCTTTTTCATATGCGGCGCGTCGATGTCGTCGCCGATGGCTTTGAGCGCGAAATAGGCCTTCACCGAAGCGCTGATATTCAGATCGCCGCGATGGAACAGCGGCCAGCCGCCATGCTCTTCCTGGATATCGCGCAAGTAGACGCCGATGCGCTTCTCCAATTCGGGATCGCGCTCGTCCAGATAGTGCAGATACAGCACGTATTCGGCCGGAATGGTGGCGTCGGCTTCAAGCTTGAACACCCAGTGGCCGTCTTCACGCTGCTGTTTCAGCAGGGCCTCGGCGGATTCGTTGACGGCGCGCTCCAGCGGATCGCGGAACGCGGCGGAGGTGAAGTCACGGGGATTGATTTCGCTGGGAGACACTGTTCGACCTCGGGAAGATGACTCAGAGCAAACCGTGGCGGAGAATACACCACAGCTTGAAGGCTTTCGAGACCTTGACCGGCGGATCCCTGGGCACGAAACCCTCGGCCTCCAGCCGTTTGAATATTTCGCGGTACATTTCCTTCATCAGGGTGGCCGGGCGCATGTCGGCGCGCGAACACTCGGCCTGGGCGGCGTCGGAGGCCTGGAAATAGCCCCGCGCCGTCTCGCCCAGTTCGCGGCACACCGCCACCAGATTGGGATGATTGATCACCGCCATGGGATCGCGGCTGGCGATGCCGTGCTTGGCCAGCAATTCATCGGGCAGGTAAAGCCGCCCGATCTTGGCGTCCACCACAACGTCGCGCAGGATATTGGTCAACTGCAGCGCCATGCCGGTGGCGTTGGCGGTCTCGATGGATTTGGGCCGAAGGCTTCCGAACACGCGGACCGACAGGCGGCCCACGGCGCAGGCCACCCGGTCGCAGTAAAGCTCCAACTCGGCCATGCTAAGGCCCGTCACCTCGGGCTGGGCATCGCTTTCGCAGCCAGCGATCACCGCCAGGAAGTCCTCCTTGGGCAGGTTGTACTGGATGACCGGCCCATGCAGCGCCTTGGCGATGGCATGGGTGGGAGCGCCAGCGTAAAGCCGGTCCAGTTCGACACGCCATTCGGCCAGTTGCGCCCGCTTGACCTCGGGCTCGCCCGGTTCGTCGGCGATGTCGTCCACCTCGCGGCAGAAGGCGTAGACGGCGTACATGGCATAGCGGCGCTGACGGTCCAGCAAACGCATGCCCCAATAGAACGATGAGCCCGACGCGCGCACGATTCCCGCCACCAGATCATACTGGGCCGGATCGATGACGAAGGCGGTCGGGCTCATGGCGTTCACGGAGCGGCTCCCTGGCCGTAGGTGTCTTGCATCCGGCCCTTCCACTCGCCGCCCTGGCCGCCATAATACTTCCAGGCGGAATGGAGCGTGGCGCCCAGATAGAACAGGGACACCACCGGCAAGGCCAGCGCCCAGGCCGGGAACAGACGGTAATAGCGGACCATGGGATAATAGGCGATGGTCATGGCCGCCCAGGTCAGGGCGCCGGTGGAGGCGCCGCCGCCATTGCGCATGGCCAGCAGGGGCGGAGCCACGAAGACCAGCAGCATGGCGAAGACCGTGCCGAGCAACAGCAGCGGCGAATGGCACAACTGGGTATAGGCCGAGCGGGAAATCATCCGCCACAGCCCTTCCGGCCCGTCATAGTGCCGGGTGCTGACGGTTTCCTCGGCCAGATCCAGGGTCAGGCGCCCGTGATGCTCCTTCACGCAGGCCGCCAGGGTGCAATCGTCGATCAGGGCGTCCTTGATGGCCTTGATGCCGCCGATCTTCTCCAGCATCACCGGACGGATCACCACATAACCACCAGCGGCTGCGGATGTGGTGGACCGCGAATCCTTCACCCAGGCGAAGGGATAGAGCATGCGGAAGAAAAAGACGAAGGCGGGAACGATGGCCTTTTCCCACAGGCTTTGGGTGGACAGGCGCACCATCAGCGAGGCCATGTCCAACCCCTCGGCCAGCATGCGCGACACGGTGCGGCGCAATTCGCCCGCCCCATGACGGATATCGGCGTCCGACAGCAGCAGAAGCTCGGCCTCGGGGAACCTGGCCCGCGCCACGGCCACACCGTGATTTTGCGCCCACATCTTGCCGGTCCAGCCTCGGGGCAGATCGGGGGCCTCGACCACGATCATCTTGGCGGACTGTCCCATCGCTTCGGCGGCCTGGCGCGCGGCCTCGGCGGTACCGTCCGAGGAATGGTCATCCACCAGCACCACCGAGAACTCGCCAGGGTAATTCTGCGACAAAAGGGATTCGATGGTGGCGCCGATGACATCGGCCTCGTCGCGGGCGGGAATGACCGCCACCACCTGGGGCCAGTTTTCCGGCACCACGGCTTGCGGAGCGTCCTCGATCCGCCAGAATGACCCCCGCATGGTCAACAGCCAGGCCCAGGCCCCGACCCCGGCCAGACCGGCAAGCGATGCCAGACTCATGGAACCTCCCCGATGCTCTTGAACCACTCCACCGCCGCGTCCAGCGCCTCGTCGGCCGAACGGTGACGATACCCCAGTTCCCGCTCGGCCTTGGCCGAGGAGAAGAACATATGAATCCGCGACATCTTGAGCCCGTCCATGGTGACGAAGGGCTCGCCGCCGAACAGCCGCGCCCAGGTCTCGGCGCCCAGCGCCAGGGGATAAAGCGGCCAGCGCGGCAGCTTCATCAGGGGCGGACGTCCCCCGGTAATCTTGGCGATGCGGATCAGAATATCGGCGAGCGTCAGATTGTCGCCACCCAGAATGTAGCGCTCGCCCACCCGGCCCTTGTCCAGGGCCAGAAGATGGCCCTCGGCCACGTCATCCACATGGACGATGTTGAGGCCGGTATCCACATAGGCCGGCATGCGGCCCGAAGCCGCCTCGACGATCATGCGGCCCGTGGGCGTCGGCTTGACGTCGCCCGGCCCAACGGGCGTGGACGGGTTGCAGATCACCGCGGGCAGGCCCTGTTCGGCCACCATGCGGCGGACCACCTCCTCGGCCAGGAACTTGGACTGCTTGTAGGGGCCGACCTTGTCGGAAATGCCGCTGGGCGTGTCCTCGTCGGCCAGACCGCCATCCACATGGCCCAGGGTCGCCACAGAAGAGGTGTAGACCACCCGCTCCACCTTTTCCGCCAGGGCGGCTTCCATCAACGCCCGCGTGCCTTCCACATTGGCGGCCATCATGGCCGCCGGGTCGGGAACCCAGATGCGGTAATCGGCGGCGGTATGAATCAGCACCCGGCACCCGGCCATGGCCTTGCGTAACGAGGCGGCGTCTTCCAGGCGGCCCTCGACCACGTCCACATGCAGATTGGCGACGTTGCGCCGATCCGAGCTGGGGCGCGCCAGGACGCGCACGGCCTCGCCGCGCGCCAGCAGGGCGCGGACGATGGCGGCGCCGACAAATCCGGTCGCCCCGGTGACGAGAACAGGTCCAGCCATTTCCCCAAGCCTCATCGCGACCGGGCGTGATCGCGCGGCCGAAGGCCGCTAGTTACAACGATTGTGTGGGTTTCCGCCAGTGATTCTTTGGGGGCGCCACGTATCCTCACTTGTCATCCCGAGCCTTGGCGAGGGATCTCATCCTGGACCGACTTTTCCAAGCAGGGCACCGTATGCCAAGCGGAGATCCCTCCGCCTGTGGCGTCGGGATGACAGATGGGGGTGCCCGCACCTATCAAACCCCCATCCCTCAGCCGAATCCGCATTCCACCAGCAGGCGGTGGAAGTCGCGCAGATGCTTCTCGCCCTGGCTGGGATCGGGCATGGAGGCGACGAACTTCTCCTCGAACTGCTTTTGGCGCAGATGCTCGACCACGCGGGCCTTGGCCATATTGAGCGATTTGCCCTCGATCAGCACGCCCGAGCCGCAGAACTTGACCAGCCGGATGGCGCGCATGGCGAGCGGGTCGTCGGGCTTGTCCACCTTCTCGATGATCTCCTCGGCGGTGAGATAGCGGACCATCACGTCGTCGATGCGGTCGGCCAGCTCCTTGCGGAACGTATCGACCAGATGGGGGCAGGAGCGCAGCAGCTTGTTGGCGTTGTTGAGCGCCGCCATGCGCGCCGGAGGGGCGAGGCGCACCGGCGCCCACAGATCGATATGGTTGGAGCGCCGCACATGGGCGTCCAGCATCTCGGTGAGAACCTCTCCCATGCTGCGCCCCAGATTGGACCCCGCCAGGGTGAGAAGGAACTGCAACCGCACGCAGCCATCGGGCAGGGCGCCCAACAGAAGTTGCAGCGCCTGGGGGGCCGAAACGCTGGCACCGCCTGAATTGAGCACACGGGCGCCGCGCTGCAACAGCGCCTCGGCCATGGGCGAGCCGCCCACCACCCGGTCCTTGTCCACCAGCCGGGTCAGCAGCTTGTGGAACATCTCGTATTCCTGGGAGGAATCGTTGCGCGACAGAGGATTGGTTCCGCCCGCCTCACGGATGACGCGGCCCATCAGCACATCGCGGCTTTGGGGCAGCGCCCCTTCGGCGAACAGCTTGTTCAGATCGGTGAAGGTCTGGGGGGCGAATTTGGCGGCCTCGGCGCCCCCTTCGGTCAGGCTGACGATGGTGCACAGCGCCGCCGACAGATTGGACTGAAAGCCCAGCAGATCCTGAATCACCTGGGCGGGCACGGTGAGATCGGCGATCACCGCATCGATCTCCACCATATTGCCCTTGGCCTCGGGCTCGGCCGCCCAGGCCACCAGCAGGTCCAGCTTGCCGAACCACGAGCGTTTTTCCAGCAATGCCAGGGTCATATGGGAGCGAAGCGCGAAAGTATCGCCCTTGGAGAACGCCACCGCCTCGGCGAAACTGGCGGGAGTCTTGGGCTTCTTGGCGGCGAAGTCGCGGGCCCTTTTCCCCATCTCCTCCCAGCTCTTGTCCAGGAAGTCCTTGCGGACCTTGGACTCTTCGCCCGAGACCTTGGCCTGCAGCCCCGCCACCCGGTCGATGGCCGAGAACAGCAGATTGCCCTTGTCTCCGAACCGCTTCATCTCCTTGGCGTCGTGCAGCAGTTCGAAGGGCGTCACCAGCGCCTCGTCCAGATATTTGCGCAACAGCTTGCCCATGGTGGTGCGCGACGGCTGGAGGTAGAAATCCTCCAGGTCCGAGCAGAGCGGCGCCTCGGTGATGGTGGTGAGCTGGGGATCGCCAGCCGCTTTCTCGGCGGCCTTCTTCTCCATCAGAACGGTTTCGGAATGGGTGCCGTCGATGCGCTCGTGATCCTTGACCACCCGCACCGCCGCATGGTTGCCCGCCTGCAGCAGATTCTCGGCGAAGGCCTTGGCCTTGGCCTCGTCGGGCGCCATTTCGGCGATCACCCAGTTCTTATCGGCCAGAACCTGGACCTCGTAAGAGACCTTGGGGCCGCTCATGACACGGTCTCCGCCGCGTGCCGCTTTTCCAGGGCCGCCGCCTGGGTCTCGGCGCGCGGATCACCGGATTTGGCGGCCCGGCGGAACCAGCGGATGGCTGCCTCCTCGTCCTTGTCCACCCCCAGGCCCAGGGCCAGCATCGCGGCGTAATTATACTGGGCCTCGGCCAGCCCCTGTTCGGCGGCGCGGCGGCACATCATGGCCGCCTCGGTGGGATCGGCATCGGTGCCGCGCCCTTGGCGCAGCATGTTGGAGAGGTTGTGGAGCGCCAGCGCCAGTCCCTGATCGGCGGCCTGACGATACAGTTCCACCGCCTGGGTCTCGTCGCGCTCGACCCCGCTTCCCGCCTCGTAAAGGGCGCCGAGTGCGAAGATGGCCCCGGCATCGCCCTGCTCGGCCGCCTGTTTGAACCATTTGGCCGCCACTTCCGCGCTGGATTCCACGCCGCGGCCCTGCTGGATCATGTTGCCCAGATTGAACTGAGCCTGCGGATCGCCCTGCTTGGCCGCCTCGCGGTACCATTTCAGGGCATGGGCGTTGCTTTGCGCCACCCCCAGGCCCAGGTCGTACATCACGCCCAGGGAGAACTGGCCGCGCGCATCATTGGCCTTGGCCGCCAGGGTATAGAGCCGGACCGCCTCGGCCAGATCGGGAGCGACACCCTTGCCCTCGCGATAGGCATTGCCCAGCGCCACCATGCAAGCCGGATCGCCCTTGTCCACCCCGGCCCGCAATAGGGCCGGATCATCCATGCTTTCGCCGATGCGCAAGGGATCGGTCTCCACCTCGATCTCGGGCAGGGCGATGATTTTGGGGCCCTTTGGGACGGGAGGAGGTTCGGGGATGGGCTCGGCGACGACGGGCGGCCTGGCCTCCGCGGCGGCGGGCGTGCCGTAATCGGGACGTTCGACGGGTTGGCGCTTGCCCGGCAGGTCGTCCACGCGTCGGCGCACATCCACGCCTTCGGCCGCCATCTTCTTCAACAGGGCCATGGCCTCGGCATTGCCCTGGCGCGCCGAGCGCACCAGCCAGACCACCGCCTCGTCCAGATCGCGCTTGACCTGATAGCCCAGGCGATAAAGATCACCGAGCTTGAACTGAGCGACCGGATCGTTTTCCAGCGCCAGCGTACGATAACGGGTGACGATCTCTGGTTCGCGCGCCATTCTGGCCATCCACCCAAAGGAAACCGCCCACCAGAATGCCGCATTAGGACGGCGGAGTCGATGCGATTGGACACAGTACCATTGGATGGGATGACCTGGCTGCATACCGGCCTCGCCCAATCGGCCGAGGCGCGGTCGCGCCTGCTTTTCCGCCACCTGTCCCAAGCGCTGGACCGCCCCGAAACCGAGATCGCCATTACCAGGGATTCCTTTGGCAAGCCCATGCTGAGCGATCCCGGTCCGGGCTATTGGTTCAACTGCTCATCCTGTAACGGGCTGATGCTGATCGCCGGATCACGCAACGGGCCGGTGGGGGCCGATATCGAGACGGTGGAGCGCTGCCGCCCGGTCTGGGAGGATGCCGCGCGCCAATTCGCCCCCGCCGAGCGGGCGCGTCTGGCCGCCATGGCCCCCGATGATCAGCCTTTGGCCTTCGCCCGGCTGTGGACGGCCAAGGAAGCGGTCCTGAAGGCCCGCGGCACCGGCATCGTCCTTGGGCTGACCGAACCGGATCTGTCCTCCGTCGCGGATCTGGCGGCTCCGCCGCCCTGGAAACGCATAAAAATCAACGTGGGGGGTGACCGCTTTGCCGTGACTTGGTATACCCTCCCCTTGGACGCGGCACTGGTTATCGCCGCGCGCGCCGATGCGGCGCCAAACCTGGAAACGACGTGACACAATCCCTGCTTTCCGCCCTGTTCGGGCCCCGTGATTCCGCCCTGATCCGTGACGAGACCCTGTGGGAGATCTTCTCTTCCAGCGTCCGCGCCTTTCCCCACGCCGCCGCCGCCACCTTCGGCGACGTCACCCTGACCTATGCCCAGTTGTCGGAGCGCGCCCAGACCGTGGCCCGCGCCCTGGCGGCGCGCGGGATCGGACGGGGCGATTTCGTCGGGCTGTGGATGAGCCGATCCCTGGATCTGCACGTGGCCCTGCTGGGCATTCTGGCCTCGGGCGCCGCCTATATCCCCTTCGACACCGAGGCCCCCGCCGACCGGGTGGCCGAGTGCCTGGACGATTGCGCCGCCAAGGCGCTGATCGTCGATGCCTTCACCATGGGCGGCATCACCGGCACCATGCCGGCCCATACCCTGATCCTGCCGAGTCTGGAGCAGGGCGCGCCAACGGGCGCCTCGCCCGATCCGCGCACCCAGGGCGCCAGCAGCGCCGATCCCGCCTATGCCATCTACACGTCGGGCTCCACCGGCAAGCCCAAAGCCATCGTCATCAGCCATTCCAACATCTGCCATTACCTGCGCGCCGCCAATTCCATCTACGGGCTGCGGGCCGACGACGTGGTGTTCCAGGGCGCTTCGGTGGCCTTTGACCTGTCGCTGGAAGAGATCTTCGTGCCCTATCTGGTGGGCGCGCGCCTGTGGATCGCCGGACGCCGCACCCTGGCCGAGGCCGACCAGTTGCCCGACGTGCTGGCCCAGGCCGGAATCACCGTTCTCGACACGGTGCCGACCCTCTTGGGCCTGCTGCCCGGCGATATCCCGGGCCTGCGCGTCATCATTCTGGGCGGCGAGGCCTGCCCCCCCGCTTTGGCCGAGCGCTGGTGCCGTCCGGGGCGGCGCATCTTCAATTCCTATGGCCCCACCGAGGCCACGGTGGTGGCCACCATCGCCGAGGTCGAGCCAGGCAAGCCGGTGACCATCGGGCGGCCCATTCCCAATTACGTCTGCTTCGTGGCCGACGACCTCATCCAGCCCGTCGCGCCGGGCATGACCGGTGAGTTGCTGATCGGCGGGCCGGGCGTGGCCGCCGGATATCTCGGCCGCCCCGATCTCACCGCCGAGAAATTTATCGCCAATCCATGGGACACGGACGGTTCCGCCCCGGTGCTCTATCGTTCGGGCGATGCGGTGGCCATCGACGAAAACGGCGACATCACCTTTCACGGCCGTATCGACGATCAGGTCAAGATCAGAGGCTTTCGCGTCGAACTGGGCGAGATCGAGGCACGCCTCGCCGCGCTTCCCGGCGTTCATCAGGCGGCGGTATCCTTGCGCACCGATGACGGCATCGAGCGTCTGGTGGCGACCATCGTGCCGGAGACAGGGGCCACCATCGAAGGCGGCACCCTTAAGGAAGGCCTGCGCGGCCAGCTTCCCGCCTATATGGTTCCGTCCCATTATCTGGTGGTGGACGAACTGCCCCGGCTGATTTCGGGCAAGCTGAACCGCAAGGCGTTGAAGGACTTTCCGCTGGACCTCTCGGTCGGCGGCGGCGAGCAGGAAGAGCCCGCCACCCGCACCGAGGCCGCCCTCTTAGAAGCGGCGCGCCGCGTCTTCCCTGGCCAGGCCATTCCTTTTGAGGCCGACTTTTTCCTGGATTTGGGCGGCCATTCGCTGCTGGCCGCCAAATTCGTCTCGGCGGTGCGCGAGACCCCGGAACTGGCCAGCCTGACTCTCAACGAGATCTACAACGCCCGAACCCTGCGCGCCATGGGAGCGTTGCTCGACGCCCGCGCGCCCGCGCCGGGCGCCAAGCCCGCCGATCTGTCCTTCGATCCGCCCACCTTGCTGCGCCGGTTCCTGTGCGGACTGGCCCAGGCGGTGGCCATGCCCTTCATCCTGGCGCTGACCACGGCGCCATGGCTGGGCGTGTTCGTCTCCTACATGCTGCTGTCGGGCGAAGATGCCAGCTTCTTCACCGAGATGGGGACCCTGATGGTCACCTATGCGGTGATCAATGTGGGCACCATCGCCTCGTCCATCGCGCTGAAATGGCTGATCCTGGGACGGACCCGGCCCGGTCGCCACAAGCTGTGGGGCGTTTATTATTTCCGCTGGTGGCTGGCCCAGCGGGTGGTCAGCGTCGCCCATATCAAGTGGTTCCAGGGCACGCCCATCATGAGCATCTATCTGCGCCTGCTGGGCGCCAAGGTGGGCAGTGACTGCGTGCTGGCCGAGATGGAAGCGGGCGCCTTCGATCTGGTGAGCATCGGCAACGGCGTGGCCATCGGCGGCAAGACCCGTCTGGCCAATGCGGAAGCCGTGGGCGACGAACTGGTGATCGGTACCATCGAGATCGGCGACGACGTCTATATGGGCAGTTCGTGCATGATCGCCGATGGCGTGGTGATCGAGACGGGCGGCGAGATCGGCGACCTCACCTCCATCACCACGGGGACCAGGGTGGGCCGCTATGAGCATTGGGACGGCTCGCCCGGCCGCAAGGTGGGCATGGTGGACGAGGCCGCCCTGCCCGAACATGCCCAGGCCAGTTTCGGCCGCAAATTGGGCCTGACCCTGCTTTACGGCCTGATGCTGGTGGTCTTGCCGCCCATCAGCCTGCTGCCCATCTTCCCGGCCTTCTCCATCTTCGAGCGCCTGAGCGACGTTCTGGCGGGCGGCGAATACGCCACCATCCTGCCGCTGCTGGCCTGGCCCACCGCCATGGCGCTGATCTTCGTTACCGTGCTGCTCATCGCCCTGGTGCGCTGGACGGTGCTGCCTGTGGTCACCGCGGGAAGCTACTCCATCTACGGCAGTCTCTACGTCCGCAAATGGATCGTGGCTCTGGCCACCGAACTGATGCTCGAAACCCTGTCGTCGCTGTACGCCACCGTCTATATGCGCATGTGGTACCGGCTGATGGGGGCCAAGATCGGCAAGGACGCCGAGATCTCGTGCAATCTGGCCGGACGCTATGACCTGACCGATATCGGTCCGGGTTGTTTCATCGCCGACGAGGTGGTGCTGGGCGACGAATGCGTGCGGCGCGGCTGGATGGTCCTGGAACCGGTCAAGACCGAGGCCCGCGTCTTCGTCGGCAACGACGCCGTGGTACCGCCCGGCGCGGTGATTCCCACCGGCACCCTGATCGGCATCAAGTCGCGGCCACCCGCCAATGACCAGATGCAAGCCTGCGACACCTGGTTCGGCAATCCGCCCTTCAAGCTGCCGGTGCGCCAGCGCTTCGACAGCGTGGGCTCGGACTGGACCTTCACGCCGCCCCTGTGGCGCCGGGCCTGGCGCGCCGTGTTCGAGGCCTTCGCCGTCTCGTTGCCCACCATGCTGTTCATCACCTTCGGCATCCTGACCGTGGACCTGCTGGCGCCCAGCATTCTGGCGCGGGAATACGCCACCGTCCTGCCGCTGTTCGTGGCCGCCTCGGTGGCCATCTCCTTCTCGCTGGCCCTGTCCTCGGTGGCGGTGAAGTGGCTGATGATGTGGATCTACCGCCCCACCGCCAAGCCCATGTGGTCGTGGTGGGCGCTGCGCACCGAAGCGGTCGCGGTCATGTATTGGGGCCTGGCGGGAAAAGTGCTGCTGGACCATCTGCGCGGCACGCCCTTCCTGCCCTGGTTCCTGTGGCTGTACGGCTGCCGCTTCGGCCAGGGCGTGTTCATGGACACCACCGACATCACCGAATTCGACTGCATCGAGGTGGGCGATTTCTGCGCGATCAACTCGTTGTCGGCCTTGCAGACCCATCTTTACGAGGACCGGGTCATGAAGGTGGGCCGCGTCAAGCTGGGCAAGGGCGTGAGCGTGGGTTCGGGCTCCACCGTGCTCTACGACACCGATGTGGGCGACTTCGCCCGGATCGGCATGCTGACCATCGTCATGAAGGGTGAAGGTATTCCGGCCCACTCCCAGTGGGAGGGCGCCCCCGCCCAGACGGTTATCGTCAGGTGATCAGCGGCATGCCGGTCAAGCGCTCGGTCAAGATCGCCGGTCACGCCACCAGCGTCACGCTGGAGCCCGAGTTCTGGGACTGTCTGAAGGATATGGCGACCGCGCGGGGGCTGTCGGTCAATCAGATGGTGGCGGAAATCGACAGCGCGCGCGGCGCCAATCTGTCCTCGGCCATCCGGGTGTTCGTGCTGAACGAACTCAAAAAGCTAGCCGCCGGTTGAAATCCCGGCGGCCGCCTTGCACGAAACCCTATTTCCGGCTCAGAACGAACCAGGCGAGCCCGCCGGTCACCGCCAGAATAAATCCCAGGAAAGTCAAGGCAATAACGGCCGTATTGTCGATAACCATTTGTGTCCTCCCCCTCGGAAAACATCAGTTGATGCCACCCAAGGGTAGCAGGGGCCTTATCGCCAAGCTTTGATATATATCAGTGCACAAACTGTCATACAGCCATCACTTCTGCGGCATTGAATCCCCCTGCCATTCGCCCTAGGATTATCCATGAAAAAAATGGACAATCCGGCAATCGGGAGGGACCCGATGGCAAGCCTGCATCCCGAAAAGCTGACTTTGGCGGAAACCGGCGCCCTGGCCCTGGATGAGGCAGCCCAGGAACTGGACAAGGCCTGCGACACGACCAGCTTCCTCAAGGCGTTGGAGCGCAATCAGCGCGTCTGGCGGACCTTGGCCCACATCGCCGCCGCGCGGGCCTGGCAGTTTCCGAACCAGCGTCAGGTGGCCTATGCCCTTTCGACGGATGAACACGGCAACGGCGCCAGTGACGCGCGCGTCAACGCCCTGATCGACATCAACCGGGAAGTCTCGGACATTCTGGCCCATGGCGATGATATCGCCCGCATCCGCGAGCGGGCCTATGCCATCTGGGAAAGCCGCGGCCGCCCCCAGGAACAGGACCTCGAGCACTGGCTGCTGGCCGAGATGGAATTGTCCAGCGGTTGACGCCCTTTGCCATCACCCCGGCCGATCGGGTGAACAGGTCACGGGCAGATAGTCCTGCGCCTCCTCGACCGAAACCGGTCGGGCGAAGAAGAACCCTTGGGCGAAGTCGCAGCCGTTATCGCTCAGAAACGAACTCTGCGCCTCGGTTTCCACCCCTTCGGCGACCACGTCCAGGGAAAGAGCCTTGGCCATGTTGATAATGGCCAGACAGATGGCCTCCCCTTCGGGGTCTCCCGGCAGATCGGTGACGAAGGACTTGTCGATTTTCAGCACATCCACCGGAAAGCGCTTCAAATAGCTGAGACTGGAATAGCCAGTCCCGAAGTCGTCGATGCTGAGCTTGATTCCCAGATCCTTGAGACGGAATAAGATGGCGCGGACCTGATCCGCGTCGCCCATCAGCATGCTTTCCGTCAGTTCCAGTTCCAGCACTGTGGGCGGCAGACCGAATTCGCGCAGCAAGGAGTCGATCTCCCCGGCCAGGCCGGGATTGCCCAACTGCCCCGCCGACAGATTGACGGCCACCGGCAAGAGTACCCGCCCATGGGCCCGCCAACCGGCCAATGTCTCCATGGTCAGGCGCAGGACCAGCTCGCCGATGCCGCCAATCAGGCCGCATTCCTCGGCCACCGGAATGAAGCGGCTGGGCGGCACCATCCCATGGTCGGGGCTCTGCCAGCGGGCCAGGGCCTCAAAGCCGGTGACGCGGCCCTCGGCCAGCCGGACCTTGGGTTGCAGATGGATGAAAACATCTCCGTCGCGCAGGCCGCGGCGCAGCGACTTTTCCAACTGGCGGCGCTCGGCCATCTGGCGATCCATGGCGCCGGTGAAAAACTGGAAGCCCAGCCGTCCCTTCTCCTTGGCTTTGTACATGGCGATATCGGCCTTGCGGATCAGGGTTTCGGCCTTGTCACCGTCATCGGGCGCCATACTGATGCCGATTGAGCATCCGACCTCGATGGCCTGGGCGTCGATGGCGAAGGAATCGCTCATCACCGCCAGAACCCGCTCGGCCAATTCCGCCGCCTTTTCCCGGCTTTGAATGTCAGGCGCCAGCAAAATGAATTCATCACCGCCATGGCGGCAAACGATATTGCGTCCGCCCTCGATGGAGCGCAGGCGCCCCGCCACCTCCACCAGCAGGCGGTCGCCGAAGCTGTGCCCCAGGATGTCGTTGACCACCTTGAAATTGTCCAGATCGATGAACAGCAGGCAGTGCAGCTGACGCGCCCCGGTCTCGGGCAGGATCTCTTCGAGCTTTTCCCTTAGCACCACCCGGTTGGCCAGGCCGGTCAGGGCGTCGTGACGGGCCAGGAAGCGGATATTGGATTCCGCCTCCTTGCGCGCCGAGATATCGCGCATGATTCCGGAAAAGTACCGCTGCCCCTTGAACGAAAATCCGGCCAGGGTGACCTCCACCGGAAACAGGGTGCCGTCCTTGCGCTGGGCGGGCTGTTCGCGCGGCTCGGTCTGGAGACGACCGTCGGTCTCGGTCCTGAGGTGAGCCAGGACATCGTCATGACGTCCACGCAAATGACTGGGCATCAGGAGTCCCACATTGCGCCCGATCACCTCGGCGGCCTGATAGCCGAACATGCGGGTCGCGGCGCGGTTCCAGGTGGTGATGCAGCCCTGGGCGTCGATCACCACCAGGGCGTCGCTGGCGCTTTCCATCACCAGCCGGAACTTCTCCTCGGAATCGCCCAGGTCGTTCAACAGATCGGCGACCCGGCCGGTCATGGAATTGAACGCCATGGCCAAGGCCCCGATCTCGTCGGAGGACCGCACCGGGGCGCGGCGGCTCATGTCGCCGGCCTCAACATCGCGCACCGCATCGGCCAGGGCGTCGATGGGCGCCAGAATGGCGTGGCGCGAATAGCGCATCAGAAACCAGGCGCCGATCCCTGCGAACAACAAAACCAGGGCCACGATCAAGGCCGCGCCCGCGGGCAGTTTGAGGGCGCTGAACAGGGGCTGTTCCACGACCATCAGAAAACGGCGGCCGCCGACCACAAAAGCCTCGCTGGTGCTGAACACCCAATCCCCGTCGAGCCCCCGGACAATTCCATCGGTCAAGGGCAGGCTGCGCGCGGCATGGGCCAGAACCACCGACGGATTGCGGTGGGCGATAACCTGACCGCCGCGATCGAGAATATAGCTGTTCAATTGCTCCAATCCGGGCGCTGGCTGCGTGAATTCCCAAATCTTGCGGAAACGGGCCTGGGCTAGAATGAACCCCTCGGGCCGACCAGTCCGGGGATCCATGGAAGGCACGACGAGGCCGATCATCGGCTCGTTTGTCGGAACGTAATGCCGGATGTCTCCGATGGCCGTGGCGCCGTCGATCATGGCCGCCGCCACCTCGGGCAGATGGCCGAGTCCGGCCACGCCCTGCGCGATCACCGGTTCATAGCGGCTGGCCCGCGTCAGGACGGCCCCCTGGGCATCGAGCAAGGCCACTTCGATGAACATGGGCTCGAAGGCGATCAGTCCGTCGGCCAAGGATTGGCGACTGGCCGCATCGCGTCGGCCCATGCCCTGGCGGCGCAGCGGCTCCTCCAGTTCAAGGATCAGATTCCCCAGATAATGGCGGAATTCGGAAATGATGCTATGGCCGACCTGACGCTGAATGGCCTCGGTCTGGCGGTCCTGAAGACGATAGGCCCCCACCGAGAGGGCAAGGCCCGCCACCACAAGCGGTCCCAGGGCCAGCACCAAGAAGGCCAGCACCAATTTGCGGTGGAGGGAGAGTTCAGCTTCCATCGCCCCCCCGCCTGGCTCGAATCAGATCCGCCTGCCGCAGGATCTGATCGGGAAGGGAAATACCTAGCCGCTCCATGGTCTCCACATTGATCGTCAGGCGGAACTCCGCCGTCTCGACCGGAAGGTCGCCTGCGGGAACGCCGCCCAGGACCTGGGCCGCCAGCCGCGCCCCTTGGGCGCCCAGCGACCTCATATCCAAGCCATAGGACATGAAGGCACCTTCCACCACGCCGCCGCGCTGGGGCGTGGTCAGGGGTACATTCCGTCCCAGCGTGGCCACGAGGATACGCGGCACCTGGGACGCAACATAGGCATCCACCGGAACGAACACCGCCCCCACATCGGGCGCCATGGCCGCCAGGGCCGCGTCCAGTTCGGCCCCGCTGCGCACATATGCCAGATCGAGACGGATCCCCAGACCGTCGGCGACCGGCCGGATCTTTTCCAGCGATGCCTGTGGCGACGGATCATCGGGATTGAAAGGCACCAGAACCGCCGTCAGGCCGGGCAGCATGGTCTTCAGCCATTGCAGACGGACTGGCTCCTGGATGCCGAAGGTGACACCGGTGGCGTTGCGCCCCGGCCGCCCCAGGCTCTCTGCCAGACCGATGGCGATGGGATCGCTGGCCGGAGCGAAGATCAGGGGAATGCCCGCCGCCTTGGCGACCCGGAAGGCCGCCTTGGCCGCCGGAGTGGACAGGGTCAGAAACAGATCCGGCTTCAACGCCGCCAGCCGCTCGGCCTCGGATTCCAGAACGGAACCGCCGAGCGGGCCCCGGTAGTAATAGGTGGCCTGTCCGCCTTCCACATAGCCATGGCTGGCAAGACCGGCCTTGAAGCCCTCAAGGGCCTCCTCGGCGACGATGGCATGGTTGAGAACGCCCACCACCACTTTGCGGTCGTCAAAAACCCCGCCCCAGCGAAGCAGCATGAACACGGCCAGCAGCGCGCAACCCATCATTGCCACCATGCCACCGCGCAAATGCATCTCTCCCCCCATACCAAGGGCCCCATACCGATGTAAGGGGGAGATGGGGATGGCAGCCTCCGCCCGCAACCCTATCCAGCGATAGCCTCAAGAATCTATATTGCCTTTTTGTTCTTTTTCTTTTAGCGTTTTGTTCTCTTGGAGGTGCCGATGGAAGAACACTGGACCAGCGCGGCCAATGAGATGGTCGCCTATTTCGGGCGGGAAGCGGTCAGCGTCGCTACCCGCCGTGCCGAGGACCTGGCCCGCCGCGGCGACTGGCGGGCGGCGGACCGCGCCATGCTGCTGCTCAGCCGGGTGGAACGGCTGAACCGGGAAAGGGGAATGGGTCATGCGTGACGCCCGCATCCCGCCAGTCTCGGCCGAGATCACCGCGCTGCGGGCTTTGGCCTGGGTGGTGACCGACCAGGATCGGGCCATGCGTTTCCTGGCGGCGACCGGCTGCGACTCCCAGACCTTGCGCCAGCGTGCCGGCGAGGCGGAGGTTCTGGGCGCCGTTCTGGATTTCCTTCTGGACGACGAGGCGTCCTTGCTGGCCTTCGCCGATGAACAGGATCTTCCGGCCCAGTCGGTCGCCCTGGCCCGCTTCGCCCTACCCGGCGCGTTTCGGCGCTGAGGCGCTTCCCACCGATCCGAACAGCCAGCGGCGCAGGACTCGGGTGGCCTGGGGCATGAAGACATAGGTCATCAGCGTCACCTGGGCCGACACCATGATCAGCGCCCTCAACCAGACAGGCAGACCGGAAATATGGGGGCCGATGGTAAAGGTCAGTCCCATGACCACCCCATAGGCCACAAAGGTAACCACCAGGGCCATCTTGTGGGGCGAGGGACGAAGCTGGGCGGGGACTTCCGGCAAATCGAACCAGAATTCCAGCCCGGTGACCTTCTTGATCTCCGCCTCGCTCTCCACCATGCCGTCCAGTTCCAATAGCAGGCGTGCCCGCTCCTCCGATTTCTCGAAGGCGTGGCATTGTTCCCAGGTGGAAAAGCGGTAGATGGTGACATAGGCGTAATCGGTGGCCGCCGCGGGCCGCAGAACGTTGACCCCCTGATAGCCCGGCCAGTGGCAGACCTCGGCGGTAACCCTGGATATCCACGCCTCGTAATCGGCCTCGCGCCCCGGCACCGCCTTGCGCGCGATACTGACGGTCACCGGACCGGTCTGCCCTTCCATCATCAAAACCCTTTCACAGTCTCAGTGCCCATCTTTATCTGGGTGTTGAAAACTTGCCTGCACAGGGACCACAATGCCGCCATTCTCCTCGGACGGACAGAATCGGATTTCCCACCATGCAATTCCGGTCAATGGCGGCGGTGATTGTGGGATGTCTCCTTGCCCCCGTGGCGGGAGCGGCTGAATCCCCAGCGGCGGCCACAGGCCTTCCCGGCGCCCCTCTGGTGGCAAGCGTGGCGGTGGAGAATTTCGCCCTGGTGGACAGGGCGCCGGTCGCCAATGGCTTTGGCCTGTTCACCATCGAAGCCACCCAGTTACTGCCCGCCCCGCGCAAGCGGGAAAGCTTCACCCCCACCGAGGACGAGCATTTCTACACCCTGCGGCGCACGGTGGAGCGTTTCCTGCAACGCAAGGAGATCCCACGCGGCTGGAACCAATCCAACGAGGCCACCTTCTCCTTCAAGAACGAACTGGCCCGTTTCCCCAAGGCCGACGGCATCGCCTATGCCGTGGAAGGCGAACTGGCCCTGCACGGCAACAAGCCCATACCGGTGGGCGTCACCCTGTTGGCCCCGCCCGACGGCATGATCTTGCGCTATTCCATCGGCATTATGGCCGCAAACCAGACCCTGATGATGAAGGAAGGGGTCATCGAAGGCCCCAACCGCAAGGTGGCATGGATGCTGTCGCTGCGCCCCAGCGGCCCCGACGCGGCCATTCCGGTCCGCGCCGTCTTCGCCGTGCGGGCCGAGGGCGGCGACGAAGCGGCGCAGCGGGCATCCCTGGAAGGGGTTTCGGCCACCCTCAACGCATCGAGCGATGGCCGCGCCGCCGTGGCGGAACGGGCCAACGATGCCTCGGAATGGCTGAAACCCATGCAGGTCTTCTTGCGCCCCGACCAGGTGACGGGCAAGGGCGGCGCCAAGGAAGGCAAGGAAGGCAAGGAAGAGAAAAAGGAAAAGAAGGGCGGGCACTGACCGTCATGGAAGCTCCGCGCCCTTCCCGCAACGGAAAAGCCCGCGCCACCCGAAGCGAACCGCCCGACGACTGTCCGGTCAAGGACCGCTGTCACCGGGCCCGCAATCAACTCTGCCTGGATTGCGGGGCCGCTCAAAAACAGCGCAAGGAACGGCGCGCCGGCCTCAATCCGCCCCGGACACCGAATCAAGCTGGCCGACGATGAATCCCACGACGATCAGAATGAAGGGCAGCAGGAAAAGGCACCACACCAGGGTATGGACCATCCGGTCGCGGGCGGAATGATCCTCGGCCGGCCCCTCGACGGCTGCCATGGGCTGGACGGTCAGCGGCGCGGCGGCCAGAATCCGGGGCCGCAAGACCAGCCAATAGATCAGTCCGAGACCGGCGCAGGCCAGGGCGGTCACCCCCACGATGCGCGAGCCGATGGCCGCCGCCACATCCAGGCGCATGCCCATGACCATCAGCCAGACCGGCGCGGTCAGACCGGCTCCGGCGGGAACCAGCACGGCGCAAATGATCAGGAAAATTCCAAGCGGCGAAGTGGGGAGGCGCATGTCCGACTTTCATAAATGGTAAGGCGCGCGCAGCCTAGCATATGAGCCTGACGATTGCGTGACATCCCGAGCAGCCTATATTGGATATTCTCGACTCCAACCCGATCAGGCCCATGCCCTCTCAAAATCCCCGCCGTAATCCTTACCTCTCCGCCCTCCTGGTCCCGCCCGCCGTCGTGCTGCTGCTGGTCGAAGAGGTTATCTGGGCCGGATTGAAGGCATTGATGGCCCGGCTGGGCCGTCTACCAGCCGTCGCCCGGCTGGAAGCCCACATCCAGACGCTGCCGCCCTGGGGCGCCGCGCTGTTGTTCCTGGCGCCCGGCGCCGCCATGCTGCCGTTCAAGCTGATGGCGCTGTGGGCCATGGCCCAGGGGCATTTCCTGTGGGGATTGCTGGTGCTGCTGGCCGCGAAACTGACCGCCACCGCCCTGTTCGCCCGCATCTACACCCTGTGCAAGCCGACCCTGATGACGGTGCCCTGGTTCGTGCGCCTGCACGACTGGATCAACGGCCTCAAGGCCTGGGCCCATGCGCGACTGAACGGATGGCGGCTGTGGCGGTTTTCCCGCCGGATCATCGGCAGGATGCGCGCCTGGGTGACAAGCGTACTCGCCTGACTACTCGATCAGCCCGCGCCGGATGGCATAGGCCGCCAGTTCGGCGGAGTTATGCAGGTCAAGCTTCTGCATGATCTTGGTGCGGTGGGTTTCCACCGTCTTGATGGCGATGCCCAGTTCGTCGGCGATCTCGCGGTTCTTGTTGCCGCGGGCGATCAGCTGCAGCACTTCACGCTCGCGCGCGGTCAAGGCGCCGCCGCCCAGATCCGAGCCTTCCAGGTATTCCTTGACCAGATCCTCGGACAGGCCGGGGCCCAGATAGGTCTTGCCGGCACAGACCGCGTTGATGGCCGCCATCAACTCTCCGTGTCCCAGCTTCTTGAGGGCGTAACCATCGGCCCCCGCCGTCAGGGCCTCGGCCACGCGGCGCTCGCAATTGGCCACGGTGAGAACCAGAACCCGCACATGGGGGGCCACCTGCTTGATACGCCGCGTCGCCTCGACACCATCCAATTCGGGCATGGACAGATCCATCAACACCACATCGGGTGTCAATGTACGCGCCATTTCAATGGCGACCTTGCCATCCTCGGCCTCACCCACGATGGTGACATCGTCAACCGCCAGAAGAGCAACCAGGCCCTGACGAACCAGTTGTTGATCCTCGGCTATCAGAATGCGTACCGTCACAGTCGTTCTCCTCCGCCTGCCGGATAATCGCCGAGTTCAGGCCTCACATCAAGGGAATGCGCATGGAAATACGTATTATCCCCCAGGATTACCGTAGTGATCGATCCTCATCGTCATGTCTGTGAAGTGCGCCACATTAGGGAAAATTAGCCATGAAAATCGCCGTCGCCGTCGATTCCAGCTACGCCAAGGTATCCGGCCACGCCGGACGCGCCAGACATTGGCTGGTTTATGAGACGGACAGAGCTTCGTCTTCCGTCCGCGTCGAATTGGAGGCCGCCCAGGTGTTTCATCATTACGAGGGTGACGGCCCCCACCCCCTGGACGGTATCGAGACGGTCATCGCCATCTCGGCGGGCGAGGGATTCATGAGGCGCATGCAAGCCCGCGGCATCGACGCCCGCCAGACCGCCGAGACCAACCCGGACAAGGCCGTGGCCGACTATCTGGCCGAGTGCTTGTCAGCCCCCAAGCCGCGCCCCATCGGCGCCCTGCTGTGCAAGACGCTAGACCTGTTTTCCAAGCATAAGTAGGGAGACCCTGCGTTTAATCCGACGTTTCGTGTCACCCCGAGCCTCGGCGCACTGCTGTCTGGTTTAATTTAAGATGGCAGAGGTGGAGTCATGAGACACGGATGACACGGATGCGGTGCTTCGCACCGCTCGCGGATGGACACGGAAACTCTCTCGTTTCAGCCCGTTTCCTCGAGCTTGCCCCCAGAAAGAGGATGTTGGATTTTCATTCTCCGTGATCATCCGTGGCCGCGAAGCGGCATCCGTGTCAATCCGTGTTCCATGACCAGATGAAACCCGTATTGGCTTTGCCATTCGGGTCTCTCATGAAAATTTAAGCCGGACAGCAATAGCCTCAGTGACGGATAAATCAGCCGTCCTTGTCCGCATAGGGATTCTTACCGCCGCGCACATAGAGGCGGATCGGCACGCCCGGCAGGTCGAAGGCCTCGCGCAAGCCGTTGACCAGATAGCGCGAATAGGATTCCGGCAGCTGTTCCGGCCGGGTGGCGAACAAGACAAAGGTCGGTGGCCGGGCCTTGGCCTGAGTCATGTAGCGGATCTTGTAGCGCCGCCCACCGGGCAGCGCGGGCGGCGGATGACGTTCGATCATGTCTTCCAGCCAGCGGTTGAGCTGGGCGGTGGGAATGCGGCGGTTCCAATTGGTCCAGGTGTCCAGCACCCCATCCATCAGCCGCTCGATCCCCTTGCCGGTCAGCGCCGACAGGGTCACGGTGGTGACCCCCTTGGCCTGGGGCAGCGAGGTTTCCAGACGATCCTTGAGGCGCTTGAGCGCCGTCTGGGGGTCGTCGACCACATCCCATTTATTGATGGCCAGCACCAGGGCGCGGCCCTCTTCCACCACCATGCGGGCGATGGTCAGGTCCTGCTTGTCCAAAATGGCGGCGGCGTCCATCACCAGGACCACCACCTCGGACATGCGGATGGTCTCGATGGTGTTGCCCACCGACAGCTTCTCGATGGCGTCGTAAATCTGAGCCTTCTTGCGCAGACCGGCGGTGTCCACCAGCTTCATGCGCCGCCCCCGGTGTTCCCACTCCACGGCGATGGCGTCGCGGGTCAGACCAGCCTCGGGACCGGTCAGCAGACGGTCTTGGCCCAGCAACTGATTGCCCAGCGTCGACTTGCCCACATTGGGGCGGCCGACGATGGCCATGGTCAGGGGGCGGGTGGGATCTGGCTCGCCGTCCTCGCCCTCGAACGTTTCCTCGGGCTCGGGATCGTCACCGTCGGGGGTCAGCGCGCCAGCCTTGATGGCGTGATCGCGTAGCGCCTCGAACAACTCGTACATGCCCTCGCCATGCTCGGCCGAAACCGCCACCGGCTCACCCATACCCAGGCCGTAGGACTCGTAAAGGCCCGGCATGCCTGCCTTGCCCTCGCATTTATTGGCCACCAGGATCACCGGCGTCGGCAGACGGCGCAGATGATCGGCGAAGTGGCGGTCCAGAGGCGTCACACCGGCGCGGGCATCGATCAGCAGCAAGGCCACATCGGCCTCGGACACCGCCATATCGGTCTGATGACGCATGCGCGCCTCGATGGAATCGCCGGTATCGTCTTCGAATCCGGCGGTATCGACCACCTGGAATTCCATGCCCAGCAGGCTGGCGCGGCCCTCGCGGCGGTCGCGGGTGACGCCCGGCAGGTCGTGAACGATGGCCAGACGCTTGCCCACCAGACGATTGAACAGGGTGGACTTGCCCACATTGGGGCGTCCGATAATGGCCACGGTAAAGGGCATGAAATGGACTCTAGCGGTAGGCGACGAGATCGGCGTCGTCGGTCAGGAAATACAAGGTCTCATTGGCGATGATGGGGGCGATGCTGATGGCGGCGGGGGCCTCCTCCCATCCCAGCATGTCGCCGGTATAGGGCGACAGAGAGACCAGCTTGCCGTCGGATGAGGCCACGATCAGCCGGTCCGAGGCCAGGACGGGACCGACCCAGACGATACGGCCCTCGCGATCCTTGGGGTTTTCCCAATTCTGCATCTCGGTGACCCAGACGATACGGCCGGTCTTGGCTTCCAGCGCCAGAACCTCGTTATTGTTGGTCAGCACATAGAGATAGTCACCGGCAATCCACGGGCTTTGAACGCCGCCGATTTCCTTTTCCCAGATGCGCCGTCCGCTGCGCTGTTCCAGGCAGACCAGCATGTCGGCATTGCTGATGGCATAGACCCGGTTGCGGTCGATGGCCGGGCGGCCGCGGATATCCATCAGCGCGCCCACATTCTCGGTGCGGCGCACGGTGGACAGCGAATCCTGCCAGATCATCGAGCCGTTCTCGACACGCAGCGCGAACAACTCGCCGGAGGTATAGGGAACCACCACCATATTGCCGTCTACGGCGGGGGAGTTGCCCGCCAACAGACCGGCTGCCTCGGTGATACCGGCATGGGTCCACAGCAGCGAGCCATCCTCGGCCGACAGGGCATGGGTCTGGTTGTCCACCGTCACGGCGAAAACCCGGCCGCCGCGCACGGTGGGAGAGCCGCGCAGCGGCCCCGATACGGATTGGCGCCAGTCGATCTTGCCGCTACGGGAATCAAGCGCAACCACCTGGGCAAAGCCGGTGGCGGCGAAGACCTGGCCGTCCTCGTAGGCAAGACCGCCGCTGGTATAGACCTCGGAGGTGTCATCGGGAGTCAGTTCGGTCCGCCACAGGCGCTTGCCGGTATTGGCGTCGAAGGCGCTGACCATGGACGAAGCGTCGACGGTGAAGATCTTGCCCTCGGCGATGATGGGCTGCCCCAAAAGACGGCGGCGCTTGCCTGCGCCGGTGCCCGCATCGCTTTTCCAGATGCGCTGCAGGGCGTCGCCCACCAGCATGTGGTGCATGGCATGGTTGGAATAGCCGCCAGCCTGGGGCCAATCCTCATTGTCCTCGGGCGGCGGCAGGACGATCTTGGCCAGGGCCCCGCCGATATCGGGCTCGACCATCTTTTCGCGGCTCAGCACCGAGATGCGCTTGCCCGGCAGGGGCGGAGCCTTATTCTCGCCCAGCCAGCTGTCGCAACCGCCCAAAGCAAGCACGGCGATCAAAACACCGGCGATCCTGCGCGTCATGACGGTCATTCCCATGAATTAGCTCCTGGCGCGCTGCCCGGTGGCGGCGAGCATTTCGGCGGCGCGGGTCCGCAAGCCCTGGGGCGCGGCGGCATCTTCCGCGATCTTTGCGAACAGTTCGGCGGCGCGCGGCGTCTCGCCACGCTTCAAGGCGGCCAGGGCCAGGATCTCGCGGGCGGAGTGCCTCCACGGACTGGCTTCCGCCGCCAGGGGCTCCACCGATTTCTCCATGGTGGCGAAATCGCCGCCATCCAGTGTCAGATAGGCGGCACGGATGACCGCCATGTCGCGATAGACCTTGTCCACCGAGGTGTCGGCGGCCACCTTGCCGTAAAGGGCGGCGGCACCGGCGGCATCCCCCGCCTGCAGCGCCATGTCCGCCCGGCGCAGATCGGCCAGCAGGCGATAGCCCTTCGGCCCCTCGGCCGACAGCTTGCCAAGCACTTCGGCGGCTTCGTCTTTCTTGCCCTGCTCGATCAAGCTGGAGGTCTCGAGATAGCGCGCCGAGGCTGCCTGCCGCTGCTTGGCATCCCAACCCTGCCAGGCCTGCCAGCCCGCCACGGCCAGGACCAGCGCCACGGCGGCAAGGCTCAGCAGGCCGCCATGCTTCTTCCAAAGCCTGTTAAGCTCTTCCTGCCGCAAATCCTCGTCCACCTCCTTGATCAGGAGATCGGTGGCGGCATCCTCGTGCTTGTCGGTCAAGGAACTCTACTCCATGCGGGCGGTCATGCTCCAAGCCTCGTGTCCTGGAGCAGCGCCGTAACATAGTCCGCCCCGGCCCCCTTGGCAAATACTGCCGTCGTGCAAGGGGCTTAAACCAAATCCCGACGAGTCTTGCTCATCGGGATTTGGTCAAGGGTCCCGCCATTTTATGGAACAGCCCATGCTGGCCACCTGATGGGCGGGGCCCCGCCCCGTCCGCGCCACCATGCGCATGGCGTCGAGCAATTCCCGACGCGCGTCCGGGGCGGCGGGAAGGCGCCCTGATTCATCCAGGCGGCCGCGATAACGCAAATGGTCCCCGCGATCCAGCCCGAAAAAATCCGGCGTGCACACCGCGCCATAGGCCCGCGCCACCGACTGGCTCTCGTCGAACAGATAGGGAAAGCCCAGACCGTGCGTGCCAGCGAAGACTTTCATGTTGTCAAAGGAATCCTCGGGATATTGCAGGGGGTCGTTGGCATTGATGCCCACCACGCCGAAGCCCTCGTCCTGTAACACCTGGGCATCGCGGGCCAGACGGTCGATGATGGCCACCACATAGGGGCAGTGATTGCAGATGAAGGCGACCAGCGTCCCCCTCTCGCCCCTGATATCGCCCAGATTCCAGATTCGCCCATCGATCCCAGGAAGCGCGAAGTCGGGCGCGGCCCAGTCCTCGGCGCAAACGGGTGTCGTTACGGCCATGTGTCGCCCCCGGCAGAATCTGCCCATTGATTCGGTTTCGGCACGGCCTCAGAATATAGCGCAATAGGTTAGCAGGATCATAGAAATGATCGGGCGTATTACAGCATCAAACTGGGTGATGATCGGTCTACTGGCCATCAGCGGCTGCGCCTGGATCGGCGAGCGCGGCACCATCAACCCATCCCCCCGGCCGCTGCCGAGCATCTTCACCTTCACGCAGTTGGAGGCGCTGAGCCTGATCAACACCCACAAGACCATGGGGGACCATGTGATCGGCTGGATCACCGGCAAGGATTGCTCCAGCCCACGGGCCGAACGGGGCGAGGGCTATTGCCGTGACTGGCCCGACCGGCCAAGCCCACCGCCGCAGGTCTATTGCTACAGCACACTGGCGCGCCCCACCTGCTATTCCCAGCCCTATAACGAGGGGAACGATCGGCTGATCGGATTCGTTCCCGCCTCCACCCCCGTCCGTTAACGGGCCGCGCTTATCTAAACTCTCGACACGATCACGTCCCTGCGCGACAGTATTTCCGTGTAAAGCCGGTGGGGTGGCCGATGGCGACATTGATCCGGATGTCGGAATACCGGGATCAGCCTGGATTTGTTCATTTCGAACGGGGCGAAATCACGCAACTGCTCACGCTCTATGCCATGCGTGTGGCCAGCGGCGAATGGCGCGACTATGCCATCGACGTCCGCCCGGACGGGGCCGTGTTCAGCGTTTTTCGCCATGCCTTCGAACGCCCCCTTTACACGGTCACCAAATCTGCGTCCGGGCCCAGGGGATCGACCTGGAGCATCGCGCGATCGGACCGCATCGTGTCGCGTTTTGCCTGCCTTGCGGGCGTCCTGGCCGCACTGAACCGGGCGCCCCGCCCGCTCGCCCCTTAAGGAGTGACCCTATGCGCCGTGTGCTCGCCTCACTGATGGTGGCCGTTTTGATGGGCTGCGTGACTCCGCCGCCGCCGCCGCCGGAAATGAGCGCCGAGGAGCGCGAGGAATTCCGCCAGGACATGCTTTCCGATGTGGAGAAGGTGGAGACCTTTTTGCAAAAGACCCGGCGCGGCATCAACCTCACCGAGATCACCCTGGGCTGGTTCGTGATGATCCTGCTCAACGAGTTGAGCGGCCATGACGCGGGGCTTTATGCCCATATCCACAACGACGACGCCAATGCCGAGCAATATCTGCGCACCAATTTCCAGACGGATCCGGCTGCCGAAATCGCGGCCTTGACCGAGATGGCGCGTGAGGGGGAATTCGAAATCCGCATGGCAGCGCGGGAAGCGCTGATCTGCCTGACCACCATTCCCAATCCCAAGGGTACCGCGGCCGAGCAGAGCGACGCCCGAGGGGAACTGACCATCGCGCTGCTGAAACTGAAACGCCATCTGAACCAGATCGCGGCCGCCCACCTTCCGGCCCGCGCCGAACTTCCCGGCACCGGCACCAGCAACTGAAACCAGCCGTCCGATCGAATTGTCATCCCGGCCATTGGACACTGTTGTCCGTTTTAAAGCCTTTTGCGTCGAATGTGACGCAAAAGGCTTTAATCTTATGTATGCCCTCGCCGGGCGCAAACCTACGGTTTGCTTGGCCGCTCGCTCAATGCTCGCCAAAGCGGTTTGCGCCAGATATGGCGCAAACCGCTTTAATTTGAGACGGCTGGCGTGGAGTCACGAGACGCGGATAACACGGATGCGGTGCTTCGCACCTTTCACGGATATACACGGAACTGTGCTCTTTTCCGGCTCCCCACCCGAGCTTGCCCCAAGATGACGACACGGAATTTTTCTTATCCGTGATCATCCGTGGCCGCGAAGCGGCATCCGTGTCTATCCGTGTCCATGAACAGTTGGAGCCCGCATTGGCTCTGCCATTCGGGCTCCTCGTTGAAATTTAAGCCCGACAGCAGTGGCCATTGGAAGGGCATGACATGACACGTCACGTCAAATGCCAGGGGCATGAAATGAAGGAGAGGGAGCGTTTGGGGACCGCTCCCTCTCCAAGCCCCCTCGCGGCCTTGGGGTTCGGGGATGGCCGCGAAGGAACGTTCCTTGAATTTCCGGCGGCTGCGAGGAGGGGGCGTTGGGGGCACCCCCTCCTCTTACGATCCTGCCCGCGGCCTTGGGGTTCGGGGATTGCCGCAAGCTGACCGTGCCGCCGAGGAAGCATTACCCTAAGGCTTTGCCCCCCCTTTTTCCGCCGCCATTCAGGCGGCCCTGTTCTCGTCCTCCCGCGGCGACGGAGCGCTGCCCAGCCGCAGGCTGAAACCGAACGAACTTCCGATTCCGTCTTCCGACTCGACCCAGACGGCGCCGCCCAGGCGCTCGACCAGCCTGCGAACAACGGCCAGACCGGTACCGATGCCGGGAGCCAAACGCCCGTCACCGCCGTGGGGCCGGTAGAAAATCTCGAACATGCGCACGACCCGCGCCGGATCGATGCCGACACCGTTGTCACAGACCAAGATCTTGGCCATGTCGCCGTCACGGACCACCGAAACGTGGATCACCGGACGGCGTTCGGACGAGCGATAACGCACCGCATTGTCCAGCAACTGGACGAAAATCTCGACCAGAGAGGCCGGATCGGCCTCGACCTCGGGCAGGGGATCGACCACCAGGGTCGCCCCGGCTTCGGCCAAAACGTCGTCCAGCCGCTGCCGGGCCACAGCCATGGCGACCCAGGCGGAACTCACCTCGCCGGTGCGGGGAAGCGAATCCACCGCCACGAATTCCTGAAGACCGCTCACCAGAGCGCGCATGCGCCGAGCGCCGTCGACCACATGGCCGACATAATCCCTGACGTCATCGTCGCAGCCCGTCTTGTCGTGGCTGGCCAGAAGCTGGGAATAGGACACCATGCGGCGCAGGGGCTCTTGCAAATCGTGGGCGGCCACGTCGGCGATGCGCTCCAGATCCGCCACATAGCGGCGAAGCCTGTCGCGCTGTTCGGCCAGTTCGGATTCCCGTAGACGCAGCCGTTGGGCCGTCCGCCGCTGCCAAAGCACCGCCTGCATCAGCATCAGGAACAACCCGCCGCCGCCCAGCAAGACCAGGGCAGCAATGATCGAGCCCCCAATCCGCCCCCCATCGGCGGCCTGAGGTCCAGCAGGGATCTCGAAGGGCCGGCCCACGCCGGAATCGAAGCCGAGGCTCAGCCAAAACAGCACGACCACCATGGCGCCGACCACGGCGGAAGCCCGGCCAAAGCCGTTTCCGTCATCCAGGCGCCCTATCAGTGGAATATGCCGCGACAACACCCTGCCTGCCCCCATTTGCGCCCCGCCAGCCCCGGGCGGGAAATCCAGTGGAGCTTTTATAGGCCCAACTTCACAACGGAATTACGGCAGTGATTGAATTGCGCGCCAATACCCTGTAAACGAGTGATGAATACTTGAAAGGCCGTCGGCCGGAGAATGCAGTGTCGACAAAAGCACACGTCTTAATCGTCGAGGATGAACCCGTCACCCGCGCAAAGCTCGCGGCCTATCTGACGGGTGAGGGCTTCCAGGTCAGCGAGGCCGCCGACGCCAAGGATATGAAGGCAATCGTGTCGCGCACGGTGCCCGATGTGGTGCTGCTCGACATCAACCTTCCCGATGAGAGCGGCCTGATCCTGGCGCGCGAACTGCGGGCCAAATCCTCGGTGGGCATCATCCTGGTGACTGCGCGCCAAGACGAGACCGACCGCATCGTCGGGCTGGAGATTGGCGCCGACGACTATATCACCAAGCCGTTCAATCCCCGTGAACTGGCGGTGCGCGTGCGCAACCTGCAACGCCGCGTCGCCCCCACCATGGCCGCCGAACGCTCCGCCACGGGAATCCACAGCTTCGCCGGATGGCGCCTGGATTGCGATGCCCGCCAATTGGCCTCACCGACGGGCGAGCAGGTCCGCCTCACCCGCGGCGAATTCGACGTGCTGGCCGCCCTGGCCCGCAATGCTGGCCGGGCGCTGACCCGCGACCAGCTTCTCGATCTGACCCAGCATGATGGCGAGGCGGTCATCGATCGCACCATCGACGTGCTGGTGGGACGCCTACGCCGCAAGATCGAGGCGGATTCGCGCCATCCCGCCATCATCCTCACCGTGCACGGCGTGGGCTATCGCCTGGTGGCCAACTGAAATCTTCTTAATGACCCTCAATCGCCGGGCGCAAGCATCGGCATGAGCGGCGCAGCCCTTTGGGCCCAACCCGGTCTCGGCGAGACCGGGTGTTTTCCTTAACCATGGCGCTCCACGTCGCCCTGGACCTCGTCGCCCTTCAGCCCGTGCGCCCACATCAGGCCCAGCACCGCGCCCTTCATGCGGGGCAGCAGGCGCCAGATCAGCAGTCCCAGCCCTCCCAGCGCCACCACCATCTGGACCTCCAGCGGCGGATGCCAGGCCTGTTCGGCGGCCAGAATCAGCGGCACCGTCACATGACCGGCGATCAGCACCGTGAAATAGGCCGGACCGTCATCGGCCTTGATATGGCCCAGCCGTTCGCCGCAAAAGGCGCAGGCGACCGGGATGGCCAGATAGCCTTCCAGGCACTCCCCCACCCCGCACCGGGGGCACCGCCGCCGCAGGCCGCGCCAGATGGACAAGGCGATGGGGCGGCGATGGCCGTCATCGGCCGGAATATTGGCGGGCGGCGGGGCGGGCTTGCAGACGGGAACGCGCAGGCGGTCAGGCATGGAGACGCTCTTTTGCGACTAAGACGCAGTCGATGAAGAGTGAGCCTCAGCGCGTCCGTTTGCCAGAGGAAAGACTCGGCCTTTTTGGCTTCTTCGGCTTGCGGGTCCTTAGCGCCGCGTCGAAGGCGGCGCGGCTCCAGGCGCACAACTGGGCGGCCTCTTCCATGACATCGGCGGGGACCTCCCAATAGGGCATGACCATGGGCTTGTCCTCCCAGGGCTTGAACGGCGCTGAACCCGCCTCCTCGAACATGGCGCTGTTGCGGTCATCGGCCTTGAGATACAGCGTGTCCCAGGCGATCAGGGCGAACATCAAGCCGTCGAGATAGATGCCGAAACCGCCGAACATGGCGCTCGCCGTCACCTCGCCTAAGGGCGAAAGCATATCGCAAACGTGATCGGCAAATTGGCGCGACATGGTTTTCGGCTCAGCCCGCCTTCCAGCCGCCGCCCAGGGCCTTGTACAGGCCGACGATGGCCTGAAGCTGGGACAGCCGCGCCTGGGCCAGGCTGTCCTGGGCGGTGAACAGGGTCTTTTGGGTATTGAGCACGGTGGTCACATCGACGATGCCGCCGGCCATCTGGGCCTGAGCGATCTCGAAGGCGCGGCGCGAGGTGGCCTCGGCGACCCGCTGGGCCTCCACCTCTTCCACCGCCTTCTCCACCGCGATCAAGGCGTTCTCCACGTCGGAGAAGGAGGACGCCACCGCCTTGCGGTAGGTCTGGGACAGTTCCTCGAAGCGGGCGCGCTTCTGCTCGACGGTGCCCGCGATCTTGCCACCATCGAAGATCACCTGGGTGGCCGAGGACGCCACCGACCACAGCAGGCTTTGCGCCGTCATCATCTTCATCAGGTCAAGACTCTGAAAGCCGCCCGTGCCGGTCAGCGATATGGCGGGGAACCACGCGGCGCGGGCGGCGGCGATATCGGCATTGGCGGCGCGCAAGCTCGCCTCGGCCGATTGCACGTCGGGACGCCGCGCCAACAGTTCCGACGGCAGCCCCGCGCCCACCACGGGAACGCGCAGATCCGCCAGAGTCTCGGGAACCAGTCCGAACTCCTCGGGCATGCGCCCCGTCAGGATGGCCAGGGCGTTATAGTCCTGGCGCATCTGGCGTTCCATGGGCGCCAGGGTCGCCCTTTGGGTCGCCAGCACGCTTTCCTGCTGGGCCACGTCCAGCGAGGTGGCGGTTCCCGCCCGCTGGCGGTCGCGGAACACCGCCAGGATGCCCTCGGAATTGGTGATGGATTCGCGCACCAGACGGATGCGCTCGGCCAATCCCAGGATCTCGAAATAGGTGGTCGCCACCCCCGACTGGGCGGTCAGCGTCGCGGTCTGAAGATCGAAGCGCGAGGCCTCGGCCGCCGCCTGGGCCGCATCCACGGCGGCCGCGTTCTTGCCCCAGAAATCGATCTCGTAGCTGGCCGTCAGCGTGGCGCTGGAGGTGGTGGTGTGACGCGCCTTGGAAACGGAGCTGGTACTGGCCGCCTGTGAGCCCCGCGCCCGCGTCTCGCTGGCCGAAGCCGACACCGACGGCAAGAGCGAAGCCCCGGCGATGCCCAGTTGGGCATCCGCCTGCCGGACCCGTGCCGTAGCGGCGGCCAGATCGAAATTGGCGGCGCGCGCCCTGGCCATCAACTCGTCCAGACGGGCCGAGCCGAATTGCCGCCACCAATCAGCGCCGGGCCAGACATTGCCCTGGGCCGCATTCTTCCACCCGGCGGGCGGCGGCGTGGCGGGCCTGACATATTCGTCACCCATGGAACAAGCCGACAGCAGCACGAGGGCAAGGGCGGAAACGGCGATTCTGGTCACGGCGGGAACTCCTGGCAGCCCTGCGCAGCACTGTTGATGTTACGATAACGAAAGCGTCGTGTCCCGCTTACAAGGCGTTCACGACTTCCCTGCATAATTATACTGTAAAATCCAAAATCCTGATCTTTCAGCCGATCGCATGACAGAAAGGCGGCCCCATACCCGTCCGCCGCATCGTGCGAAATTACCGAGTTTATCCTGTGGGCAGCTTCCGCGGAGGGGCATACGTTCTTGGTATCGCCAGCCCTGCGGAGGCACCACGAAAGGATCGGTCCAGCCGATACCCGAGGGTCTTGACGATTCAACCGCCAGGCCTTGTTGATCAAATTGAAACAAAACCCGCCGAGGGCTTTCACACCCCATTCACAGCCTCCCTGCGAAATATAGCTGCGAAACTCTGGATGACGCGGCTTGCCTTGCCGATACATGGCAGCACAAATATGACCCGCCAGACACATGCCCTGCGAAAAGACCGTGCGAAACATGTGGACAGACTGAGGAAAGCGGCTACCATCCCGCTTCTGCGACAGGAAAGCGGTTGAATCATGATCGTCGGCTATTTCCGCAAGATCGATGGCGGCGAAGAGGCGGCCCCCACCGCCGTGCTGCGGGCCGAGCGCTGCCTGCGCATCGAAACGGACGAGGTGGGACGCTACATGGCCCGCACCCAGCTGCTTAGCACTTTGGCCAATGGCGATGTGCTGGTGTCGCCGTCCATCGCCCATCTGGCCCCTTCGGTGAGCGAGGTGCTGCGCGTGTCGCGCCATGTGCATGCGCGCGGCGCCACCTTGCGGCTGGTGCTCGAGAAGATCGACACCTCCATCCCGGCGGCGCGCAATGTGCTGGCCGCCTTCGCCGAGTTCGAAAGCCGCGTTCTCGCCGAACGGCGCAATGCGGGACTTTACGAAGCCGCCCTGTCGGGGGCGAGGCCCGGCCGCCCGCGCAAGCTGGACCCGGCCCGCATCAGCCTGATCGCCAGCGAACTGGCGTCGGGCCGCACGGCGGCCTCCATCGCCCGCGAATTGGGGGTGCATCCCACCACGGTGACACGGCTGGCCCGGCTGGCCGCAACCGGCGAGGACGATCTGTAACCCAGACCTCATGCCGCCACCCTCCCCTTGCGCCACGCCGCCAGCCGCGCCAGCCAGAGATAGACCACCGGCGTGGTGTAAAGGGTCAGCAGTTGCGACAGCACCAGACCGCCGACGATGGCGATGCCCAGCGGGCGGCGCAGCGCTCCACCCGGCCCCGAGGCCAGGGCCAGGGGCACGGCGCCCAAAAGCGCGGTCAGCGTGGTCATGATGATGGGGCGAAAGCGGGTACGGCAGGCGTCCAGAATGGCGTCCAGAGGCTTGGCGCCCCGGCGTTCGGCCTCGATGGCGAAGTCCACCATCAGAATGCCGTTCTTTTTGACGATGCCCATCAGCAGGAAGACGCCGATGACACTGATCAGCGTCAGTTCGGTATTGGTCCCCATCAGAGCCAACAGCGCTCCGATTCCCGCCGAGGGCAGGGTGGAGATGATGGTGATGGGGTGCAAAAGGCTCTCATACAGCACACCCAGCACGATATAGATGGCCAGCAGGGCCGCCAGGATCAGCACGGGCTGGTCCTTCAATGACTCGGCGAAGACCTTGGCATTGCCCGCGAACTCCCAACGAACGCCCGCAGGCAAGCCGATCTCGCGCGCAGCACTCTGCAGCCGCAACGCCGCATCGCCCAGCGGCACGCCCGGCGCCAGATTGAAGGTGAGCGTCGCTGCGGGAAACTGACCCTGATGGGCCACCGACACTGGTGCGGTGGTGGTCTCGAAATGGGCGAGCGAATCCAGCGGCACCTGCCCGCCATCCTTGGACTTGACCCACAGCAGATGGAGCGAGGACGGGTCCTCCTGGAAGCGGGGGTCCAGTTCCAGCACCACCTTGTACTGGTTGCGCTGGGTATAGATGGTCGAGACCTGCCGTTGGGCGAAAGCGTTCTGCAGCACCTGATCCACGTCGTTCATGGACACGCCCATGCGCGCGGCGGCGTCGCGGTCCACCACCACCTGCATCTGGGGAATGGCCGCATCCTGATCCGAGGAGACATCGACCAGCCCCGGCTCTGATTTCAGGCGCGCCAACAGTTTAGGCGTCCATTCGCGCAACTCTTCCAGGGATTCGCTGAACAGCACGAACTGGAACTGGGCCTTGCCCATGCGCCCGCCGATACGGATATCCTGACCCGCCATCAGGAAGACCGCGACGCCCTCGACCCGGCCCAGCTTGGGCCGCAGGCGGTTGATGACGTCCTGGGCGGATTCCTTGCGTTCGCCCAGTGGCTTCAGGTCGACGAACATGCGCCCTGTGTTGCCCGCGCCACCCGGACCGCCCGAGCCGACGAAGGACCCCACTCCCTCCACCGCCGGGTCGGAGAGTACCACCTCGGCCACTTTCTGCTGACGCTCGGCGATGGTGCGAAACGATACGTCGACCCGGCCTTCGACGCTGACCAAGATCATCCCGGTATCTTGGGGCGGAAAGAAGCCCTTGGCCACCTGACCATAGAGGAACACAGTCAGACCCACTGTACCGAGCGTCACGCCCAGCATCACCATGCGATGGGCCAGGGCGCGGGCCAGGCTGCGCTCATAGGCGGCCTCCAGCCAGGCCATGGCCGCGTCGCCCAGCTTGGCCAGACCGGACAGGGGTCGGGGCTTGGCGTGCACCATCAGATGGCCGAACAAAGTGGGCGTCACGGTCAGCGACACGATGGCCGAGACGACGATGGCCACAGAGAGCGTCACGGCGAATTCCCGGAACAAACGGCCCAGGATGCCGCCCATGAACAGCAGCGGGATGAACACCGCCACCAGGGACATGGTGATGGAGACCACCGTGAAGACGATCTCCTTCGAGCCCTTGATGGCGGCTTCCAGCGGCCCTTCGCCCTTTTCCATGTGGCGCGTGATGTTCTCGATCATGACGATGGCGTCATCGACCACGAACCCCACCGAGATGGTCACCGCCATCAGCGAAATGTTGTTCAAGCTGTAGCCCACCAGCCACATGAAGGCGAAGGTTGCGGCCAGGGATAACGGCACCGTTACCGAGGCGGCAAGGGTCGGCGTCATGCGCCCCAGCGTCAGATAGACCACCATCACCACCAGCCCGATGGAAATGGCCAGCGTGGTCTCCACATCGTCCAGATTGCCGCGGATATTGACGGTGCGGTCCGAAACCACCGACACCTTGGTGCCCGCCGGCATCCAGCGCCGCAATTGGGGCAGGATCTCCCGGATACGGTCCACCGTCTCGACCACATTGGCGCCCGGCTGCTTGCTGATGATGATCAGCACGGCCTTGTCGCGGTTGAACCAGCCGCCCAGGCGGGTGTTCTCCACCGAATCCACCACCGAGGCCACCGCCGAAAGGCGCACGATGGCGCCATTGGAGGATTTGATGATCAAGGGCGCATAGGCGCTTGCCGTGAAAAGCTGGTCGTTGGCGCCGATGCTCATGGCCTCGAAGGCCCCATCCAGGCTGCCCTTGGGGATGTTGACATTGGCGTTGGCCAGGGCCGTGCGCACATCTTCGAGCCCGACGCCCATGGCGGCCAGTTGGCCGGGATTGACGCGGACCCTGACGGCGGGCTTTTCGGCACCGCTCAAGGACACCTGCGCCACGCCCTCCACCTGGGAGATGCGGCTGGCCATGATGGCGTCGGCGGCATCGAAGACCTTGGCCGATGTCAGCGAATCCGAGGTCACCGCCAGGATCATGATGGGCGCTTCCGCCGGATTGATCTTGCGGTAGGTGGGGGGCGACGGCAGATCGATGGCCAGATCCGAGGCGGCGGCGTTGATGGCCGCCTGCACGTCGTGGGCGGCGCCGTTGATGGACCGGTCCAGATCGAACTGCACGGTGATGGAGGTTGAGCCTTGCGTGCTGGTGGACGTCATCTCCGAGACGCCGGGAATTTCCCCCAGACGGCGCTCCAGCGGCGCCGCCACCGTGGCGGCCATGGTGGCGGGGTCCGCTCCCGGCAGCCGGGCCGAGACCGAGATGGTGGGAAAGTCCACCTTGGGCAGCGGCGCCACGGGCAACCGGTCGAAGGCCACCATGCCGGTGAGGAACAGCCCCACCGCCAGCAACATTGTCGCCACCGGGCGGCGGATGAAGATGGCGGAGAAGCCGCCGCCGTTCATGGGACCGTGTCCTTCGTCACCCCGGGCGAGCAACGCGAGACCCGGGGCCCAGGAGTCGCCCCCTCTGGATCCCGGCTCTCCGCTCCGCTACGGCCGGGATGACGGAGAGCTGCCCTCATGGCGCCTGCTCCAGGGCCTTGGGCGCGAATCGCCGCTTCAGCCGTTCGAAGGCGAGATAGATCACCGGGGTGGTGTAAAGGGTGATCATCTGGCTGAGCACCAGACCGCCGACGATGGAAATGCCCAGCGGACGCCGTAGCTCGGCCCCGGTTCCGCTGTCGATGGCCAGCGGAAGGGCGCCCAGCAGGGCCGCCATGGTGGTCATCATGATGGGGCGGAACCGCAGCAGGCTGGCGCTGACGATGGCTTCCCTGGGGCTTTTGCCATGGTGGCGCTCGGCCTCGATGGCAAAGTCGATCATCATGATGGCGTTCTTCTTGACGATACCCATCAACAGCACGATGCCGATCAGCCCCACCAGGGACAGATCGTGCCCGCTGGCGGCCAAGGCCAGCAGCGCCCCAATCCCCGCCGATGGCAGGGTGGACATGATGGTCACCGGGTGGATGGTGCTTTCATACAGCACGCCCAAAACGATGTAGATCACCACCATGGCTGCGGCGATCAGCCAGGGCTGGCTTTCCAGCGAGCGGCGGAACTCGGCGGCGTCGCCGGAATAATCGCCGGTGATGGTCTCGGGCAGGCCCATCTCCTGCTGCAGACCATCGATGGCAGCCGTGGCGGCGCCCAGCGACACACCCGGTGCCAGATTGAAGCTGATGGTCACCGCCGGGAACTGGCCCTGATGGGTGATGACCAGCGGCACCCGTGCCCGGCTCACCGAGGAGACCGCCGATAGCGGCACCAGGGCGCCGTTGGACGAGCGCACATAGAGCGAGCCCAGGGCCTCCGGCCCGCCCTGGTATTCCGGCGTCACTTCCAGCACCACCTTGTACTGGTTGACCTGGGAATAGATGGTGGAGATCTGACGTTGGCCGTAAGAATCGTACAAGATGTCGTCGATGGCCTGGGGCAGCACGCCCAGGCGCGCCGCCTTGTCGCGGTCGATGCGGATCTCGGCCTGTAGCCCCCCTTCCTGGGAATCGGTGGCCACATCCATCAGCAAGGGCGAAGCTTTCAGCCGCTCCACCATCTGGGGCACCCATTGGGCCAGTTCGGCGGCGTCGATATCGGTCAGCGTATACTGATACTGGGTGCGGCTGGTGCGGTGGCTGATCTGGATATCCTGGGCAGGGCGGAAATGCGTCTCCATCCCGGCCACCGGCGCCACCAGCTCGGCCAGCCGGGCGATCACCTGCTCGGCGGAAGCCGAACGTTGCTTCCTGGGCTTCAAGACGATGGTCATCTGGCCGGTATTGGCGGTGGGATTGATGGGTCCCGCCCCGATGAAGGAGGCCACCGCCGTCACATCGGGGTCGGTGCGCACCAGATCGGACACCCGGCGCTGCATGTCCATCATGGTGGCAAACGACACATCGGCGCGGGCATCGGTGGTCGCCACGATCACCCCGGTATCCTGGGTGGGCAAAAAGCCCTTGGGCATGAAGACGTAAAGCCCGATGGTCAGGACCAGGGTGGCGAAGGCCACCCACAGGGTCGCCACCTGTCGGCCCAGCACCCAGTCCAGCGACCGGGCATAGGCATCACGAAGGGCATCGAAAAAGCGGCCCGACTTGGCCTCTTCGTGGCCGCCCTTCAGCAGATGGGCGCACATCATGGGAGTGAGCGTCAGCGACACCACCGCCGAGACCACCACCGCCACGGCCAGCGTCAGGGCGAATTCGCGGAACAGCCGCCCGACGATGCCGGTCATGAACAGCAAGGGAATGAACACCGCCACCAGCGAAACGGTCAGCGACACGATGGTGAAGCCGATTTCCTGGGCACCAGCCAGGGCGGCCTCGAAGGGCTTCATGCCCTTCTCGATATAGCGCACGATGTTCTCGATCATCACGATGGCGTCGTCGACCACGAAACCGGCCGAGATGGTCAGCGCCATCAGGGACAGGTTGTCCAGGCTGAACCCGGCCAGGGCCATCACGCCGAAAGTGCCAATCAGGGACAAAGGCAGGGCGACGGCGGGAATGAGCGTGGCGCGCACCGACCGCAGAAAGGCCCAGATCACCCCGATCACCAAGATAACGGTCAGCACCAGGGTGAATTCCACATCGGCCACCGAGGCGCGGATGGTCTCGGTGCGATCGGCCAGAACCGAAAGCTTGATGCCCGTCGGCACGCCCCGCTTCAACTCGGGCAGCTTGGCCTGCAGGCGATCCACCGTGGCGACGATATTGGCGCCCGGTTGGCGCTGGATGTTGAGGATCACCGCGGGCTTGCCGTCGAACCAGCCCGCCACGCGGGAATTCTCGACGCCTTCCACCACATCGCCCAGATCGGAGATGCGCACCGGAGCATTGTTCTTCCAGGCCACCACCTGGGCGGGATAGGCCAGGGGGTCGGAAATCTGGTCGTTGGCGCCGATGGAAAGGGCCTGGGCCACGCCATCGAAGCTGCCCTTGGGCATGTCCACATTGGCCTTGGACAAAGCCGAGCGCACGTCTTCCAGGGACAGGCCATAGGCGGCAAGGCGGGCCGGATCCATGCGCACGCGCACCGCTGGGCGCTGGCCGCCCTCGATCAGCACGCGGCCCACGCCGCCGATCTGGCTGAGCTTCTGGGCCAGCAAGGTGTCGGCCACGTCGTTCAAGCGCGTAATGGGCAAGCTGTCCGAGGTCAGCGCCAGGGTCATGATGGGCGGATCGGCGGGATTGACCTTGGAATAGACCGGGGGATAGGGCAGTTGGGTGGGCAGAACGCCCCTGGCCGCGTCGATGGCCGCCTGCACTTCTTCCGACGCCACGTCGATGCTTTTGGAAAGATCGAATTGCAGGGTCAGCGCGCTGGTGCCCTGGGACGAGGTGGAGGTCATCACGGCAAGGCCCGGAATCAGGCCGAACTGACGCTCGAGCGGCGTGGTGATCAGGGTGGCGACGGTCTCGGCGCTGGCGCCCGGCAGTTGGGTGGTCACCTGGATGGTGGGAAAGTCCACCTGGGGCAGAGCCGAGACCGGCAACATGCGAAAGCCAAGCACACCGGCCAGCACCACCGCGAAGGCCAAGAGCCAGGTGGCGACGGGACGGCGGATGAAGGGCGCCGAGACGTTCATGGCTTCGCTGCCTTACCCGATTTCGTCATCCCGGCCTTGAGCCGGGATCCAGGAGTCGCTCCCCCTGGATCCCGGGTCTTCGCTTCGCTTCGCCCGGGATGACGAAAATAGAAACCCTGTTCGCGGCAATTCATGGCTGCTTGTCCGGGCGTCCCTTCCGCTGGCCGCCGCCCTTACCTTCGCCGCCTTGGCCCTCTGCCCCCTTCTCGCCCGTGCTGATGCGCGAGCCGGGCTGCAGCTTGGCGGTGCCCTCCACCACCACGGTATCGCCCTCGGTCAGGCCATCGTCGAGCAGGGCCTGACCCGCCTCGACGGTGGTCACCTTGACCGAGCGCATCTCAACGCTGCGGTCCTCCTTGACCGCGAAGACATAGGTGCCCTGGGGGCCCCGCTGCACCGCCTGGGCCGGGACCACCAGCCCGTCCTTGCGCACCGACAACAGCAGCCGCACATTGACGAAACCGCCCGGCCACAGCTTGCGCTCGGCATTGGGCATCACCGCCTTCAGCTTGATGGTGCCGGTGGTCTGGTCGATCTGGTTGTCCACCAGTTCCAGCTCTCCCGTATCGGCCAGGGCGCGGGTCTCGGGCTGCAGGGCCTGGACGGAAAGCTTGCCGTCCTGGCGCAATCGCTCGTTGACCGCGCCTAAGGATTGCTGCGGCAGGGTGAAGACCACCGAGATGGGCTGCACCTGGGTCAGCGTCACCAGACCGGTGGCGTCCGACGCCCGCACGATATTGCCCCTGTCCACCAGTCGCATGCCGGTGCGCCCGTCGATGGGCGCGGCGATGACGGTGTAAGACAGCATGGTCTTGGCATTGGAGGCCGAGGCTTCGTCGGCACGCACCGAGGCTTCCAACTGACGCACCAGGGCGCGCTGGGTATCGACGCTTTGCCCTGAAACGCGGTCGCCCAGGCTGACATAGCGGGCCAGATCGCGCCGCGCCGCTTCCAACTGGGCGGAATCCTTGTCGCGGGTGGCCAGGGCCTGCTCGTATTGCGCCCGGTAGGTCCGGGGATCGATCTGGGCCAGCACATCGCCCGCGCGGACATCCTGGCCTTCCTTGAACAGCACCTCCACCAGTTCGCCATCGACGCGCGAGCGCACGGTGACGGTGTTATAGGCCTGAACCGTGCCGATGGCGTCGAGATAGATTGGCATGTCGCGACGGGCGGCGGCGGCCACCGTGACGGCCACTGGCCGCCCGTCGGGGCCACCCGGCCGCCCATTGGTCTTGGAGGGCTGCGGCGAAGGCCACAACGCGAAAGCCAGACCGGCGACCACGATCAGGCCTCCGGCCTGGGCCGCGCGCTTGCGCCACACGGGATTTTTCAAGTCAAAGGAAGGCAAGGCCCACTCCTGGGAAGTCCACTGGCCTGGAGTATGACCGCAGCCGACCGGCCTGTCAGTAACAGAGGGTAACGCAACGCTAACCCGCCAGGAACCGCCGACACGGCTCGCCATTGTCACCCGGTTAATGAGAAAGTTATATTCCGTTCCTATTCTCTCGTTAGAATACGAAATATTTCACGGGAGCCGGGGAGGGAAATTCCATGTGGATCGAGCAGCGGCTATGGACGCCCGAGGGCGGCTGGACGGTTACCGAAACAAGCCCAGGCAAGGCTTCTTTGGTGCTTTACTTCGCGGCGCCCGGCGCCTTGACGCCCGAATCCATCCTGGCCGACCTTCGCGTCGCCTATGGCAACGCCCCCATCCTGGGCTGCACCACGGGCGGTGAAATCCTCGGCCCCGAGGTTCTCGACGATTCGATCGTGGTCTCGGCCCTGGGCTTTGACAAGGCCTCGGTACGGATGGCCAGCCGCGATCTTTCCGATGTATCGCAATCGCGCGAAACCGGCGCCGCCCTGGCCCGCGAATTGGCGGGCGAGGATTTGAGGGCCATCTTCATCCTGTCCGACGGCACCAAGGTCAACGGCGACTCCCTGGTGGCCGGATGCCTGTCGGCGGTGACTTCCGATGTGGTGGTGACCGGCGGATTGGCCGGAGACGGCGCCCGCTTCCAGACCACGGCGGTGGGCTGTAGCGACGCCATGCGTCCCGGCAGAGTGGCGGCGGTGGGGTTCTACGGCGACTCGCTTGCCATCGGCCATGGCAGCTTCGGCGGCTGGGACGAGTTCGGTCCGCCACGGACCATCACCCGTTCGGCAGCCAATGTGCTCTACGAGTTGGACGGCGAACCGGCGCTGGACCTCTACAAGCGTTATCTGGGGGAGGAGGCTCAAGGATTGCCGGGCAGCGCCCTGCTGTTCCCCCTGTCCATCCGCCCATCGGGTGACGATGCCGGGGCCGAGGTGGTGCGTACCATCGTCGGCATCGACGAAGAGGCAAAGTCCATGATCTTCGCCGGTGATGTGCCCACCGGACATCTGGCCCGGCTGATGCGGGGCAATTTCGACAATCTGGTGGATGGCGCCGGACGAGCCGCCGAGGCCGCCGCCGCCATCAAGGGACCCAGCCTGGGCCTGCTGGTCAGTTGCATCGGCCGCAAGCTGCTGATGGGACAACGCATCGCCGAGGAAGTGGAAATCGTCTCCGACGTGCTGGGCAAGGAGGCCAGCCTGATGGGCTTCTACTCCTACGGCGAGATTTCGCCCCACGGCTTCACCGGCAAGTGCGAATTGCACAACCAGACCATGACCATCACCACCATCTCCGAGCGCTGATTGACCACGCCCGCCCCCCTTCACCGCCTGTTGCAGCGCCAGCTGGCCCGTGCCTCACGGGGCCGGGAGGGCGGTGCGCCCGATTTCGAAACCCTGCTGCGCCTGATCAGCGATTCCTACGAGGAACACGACAAGGAGCGGCGGCTGTCCGACCGCTCCGCCCGGCTGATGGAAGAGGAACTGCGCGCCGCCAACCAGGAATCGCGGCGTCAGGCCAAGGCCCATCTCCAGGCCATCTTGAACACGGTCGGCGAAGGCATCGTCATCGCCGACCAGACCGGCACCGTGGTCAGCGTCAATCCCGCCCTGCTGTCCATCTTCGGCTATGAGCGCGACGAGGTGATCGGCAACAATATCGACATGCTCATTCCCCTGGCCGCCCTCAAGGCGGCGGGGTCCAGCGGCATGGAGCGCATATTCGATCTGGGCCGCGAAAGCATGGCGTTGCGCCGGGGCGGCACCTCCTTTCCCATCGAATTGGCGGCGGGCGACCTGACCCCCACGGGATCGGCGCAATTCGTGGTGATCATGCGCGACATCTCGGAGAGAAAACGCATCGAGCGCGAGATGGCCGAAAGCGAGGAACGCTTCCGCGACTTTGCCCAGTCCACCTCGGACTGGTTCTGGGAGATGGGGCCCGATCTGCGCTTTACCGGCTTTTCCGGCCAGTTCACCGAGCACACCCGCGCCTTGCCCAGCCACTATGTGGGCCATACCCGCGACGAGATGATCTCCGATGACACCCCCATGGAGGCCCGCCTGCAGAATCTGGCGGACATGGAGGCCAGACGCCCGTTCCGCGATTTCGTCTATCACACCAAGAATATGGACGGGCCCGGCCGCTTTTTGCGCGTCAACGGCAAGCCGGTCTTCGATCCGTCTGGCGAGTTCAAGGGCTACCGCGGCACCGCGTCCGACATCACCGAGGAAATCGAGGCCGCCGACCGGCTCAAGGCCAGTCAGGCCGAAATCGAACGCCTGGCCGAGCGCAACAATTCCATTCTGGAAAGCGTCGATGACGGCATCGTCGGCATCGACCTCAACGGACGGGCCACCTTCGTCAACCGCGCCGCCGCCAAGCTGCTGGATTTCGAGCCCGCCGAACTGGTGGGCAGCGACATCTTGCCGCTCATGGCCCTGGATATGGAAACCGCCGAGAGCCTGTATCAGATCCTGCTGCGCCTGGCCGATTCCATCAGAGACGACACGGCCAGCTTCAAGCGCCGCGACGGATCGCCCCTGCCGGTGGAGTACATCGCCTCGCCGGTCATGGACAAGGGCAATCAGGTGGGCGTGGTGCTGGGCTTTCGCGACATCACCCAGCGCCGCCTGGTGGAGCGCCAATTGCGCGAGGCCAAGGAAGCCGCCGAGGCGGGCAACCGCACCAAGTCAGAGTTCCTGGCCACAATGAGCCACGAGATCCGCACCCCCATGAACGGGGTGATCGGCATGACCGGCCTGCTGCTCGACACCAAGCTGACCGAGGAACAGCGCCACTTCGCCGAGACCATCCGCGATTCGGGCGAATCCCTGCTGACCGTCATCAACGACATCTTGGACTTCTCCAAGATGGAGGCGGGCAAGCTGGATCTGGACTATACCGAGTTCGAACTGGTCCCCCTGGTGGAAAGCGTCGTCGATATCCTGGCGCCGCGCGCCCATGCCAAGGGCATCGAGATCGCCAGTCTGATCGATCCCCGCCTGCGCATGCTGGTGCGCTCGGACCCCGGCCGCCTGCGTCAGGTCCTGATGAATCTGGGCGGCAATGCCGTCAAGTTCACGGAAAAAGGCGGCGTATCCATCGAGGTCACCCTGTTAGAGCGCCCCGGCGCCCAGCCCATGGTGCATTTCGACGTGCGCGACACCGGCATCGGCATTCCGCCCGAGGCCCAGGGCCGCCTGTTCTCCATGTTCATGCAGGTGGATGCCTCCACTGCACGGCGTTACGGCGGCACCGGCCTGGGCCTGGCCATCTGTCGGCGGCTGGCCGAGCTCATGGGCGGCGAGGTGGGACTGGAAAGCCAGCCGGGCAAGGGCTCGCGCTTCTGGATGAGCGTTCCCATGGAACTGCTGGCGCCGCAATCGGCCGCGCCTCCCGACCTTACCGGACACCGCGTGCTGGTGGTCGATGACAACCCGGTCAATTGCGACGTCATCGAGCGCCAGTTGCGGGCTTTCGGTGTGGAGGTTCATGCCTGCCTCGACGCCGGGTCGGGCATGGGAGAACTGACCCGCGCGGCGGCCATGGGCACGCCTTGGGAAGTTGCGGTGATCGATTCCCAGATGCCGGTGGTGACCGGTTCGGAGATGGTGCGCATGATGCGCGCCATTCCCATGCTGGGCGGCAGCCGCATCATCGTCACCTCGTCCCAGGGAATGCCCGCCGAGCAGCAGGACGGGCAACCGGCCATCGACGCCTTCCTGCACAAACCGCTGCGCCAGTCGACCCTGCTCGACACCATCGGCCGGGTGCTGGGCCTTTCCGGCCCGGAAGAACAGCCCGCTGCCCCGGCCGAGGAGCACAACGCCCCCGACTCCACTGCCAAGCGGCTGCGCATCCTGGTGGCCGAGGACAATCCCGTAAACCAACAGGTGGCGTTGGGCCTGCTGCGCAAGCTGGGCCATACGGTGGATGTGGTGGGCGACGGCGCCGAAGCGCTGGAGGCGGTGCGCCTGCTGCCCTATGACGTGGTGCTGATGGATGTGCAGATGCCCGAGATGGACGGGCTGGAGGCCACACGGGCCATCCGGTCGCTGGCGTCTGCCGCCGCCCGGATTCCCATCGTCGCCATGACCGCCAACGCCATGCGCGGCGACGACCAGATGTGCTTCGACGCAGGCATGGACGGCTATATCTCCAAGCCCATCGACCGGCACAAACTGGCCGAGGCGCTGGCCAAGTACTCGGGCGCCCCCGAACCCAAGCCCGCCGAACCGACGAGCGCGCAGGATTCCAAGGCGGTGGATCTGGACGTACTGGATGCCCTGGCCGCCGATATCGAGGCCGATACCGTGGTCGAGATCCTGGTGAAGTTCATGGAGGACGCCCGCACCCGCCATGCGAACGCCGCGGTGGCAGCGCCCGAAGGCGATCTGGAAAAGGTCCGGCGCGAGGCCCATACCATCAAGGGCGCCGCCGCCAGTTTGGGCCTGATGGCCGTGCGAGACGCCTGCCTCGCCCTGGAACAGGCCGCCCGTGCCGGCGAGGGGGTCGCCCCCCTGGTGGTCCAGCTTCACGACCGCATCGAGGCCCTGCCGGGACAGTTGTCCACCACCGCTTACGCCCTGCCGCCTTCTTAAGGACGCGCCATGATCGCCCTGCTCATCGACGACAATCCCACCAATTTGATGCTGCTCAAGCACCGGCTGATCAAGATCGAGGGCTGCGAGGTGGTCTGCATGGAATCGGCCTTTGACGCCCTGGCCTGGTGCGAGACCAATACCCCCGACATCATCCTCACCGATTATATGATGCCGGGCATGGACGGACTGGACTTCATCCGCCAGGTCCGCCAGCGCGACGCGATGCAAGACGTTCCGGTGGTGGTGGTGACCACGTCGGATGTCAGGGAAATCCGTCAGCAGGCCCTGGATCTGGGCGCCGCCGACTTCCTGACCAAGCCCGTTGACGGGCCGGAACTGATGGCGCGCACCCGCAACCTCCTGGCCCTTCGGAAATCGCGTCTGGCGCTCCACGACCGCGCCGCCGAGGAACTGGTGATGCGCCTGTCCAAGGCGGCGGAATACCGCGACCCGGAAACCGGCGCCCATATCGAGCGCATGGCCCGCTATTCCTCCCTGATCGCCCGGCGCATGGGCATGAATCCCGAAGATGTGGAACGCCTGGAACTGGCGGCACCCATGCATGACGTGGGCAAGGTGGGGATTCCGGACATGATCTTGCTCAAGCCCGACCGCTTGACCGAGACCGAATTCACCGTCATGAAGCAGCACGCCATGTATGGCTGGGAAATCCTCAAGGATTCCTCATCGCAACTGGTGCGTCTGGCCGCCCTGATCGCCCGGACCCACCACGAGAAATTCGACGGCAGCGGATATCCCGAAGGCCTGAAGGGCGACCAGATCCCCCTGGAAGGGCGAATCGTGGCCGTGGCCGACGTGTTCGACGCCCTGACCTCGACCCGGCCCTACAAGACTCCCTGGCCGGTGGATAAGGCGGTGGCTTTCCTGACGGAGCAGAAGGGACGCCATTTTGACCCCGCCTGCATCGATGCCTTCCTTGGCGATCTGACCGAGGTCCTGCGCATCAAGGCGCAGTTTCTCGATCACGGGGAAGAAACGCCGTCCCATCCCCTGGCTAATTACTAAGCGGTCAGCCGCCTTAGATCACATCCGCCAGCGACTTGCCGTCGAACACCGCCAGAAAGGCGGCCAGGGCATTATCGACCAGCCCGCGCAGGCGGCAGTCGTCGATAGGGCAACCGTCGCAAGGCTCGTGACAGGGCAGCAGGGCGAGGTTCTCCTGCTGGCGGAACAAGCGGCCGATATCGATGTCTCGCGGCTCGCGCGCCAGACGCAGGCCCCCATGCTTGCCCCGCACGGTCTGGAGATGGCCCAGATCGGCTAGGGAGCGGACGATCTTTTTCAGATGCTCGGCTGAAATTCCATAGTACTCAGCCACTTCACGCACCGTCACAACCCTGTCGCGATGACGCGACAGATAGATGAGCAGACGGATGGAAAAGTCTGTGAACTGCGTGATTTTCATGATGTGTCCGCCCTGGGTCCGGGCCCATGGTGCTACAGGCGGCCGACCCGTTCAACGACCTTGGCGACCAGACGGGTGATTTCGCCGCTGTCGCCCTGGGGCGCCAGGCTTTCCAGATCGCCCAGCAACGAATAAAGCACCTCTTCCCCGAACATGCCGCACTTGCCGCGCATGGCATGGGCGTGATCGGCCAGTGCCGCGCGGTCGCGCCCCTCGGCCAGACTGCGCAGGGTCTGCTGATCCTTCAGCATCTCGGCCATGAAGGCGGGCAACAGATGCTCCAGCCCGGTGGGAATGTTGATGCCCGCCACCAATCCCGCATCGGCCGGAGCCGAGTCGGTATTGGCGGGCGGCAGCATTTCTGCCATGGCGGCCAGCAGATCGGAACGGGCAATGGGCTTGGTCAGAAAGCGGTCGAAACCCGCCTGGCGCGCCCGGTCGCGGCTGTCTTCGGAATTGTCCACGGTCAGCGCGATCAGCGGCACCGGGTCCAGCCCGTTGTCGGCCTCGAACCGGCGGATGGCCCGCGCGGCCTCGAACCCGTCGGTTCCGGGCATGCACAAATCCAGGACCATCAGCTGATGGCGGTTGCCGCCATCCTTGCGCACGGCGCAGGCCTTGGCGATGGCCTCGGCCCCGTCGGCGGCCTCGTCGATGAGACAGCCGGTGCCTTCGAGAAAATCGCGGAACACCAGCCGCGCCAGTTCCACGTCGTCGGCGAACAGCACCCGGACACCGTGGGGCGCCACGGCGACACTTCCCTCTGGCTCGGAAATGCCCTGGCGCTCGAGTACGAATTCGCGGAACCGCGCCGCGCTCAAGGGCGGCGAGAAGAAATAGCCCTGGGCCACGTCACAGCCCAGATTCGTGATGAAATCCATCTGATGCTGGGTCTCGACGCCCTCGGCCACCACTTCCAGATGCAGCGAATGGCCGAGCGCGATGATGGCTTCGACCATGGTGGCGTCGTCGCTGTGTTCGCCCATATCGGCGATGAACGAACGGTCGATCTTCAGCACATCGACGGGAAAGCTCTTGAGATACGACAGCGAGGAATAGCCGGTCCCGAAATCATCCACCGACAGGCTGACGCCCAGAGCGCGGATGGTTTCCATCTTGGCCAGAATCTCCTCGCCATTGGACAGCAGCAGGCCCTCGGTAATCTCGATGGTCAACAGCCAGGGCGGCAGGCGGGTCTCTTCCAGGGCGCGCCGGATGATGCCGACGATATCGCCTTGCTGGAACTGACGGGGAGAGATGTTGACGGCGATATTGATCTCGCCCAGCCCCATGCCCTGCCAGACCAGCGCCTCGCGGCAGGCCGCCGTCAGCAGCCATTCGCCGATGGGGCGGATCAGGCCGATCTCCTCAGCCAAAGGCACGAACTGGTCGGGGCTGACCACGCCGAGATAGCGGTTGTGCCAACGCAACAGCGCCTCGGCCGCGTTCACCTTGCCCGTCTTCACATCCACAAGAGGCTGGAAGACCAGATGGAACTCGCCCTGGGCCAAGGCGCTGGACAATTCATCGGCCAGACGCGAGCGGGCCTGGGCGCGGGCATCCATGGCCGGGGTGAAGAAGCGGAAGGTATTGCGCCCGGCCTGCTTGGCCTGCTGCAGCGCCGCCGTGGCGTTGCGCATCAGGGCCTCCACGTCCTCGCCGTCGCCGGGCCACAGGCAGACGCCGATGGAACACGAAATCAGGATATGGTGATGCTCGACCGTGAACGGTTCCTGCAGCACCTCCAGCACCGAACGGATCACGGCTTCCACCTCGGCGGTGGCCCGGATGCCGGACAGGACCACGGTGAACTCATCGCCGCCGAAGCGCGCCGCAGTGTCGCCCTGGCGCAGGCAATTCTGGAAGCGGCGAGACGCCTCCTGCAGCACCTTGTCGCCGATCCAATGGCCCAGCGAATCGTTGATGTTCTTGAAGCCGTCCAGCCCGATGAACAGCATGGCCGCCTTGGACCCCTCGCGCCCGGCCAGGACCAGGGCCTGCAACAGGCGGTCGAGGAACAGGTTGCGGTTGGGCAGTTCGGTCAGGGGATCGAAATTACTGCGCTGCCAAAGCTGTTCCGCCGTCTCGCGCGCCTCGGTGACGTCGCGGAACACGGCGATGCGGCGCGCCGTCTTGCCCTCGGCATCGCGCTGCGAGCTGATGGACAGCCACAGGCGCACCGGCCGACCATCCTTGTGGCGGTCGATGACCTCGCCCTGCCACAAGCCGGTGGACGAGAGCTTGGCCCACATTTCCTCGTAGAAGGCCCGGTCGTGGAACCCGGAACTCAGCATATGGGGGTCGTTGCCCACCGCCTCCTCGGCCGTATAGCCAGTGATGGCGGTAAAAGCAGGATTTACGGCGATGATGCGGTTGTCGCAATCCGTGGCGAACATGCCCTCGAAAGCATTGTCGAACACGGCCTGATAGAGCGAAAGACGCTCCACCTGCTGCGACAGTTCCTCTATCCGCCGCTGCGACGACTGACCTTTACCCTCGACCACGGTGCCCCCAACAAATCGGCTTCAAAGAGCATGGTCCCGAACATCTTTCAACGCAAGAGGGCTACCCCAAAAGCAAATGGGATAGTTCCCGGAAATCGTCGATGACCCAGTCGGCGCCAAGCTCCGCCACGGGCCCGTGGCAATAGCCGAAGGACAGCGCCACGCTCCTCACCCCAGCGGCCCGCGCCGACAAGATGTCATTGGCGGAATCGCCCACCATCACGGCCCTTGCGGCGGGCACGCCCAAGCGGTCGAGGATGCAGGTGACATGGGCCGGATCGGGCTTGATGGCCGGGGCGTCGTCGGCGCCCACCACCAGATCGAACCAGCGCTCCAGGTCCAGCGCGGCCAGGATCTCGTCGGTGGCGCGCGAGGGCTTGTTGGTGCACACCGCAAGCTTCAACCCGGCCTCCTTCAGCCGGGCCAGGGTCTCGGGCACGCCGGGCCAAGGCCGGGTACTTTCCGCCGAGCGCGGCTCGTAATCGGCCAGAAAGCGCTCGAGATAGGGCCCCACCTCCGGCCCCGGCATGCCGCCGGTGGCCTTGAAAGCCCTGCTCACCAAAGTCCCCGCCCCATCGCCCACGAAAGACATCACCGTCCGGTCGTCGAGAGGCTGACGGCTCTCGGACTCCAGCAGGCGGTTGACCGCCGCCACCAGATCGGGAAGCGAGTGAATCAGGGTGCCGTCCAGATCGAACAGCACCGCCAGCAAACCCATGCCCATTGAAACCTTCCGCAACAAAGATTGACTTGGCCGAACCGGGCCTTTTGTGGCACCTTCCGGCCACAACCGCAACAGATTGGGTCCAGCCCGCATCATGGCTTCTGCCAAGCTCGCCGTCATCGTCCTTGCCGCCGGCATGGGAACGCGTATGAAGTCGTCCCTGCCCAAGGTCATGCATCCTCTGGCGGGCCGTCCCATGGTGAGCCATCTGCTCGACACCGTCTCAGGCCTGGCGCCCGATCGCATGGTGGTGGTGGTCGGCCCCGACATGGAGGTGGTGAGCAAGACCGTCGCCCCCCATCCCACCGTCATCCAGGCCGACCGTCTTGGCACCGGCCATGCCGTCCTTCAGGCCAAATCGGCCCTGGGCGAGTTCGATGGCGATGTGCTGGTGCTGTACGGCGACACGCCGCTGATCACCCAGGCCACCTTGGAGCGCATGCTGGCCGAGCGCCGGGGTCCGCGCGACCCGGCGGTGGTGGTGCTGGGCTTCAAGCCCGACGACCCCGGCCATTACGGGCGTCTGGTGGTGGGCGCGGAAGGGCTCAAGGCCATCGTCGAATACCGCGACGCCACCCCGGACCAGCGCGAGAATCCCCTGTGCAATTCCGGCGTCATGGCCATCGATGGCAACCGGCTGTGGAGCCTGATCGAGCGGGTCGATAACAAGAATTCCAAGGGCGAATACTACCTGACCGACATCGTCGCCCTGGCGCGAGCCGACGGCGCCACCTGCACCCATGTGGAGGGCGAGCCCTCCGAACTGCTGGGCGTCAATGCCCGCTCGGAACTGGCGGTGGCGGAATCCCTGGTCCAGGCCCGGCTGCGTCTGGCGGCCATGGATAACGGCGCCACCCTGATCGACCCCTCTACCGTCTGGTTCTCGTGGGATACCAGGATCGGCCGCGACGTCACCATCTGGCCCCATGTGGTGTTCGGCCCCGGCGTCACCGTGGGCGACAATGTGGAGATCAAGGGCTTTTGCCATTTCGAGGGCTGCACCGTGGAGGCGGGTGTGGCCGCCGGTCCCTTCTCGCGCTTGCGCCCCGGCGCCGAGATCGGCGAAGGCGCCCATATCGGCAATTTCGTCGAGGTCAAGAAAGCCACGGTGGAGGCGGGCGCCAAGATCAACCATCTGGCCTATGTGGGCGACGCCCGCGTGGGCGCTGGCGCCAATGTGGGCGCGGGCACCATCACCTGCAATTATGACGGCTTCAACAAGTCGTTCACCGATATCGGCGCAGGCGCCTTCATCGGCTCCAACACCTCGCTGGTGGCGCCCGTCAAGGTGGGCGACGGCGCGGTGGTCGGCGCCGGTTCGGTGATCACCAAGGAAGTGACGCCGGGCGCCCTGGCCGTGGCGCGCGGCTCGCAGATGGAACTGAAGGGCTGGGCCGAGCGCTTCCGCGCCCAGCAGGCCGCCAAGAAAGCGAAGAAGGACTAGACCTCCATGTGCGGCATCGTCGGCATCATCGGCAAGGTGGAAGTGGCCCCTCTCCTGGTGGAGGGATTGCGGCGCCTGGAATATCGCGGATATGACTCGGCTGGCATCGCCACCTTGGTCAATGGCGAGATCGAACGCCGCCGCGCCGAGGGCAAGCTGGCCAATCTGGAAAGCCTCCTGAAGACCCGGCCCATGGGCGGATTGATCGGCATCGGCCATACCCGCTGGGCCACCCATGGCGTGCCCAACGAACGCAACGCCCATCCCCACGCCACCAAACGGGTGGCGGTGGTCCATAACGGCATCATCGAGAATTTCCACGAGCTGAAGGCCGAACTGTCGGCCAAGGGCCAGGTGTTCGAAAGCGACACCGACACCGAGGCCGTGGCCCAGCTCATCGACTACCATCTGGCCCAGGGCATGGGGGCGGAAGAGGCCACCGCCAAGGCTCTCGAGCGTCTGCAGGGCGCCTTCGCTCTCGGCATCATCTTCGCCGGACGGCCCGATATGATGATCGCGGCCCGCCAGGGCTCGCCCTTGGCCATCGGCTATGGCGCGGGCGAGATGTATCTGGGCTCGGACGCCCTGGCGCTGGCGCCGCTGACCCAGAAGATCGCCTATCTCAACGACGGCGACTGGGCGGTGCTGACCGCCGAAAGCGTGGTCATCCGCGACCGCACCGGCGCCAACGTCACCCGCGAGGTGCGCCAGACCCAGTTCTCGGGCGCCATGATCGGCAAGGGCGAGCACCGTCACTTCATGCTCAAGGAAATCTTCGAGCAGCCCGAAGTGGTGAGCAATGCGCTCAACACCATGTTGAACCCCGCCGACCGCACCATCACGCTGCCCAAGTTGCCCTTCGATCTGGCCTCCATCAAGCGGGTGCGCATCATCGCCTGCGGCACCTCCTACTACGCCGGTTCGGTGGCCAAGTACTGGATCGAGAAACTTGCCCGCCTGCCGGTGGAAGTGGATATCGCGTCCGAGTTCCGCTACCGCTGCCCGCCCATGGAGGCCGACGGCCTGGCCATCATGATCTCGCAGTCGGGCGAGACCGCCGACACCTTAGCGGCGCTGCGCTATTGCCGCGAACACGGCCAGCGCACCCTGTCCCTGGTCAATGTGCCGGAAAGCACCATCGCCCGCGAATCCGAAGGCGTGCTGCAGACCATGGCCGGGCCCGAGATCGGCGTGGCGTCCACCAAGGCCTTCACCACCCAGTTGACCGTGCTGGCCTGTCTGGCCATCGGCATGGGCCGCGCCACGGGCGCGCTGTCCGCCGACCAGGAAGCCGATATCTGCCGCTCGCTGTCCGAGATCCCGGCCCGTATCGCCGAGGTGCTGCGCCATGACGACGAGATCCGCATCATCGCCCAAGGCATCGCCGAGGCCCGCGACGTCCTCTATCTGGGGCGCGGCACCAGCTATCCCATCGCGCTGGAAGGCGCGTTGAAGCTGAAGGAAATCAGCTATATCCACGCCGAGGCCTATGCCGCGGGCGAACTCAAGCACGGCCCCATCGCCCTGATCGACGATTCGGTTCCCGTGATCGTCATCTGCCCGACCGACGAGCTATATGAAAAGACCGCGTCCAACGTCCAGGAAGTGGTGGCGCGCGGCGGCCGCGTGGTGTTCTTCTCCGATGCCGAGGGCATCCGGCGGGTCTCCACCAAGCTGTTCTCCTCCATGGCCCTGCCCTGCGTCGATCCGGTGGTGGCGCCCATCCTTTACGCCATTCCGGTGCAATTGCTGGCCTATCATGTGGCCGTGGCCAAGGGCACCGACGTGGACCAGCCTCGCAATCTGGCGAAAAGCGTCACGGTGGAATGAGCGCGCCGCAGGCCCCCAAATGGCTGAAGCCCGCCGTGGATTTCGGTCCGCTGGCGGTGTTTCTGGGGCTTTACTGGCTTAAGGGCCTGTTGCCCGCCACCGCGGCGCTGATGGCGGCCACGGCGGTGGCTTTGGTCCTGTCCTATGTCTTCACCCGCAAGGTCGCCTTGATGCCGCTGGTCACCGCCTTGGTGGTGGGCGTGTTCGGCGGGCTGACCCTGTGGCTGAATGACGAAACCTTCATCATGATGAAGCCGACCATCGTCTATGCCCTCTTCGCCCTGGTGCTGGGCGGCGGGCTGGCCCTGAACCGTCCCACGGTCAAGGTGGTGCTGGGCGAGGCGCTGCATCTGGACGATGACGGCTGGCGGGTCTTGTCGCTGCGCTTTTGCCTGTTCTTTCTGGCCATGGCCGGGCTCAACGAGGTGGTGCGCAGAGTGGCGTCGCTCGACACCTGGGTCTTGTGGAAGGTGCCGGGCAGCATGGCCTTGACCTTCATCTTCATGATGTTCCAGATGCCGCTGATCCGCCGCCACATGCCCGACGAGAAGGCCCCGACCGGGCAATAAGCACCCGGCAAAATCTGCACGGGGCAAAATTTGCCGGGACGGATTCCCCGTTCATCCCTATAAGGAATAGAGGAATTACCTCGGCCCGCCTTACAAGAAAGGTTCGGCATGTTTCTTGCGTTGCCACGCGAAGTCAGGTCAGGCATCGCCGCGATCGTTTAGGGTCCGGTCGGAGAAGCACCCATGGTCTCGTCCATATCGTCGCTGAATGAGGCGCAGATCGCTCAACTGAGCGGCGCGGCCATTCGGGACCTGACCGCCTCGGACATCCGCGAACTCAGCACCTTCCAGATCGCCGCCTTCAGCGTCTCCCAGATCCAGGAGATGAGCAGCACCCAGCTCTCATCCCTCACCGTCACCCAGATGACGGGGCTGACGGAAACGCAGATCGGGGCGCTTTCGCCGTCGCAGGTGGCGTTCAGCGGCGACCAGCTTTCGGTTCTTCTCGACGCCCAGTTCGACGCCTTCGGCGTGGACGTCATTTCCTCGCTCTCCACCTTGCAGATCAAGGGCCTGACTGCCACCGACCTGGGAGAGATGACGGTCACCCAGTTCCGCGCCCTGGCGCCCACCCAGCTATCGGTACTCTCCATCACCCAGGTCAAAGGACTGACCTCCACCGAGACTGGGGCGCTGACCCCCACCCAGATGACGGGTATCGCGTCCAGCCAGATCGCCGCCATGAACGGCACCCAGGTGAGCGGACTGGGCAACGAGGCGCTGGCCTCGCTGAACCTCAGCCAGTTGAGCGGTCTCACCATCACTGGCATTCTGGCGCTGTCCTCCACCCAGATTCCGGCCTTCGCTCCCACCCAGGTGGCGGCCTTGTCGACCACCCAGGCGCGCGGCCTGACCCAGACGGCCACCGGCGCGCTCAGCGCCGATCAGGTCGCGGCGCTCAGCAGCAGCCAGATGGCCGCGCTCAGCGCCTTCGGCATCCAGGGTTTCGACGTGACCCAGGTGGGGGTGCTTTCCCAGACCCAACTGGCCGCGGTGGGGGCCTCCCAGTTCCAGTTCTTCTCCACCTCGGCCATCGCCACCTTGAATTCCACCCAGATGGCCGGGTTGAGTTCCACCCAGTTGGCCGCCCTGACCGCCAAACAGGTGGCGGGGCTGAGTGATTCCCAACTGACCGGCCTCAGCGCGGCCCAGATTTCCAATCTGGCCGCCCGTGGCGTGGCCGGACTGGACGCCGAACAGATCGATCTGCTCTCCTCCAATCAAGTGGCGGCGTTCAGCACCACCCAGATCGGCGCCCTGTCCACCAGCGCGGTGGAATCCCTGGACGCCACCCAGATCGGCGGATTGTCGGCGGCCCAGATCGGGGCGCTGAGCACCAGCCAGTTCAGCACCTTCTCCACCGCCGAGATCGCAGGCCTGTCGGCAACCCAGGTCCGTGGCCTGTCGGCCACCGGAATCGGCTGGCTATCCGAGGATCAGGTGGCGGCGCTCACCTCGTCCCAGGTGGGCGCGTTCAGCACCGCCCAGATCAAGGCACTGTCCGCCACCGAAATCGGATCGCTGTCCCTCGACCAGATGGGCGCGCTGAGCGGCGCCCAGATCGCCGCCCTGTCGCTGACCGCCATGGCCGGTCTGACCCAGAGTCAGATTCAGGCAATGACCTCGACCCAGATCAACGCCTTGTCGGCGGCGCAGATCGGCGTGCTGAACGCTGATCAGATGCACGGCTTCGACGCCACCCAGATTTCCGCGCTGAACCAATATCAGGTGAAGGGTTTCGGCATCCGGGCCCTGACCCAATTCGACGAGACCCAACTGGCCGCCCTGGGAACCTCCCAGATGGCGGCGTTATCCATCACGGCGCTGCGCGGCCTGAACGAGTTTCAGATGGCGCAGTTGAGCGGGGCTCAATTGGGGGCGCTCAACCAGACCCAGTTGGCCGCGCTGGCCTCCACCCAGATCGCCGCCATGAGCCCCACCCAGGTGGCGACCCTGACCGCCACCCAACTGACCGGGTTCAGCATCACCCAGATGGCCGGGCTGGCCGACGACCAGATCGGCGCCATGAGCCCCACCCAGTTGGGCGCGCTCAGTCTTGCCCAGCTTCGCGGCCTTTCACCCACCCAGATTTCGGACCTCACACCGACCCAGATCGCCGGGCTCAGCACCACCCAGGTGGCCTCGCTCACGCCCACCCAGATCAGAAGCCTGTCGGTCGAGGCCATCGAGACCCTGTCCGATTCCCGGATCGCGGCCCTGACCTCGGCCCAGATGGGCGGCCTGTCCATCGAGCAGTTGGCGGCGTTGACCGAGACCACCTTGGACCGGCTCAGCACCACCCAGTTGGGCGGCCTGACCGCTGGCCATATCCGGGGACTGACCGACGAGCAGTTCTTGTCCCTGGACGCCACCCAGTTCAGCGCCCTGTCCACCACCGGATTGCTGGGCCTTAGCCATGACCGGGTTTCACTGCTAAAGGAAGACCAGATCGAGGCTTTGACCGTCACCCAATTGGGCGGATTGGGGGCCAATCCCCTGTCGGCGTTCAGCGCCGATCAACTGAGCCATTTGTCCAGTCTCCAGTTGAAGGGGTTGCAGGACACCCAGATGGCGGCCCTGTCCGTGGACGCCCTGTCCGGTCTCTCGGCAACCACGTTGGCCAGCCTGTCCACCACCCAGGTCGCCGGGCTTTCCGCCACCCAGATGGGCCAGTTGAGCCAGGATCAGCTGACGGCGCTGTCCCAGACCCAGTGGGCGGCCCTGCGCACCACGCAACTGGCCGGTCTCAGCCTGACCCAATTGGGCGACATGTCGGCGACCCAGGTGCGCGCCCTGACCGCCACCCAGATTTCCTCCCTGGCCGATACGGCGGTCGCCGCCCTGTCGCCCACGGCCGTCGCGGCGCTCAACAGCGCCCAGATCCGGGCCCTGTCCGCCACCAATGTGGGACTGCTGACCGATACCCAGCTGGCCTCCCTGACGCCGTCGCAGGTGGCGGCCTTGAGCGTCGGCACCCTGCGCGCCATAGCAGAGACCCAGGTCGCCCTGCTCAGCCCCACCCAGATGGGGGCTTTGACCGTCACCCAGATGGCCGGACTGACCGAGACCCAGATGGGCGCCATGGGCGTCGAGCAGGTGGCCGAGCTTTCCATCACCCAGCTCCGCGCCCTGTCGGCCACCCAATTGGGCGCCTTGAATGCGACCCAGGTGCAAAGCCTGACGGGAACCGAGGTCGCGGCGCTGACCGCCACCCAGATTCGCGGCCTGGGGGCCGATACGCTGGGCGAGTTGTCCACCTCCCAGATCGGCCTGTTGAGCTTCACCCAGTTGCTGGCGCTGTCGACCACCGGCGTCACCGGCCTGTCTTCCACCCAGATCGAATCCCTGGCCACCAGCCAGATCCGGATTCTGTCCACCACCCAGATCGGCAATCTCAGCGCCGATCAGGTTTCCAACCTGTCGGCCAGCGTTCTGTCGGCCCTGACCCGCACCCAGATGGGCGGCATGACCGCCACCCAGGTGGGGTCCATGACCCTGACCCAGATCGAGTCCCTGACCACGACGGGGGTGGCGGGTCTGTCCGCCGACGGCATCGCGGGCCTGAGCGAGACCCAGGTCGCGGCGTTCAACGTCACTCAGCTTTCGGCGCTGACCCCCACCCAGATGGCGGGTTTGTCCGCCGCCCAGTTGTCCGGGATGGATTCCACCGAGATTGGCGGTCTCTCGGTCACCCAGGTGCGGGGATTGAGCGCGGCCCAACTGGCCAGCCTGAGCGTCACCCAGGTTAACGGGCTGAACCAGACCCAGCTTTCGGCGCTGACCCCCACCCAGATCGGCGGCCTGGGCGCCACCCAGCTGGAAGCCCTGGGACCGTCGCAGATGGGACTGCTGTCGGCCACCCAGGTCACCGGGCTCAGCCTCTCGGCCCTGGCGGGCCTGTCCAGCGTCACGGTGGCCGGGCTGGGCACCACGCAATTGCGGGCCCTGGCGTCCACCCAGATCAGCGCCCTGTCAGAAGACGGGCTGGACGGCCTTGACCTGGACGAGCTGAGCTTCCTGTCGGTGTCACAGGTCCGCGGCCTGACCGCCACCCAGATGTCGAAGCTCGACACCAGTCAGTTGGCGGCGCTGTCCACCACCCAACTGAGCGGCCTGTCCAATGGGGCCATCGGCGGGCTGACCACCACCGGCATCGCCGGGCTGAATCCGACGCAGCTGGCGGCGCTGTCTTCCACCCAGATCCACGCGCTCAGCGCCGATCAGATGGGCGGACTGGACACGTCGGTGATCGCCGGACTGACCAATACCCAGATCCGCGCTCTCAGCCAGTCGCAGATCGCGGCGCTGGACGCCAGCCGGCTTGCCGCCTTCAGCCCCACCCAGCTGGCGGCGCTGTCCACCAGCCAGATGCAGGGGCTGACCGGCGACACCATCGTCAATATGGATGCGACCCAGTTCAGCGCCACCCAGATCGCCGCCCTGTCGGCGGCGGGAATCGGCGGCCTGACGCGCGATCAGATCACCGGGCTGTCCTCGGTCCAGCTGCATGCGCTCAGCGCCACCCAAGTCGGATGGATGTCCGCCGATCAAGTGGGCGGCTTGACTTCGTCCGAACTCTCCGCCCTCAGCATCACCCAGTTGGCGGGCCTGAATGCCGCCCAGATGGGCGCGCTCAGCACCACCACCCTGGATGGACTGACCGCCACCCAGATGGGAGCGCTGTCGGGCGCCGCCATGAGCGGCCTGACCGAGACCCAGATCGCCACGCTGGGCACCACCCGCCTCCGGGCGCTGTCCACCTTCCAGGTGGCGGGCTTGAGCGATGCCCAGGCCCAGGCCCTGACCACGTCGCAATTGGCCGCCCTGGCGCCCAGCCAGGTGGCCAGCCTGAACACCATAGCCCTGGGCGCGCTGAGCGCCGACCAGATCGATGCCTTGAGCAGCGCCCAACTCTCCGCCCTGTCGGCCACCCAGCTTTCCGCCCTGTCGGAAGTGGGATTGGACGGATTGTCCACGGCGGATGTGGTGGGGCTGTCCACAACCCAGCTGCGCGGCCTGACCGCCACACAGATGGAATCCCTCTCCACCACCCAGGTGGGGGCGCTGAGCAATACCCAGATCGCCAACCTGACCGGCGCGGCGCTGGGCGGGATGACCAATACCCAGATCGCCGGATTGGGCAGCGCCCAGGTTCAGTCTCTGACCCCCACCCAGATCGCCGCCCTCAGCCTGGATCAGATTGCCGGGCTGAACACCGCCACCCTGGGCGCGCTCTCCGTCACCCAGTTGCGCGGGCTGGCCACCGCCCAGTTGGCGGCTCTGAATGGCGCCCAGCTTGGCGGCTTGACCAATACCCAACTGGCGGGATTGTCGCAGACCCAGATGCAGGCCATGGGCGCCGACACCATCGGCAGCCTGTCGACCGCCCAATTGGCCGCCTTCAGCGCGACCCAGATGGCGGCGCTGTCGGCCTCGGGCATCGGCGGTCTTTCGGCCACCCAGATCGAGTCCCTGTCCACCATCCAGTTGCGCGCCTGGAGCGCCTCTCAGGTGGCGGCACTGACCCCGGATCAGGTCTCGGGCCTGTCGGCCACCGATCTGGGAGCGCTGTCCACCACCCAGCTTGGGGGCCTTACCGCCAATCAGGTGGCATCGCTGTCCACCACCACGCTCACCGGCATGACCGCCATCCAGATGGGCGCGCTGTCGGCCGGTGCGGTGGGCGGCCTGGCCCCCACCCAGATGGCGGTGTTCAACGAGACCCGCATCCGGGCCATGACCACCACCCAGATCGGCGGCTTGAGCGACGCGCAGATCGGCGCCATGGCCACCACCCAGCTGACCGCCTTGGGCGCGACCCAGATCGCCGCCATCGCCGCGGGCGCCATGGATGGATTGTCGGCCGAGCAGATGGCCAGCCTGGGCACCACCCAGTTGCACGCGCTCTCGGCCACCCAGATCGCCGCCCTGTCCGAGACCGGCATCGACGGCCTGTCGGCCACCCAGATGGCGTCCCTGTCCACCACCCAGGTCGGCGGCCTGTCCGGCACCCTGGTCAGCGGATTGAGCAGCACGCAACTGGCCGCCCTGTCGGCCACCCAGGTGCGGACCTTGAGCACGGCCCAGTTGACCGCGCTGGATTCGGTCCAGTTCTCCGGCCTGTCCACCAGCGGCCTGGCGGCCCTGACCATCACCCAGGTTGCGGCGCTGGCTGGCACCCAGTTGGCCTCGCTCGGCCTCACCCAGATGGACAGCCTCTCGGCCACCCAAATCCATGCCCTGTCCAGCAGCGGCGTGTCCGGCCTGTCCACCACCGGATTGGGGCATCTGTCGGTCACCCAGCTTTCGGCCCTGACCGTGACCCAACTGGGAGCCCTGACCACCACCCAGACCGGCAGCCTGCCCACCGCCACCCTGGCCGCCCTGACCGCCACCCAGCTGTCCGGCATGAAGGCGGCCCAGGTGCAATCCCTGTCCACGGCGCAACTGTCTGCCCTGTCGGTGACCCAGACCCGCGCCCTGTCGGTCTCCGCGCTGGGCGGTCTGGCCGATACCCAGACCAGCGGCCTGACGCTCACCCAGGTGGCGGCGCTGTCGACCACCCAGGTGGCGGGGCTCAGCCTGACGGCGCTTTCGGGTCTGTCGGCCAGCCAGATATCGGCCCTTTCCAATGCCCAACTTCGGGTCCTGACCAATGCCCAGATGGGCGGCCTGACCGCGACCCAGGTGGCGGGGCTCAGCCAGACCGCTTTCTCCTCGCTGTCCACCACCCAGCTTTCCGGCCTGGGCGCCACCCAGACGGCGGCGCTGACCACCACCCAGGTCTCGGGGCTCACCGCGACCCAGCTTGCCGCGCTCTCGGCGGGCGGAATCACGGGCCTGACCGGCACCCAGATCCATGCCATGTCCACCACCCAGTTGCGCGGCCTGTCAGCCACCCAGGTGGGCGAATTGTCCCAAGATGCGGTGGGCGAGCTGACCACCTCCGATATGGGCGCCCTGACCATCACCCAGATTCGGGGATTGCTGGCCGATCAGGTGGACGAACTGGACGAGACCCAGATCGGCGCCATGAGCGCCACCCAGATCGCCGCCCTGTCGGTCTCCGCCGTGGCCGGTCTGGCCGCCACCCAGATCGACGGCCTGTCCACCACCCAGATGACCGGCCTTTCGGTCAGCCATCTGGCGGCGCTCAACACCACGGCCCTGGCCAGCCTGTCGGCCACCCAGATGGACGCCCTGTCCATCACCCAGCTGCGCGGCTTCACCCCGGCCCAGATGGCGGCCATGGGCAGCGATCAGATCCAAGGCCTGTCCACCGCCGATCTGGCGGGGCTTGCCACCACCCAGTTGGCGGGGCTGAGTTCGACCGGCCTGGGCGCCCTGTCGGCGACCCAGTTGGGCGGATTGTCCACCACCTCGCTGACCGCCTTCTCCAATGCCGGGCTAATGGGGCTCAGCGCGACGCAGATTTCCGGCCTGTCGCTGACCCAGACCCGCGCCCTGGCCGCCAGCCAACTGGCGGCGCTGACCACCACGTCGGTGACCGGACTGACCGCGACCCAGATGGGGGCGCTGTCGACCACCCAGTTGCGGGGCTTGAGCGGAGCGCAGATGGGGGCGCTTTCGGCCACCCAGATCAACGGTCTGGCCACCACCCAGGTGGCGTCCCTGGCCGCGGCCCAACTGGCGGGAATGACATCGACCGGCATCGGTTCGCTGTCCACCACCCAGTTGGTGGCGCTGACCACCACCCAGATCACCTCGCTGTCGGCCACCGGCATCGGCGGCTTGACCGCCGCCCAGTTGGGCGCGCTGTCCACCACCCAGTTGCAGGCGGTGACCACCACCCAGATCGGATCGCTGACCACCACCCAGGTGGCCGGGCTAAACGCCACCGAGATCAACTCCCTGACCACCACCCAATTGGGCGGATTGTCGGCCAGTGGCATCGGATCGCTCAGCACCACCCAGATCACGGCGCTGACCACCAAGCAGATATCCTCGCTGTCGCAGATCGGCATCTGGGGCATGACCGCCACCGCTTTGGCGGCCTTGTCCACCACCCAGATCGGGGCGCTGTCGCCGTCCCAGGTCAACGCCCTGTCGCCCACCGGCATCGTCGGCCTCAGCACCGAACAGTTGGGCAGCCTGGACGCCACCCAGTTCTACGCCCTGGCGGGAGAGCAGATCGCCGCCCTGACGCCCGCCGAGATCAGCGGCCTGACCACGTCTCAGATCGCCCAGATGGACAGCGAGCAATTGGGAGCGCTGACCCGCGTGCAGATCCGCGCCCTGACCACCACTCAGGTTCAGGCCCTGTCCATCACCCAGGTCCAGTCGCTGTCGACCCAGCAGGTGACCAATCTGACCGGCAGCCAGTTGCAGGCGCTGTCGGCGGGCCAGTTGGCGGCCCTGTCAGCCACCCAGATGGGAGCGCTGACCCCCACCCAGGTCAGCAATTTCAGCACCACCGAGATGGCGGCCCTGTCTCCCAACCAGTTGGGCGGCCTGACCACCACCCAGGTCGCGGGCCTGTCGACCACCAATGTGGGAGCGCTGTCGGCCACCCAGATCGAGGCGCTGAACGCCGTCCAGATCGACGCCTTCACCACCACCCAGATCGCCGCCATGACGCCCGACCAGATCGCCGCCATGCGCTCGGCGGTGGCTTAGCGTATCCGTGTCGTCGTCCCGGCCCCGAGCCGGGACCCAGGAGTCGCCCCCCCTGGATCCCGGATCTCGCATTGCTCGTCCGGGATGACGAAAACAGGGAGGGGTTACTCGCCTCCCTCGACCTTTTCCGCCAGCACCAGATACAGGCCGTCGGCGTCGATCACCGCTTCGCGGCTGCCATCGACCACCGCCGATTGCTCGACGATGGCGGCAGAATCCGACAGCCGCGCCTTGGCCTCGTCCAGGGATGACACATAGATATAGGGCGTGGTGTGATCCAGCAGCACGGCCACGGTCCAGGGGCTGAACCGGCGTTCCATGAAAGCCTTGGAAGCCAGGATCTGGTGGCTGTGTCCGGCCCGCAATCCGACCCAGCCCGGATTCCCGCTATCGACCACCTCGAAGCCCAGGGCCTGATACAGCCGGACCGCCTCGGCGATATCGGCCGAGACGGTCAGCGGCGTCACCCGGCGTGACAGATCCTGCACCAGCTCACTCACTTTCGGGAAACACCGCCCATTTGGGCTTTGCGGCGTCCAGACGTGCCGTGCCGACGGTGAACCCCATGCCCCCCGAGGCGCGCCACTGGTCCAGCCGGATCAGGGCCAGACCCGCATGACCGCAGGCCGAGCGCATCTCGCCCGCCTCGGCTTCCCCCAGATGGATGACCGTTCCCGGCGCTGGCATGGGTCCGTTGACCTCCACCGGCATCAGGCGCTTCTTGACCAGCCCGCGATACTTGGTGCGCGCCGTCAGTTCCTGGCCCATATAGCAGCCCTTGTTGAAGTCGACGCCGTTCAGCTCCTCGAAGCCGTTTTCCAGCAGCAGAGCCTTGTCCACCTCCAGATCGCGCGAACCGTCGGGCAGGCCCAGGCGGATGCGGGCCTCGTCCCAGGAATGGAAGGGCGCGGGCTTGAAGTCGTTGGCTTCGAGAACGCGGGGGCCGCCATCGACGGGCAGCAGGGCACGCAGGCCCCCTTCGGCCAGACGGGGATCGACGAAGACGCTGCCGCCCGCGAATTCCGTGGCGGCTCCGGCTTGCGGCTCCAGGTCGAAAGCAGCCGCGACGCCTTCGCCCATCAGGCCGAACACCGCCATATTGGAGGCCACGGCGATGGTCACCTTTGAGCGCAGCTTGTACATGGACAGCTTCTTGCGCAGATCCTCCAGGCGCGCCGCCTCCGCCTCGATCAGGAAGACATCGCCCAATTCGACCACGAACAGATCGTAGAGGAACTTGCCCTGGGGGGTGAGCAGGCCAGTGAACACCGCCCGATCCCCGGCCACCTTGTTCATGTCGTTGGAGACCAGGCCTTGAAGGAAGGCGCGGCGGTCCTCGCCCCCCACTTCCAGCACGGCACGCTGTTCCAGATGCACAAAGACCTTGTCGCTCATGGGCCAAATCCTCTTCGGCAACCCTTCCGAACAGAGGGTGGGTCAAACCAGCCGGGATGACAAGCCCCCCTTGCCGCCTTATAAGATTCCTACCATGCATATCACCCTCGTGGACGATTCCATTCCCTTCGACGGCTATTCCGCCTCGTCGCGCCCCTTGGGCGGGGCGGAGAAGGCTTTTGCCTCGCTGCCCGGCGCCCTGGCGCGGCTGGGCCATACGGTGCAGGTGTTCAACCGCTGCCGCTGGGGCATGTATATCGAAAGCGCCCAGTGGGAGACCTTCGAGGGCAAAAAGCCGCTGCGCACCGATGTGCTGATCGCGTTCCGCAAACCCGCCTTGCTGGAATTCGTCCGCCATGCGGGCAAGCGGGTATTCTGGCACACCGGGCCGGGGCGTCTGCTGGACCGCCCGGCGACGCGGGCCATGATCGACACCCATAAGCCGCTGCTGCTGCTGGTGGCCGAGGCCCAGGCCCGCGATTTCCAGGCCAAGGGACTGGCCGCTGGCTTGCTGCCCATGGCGGTGCGCTCGGACTATCTTGGCGCGGAGCCCAGGCCCCAGGAGCCGCCGCGCGCCGTGGTCACCACCCATCCCGCCCACGGCCTGGACTGGCTGGTGGATCTGTGGATCGGCAAGATCAGGCCCAAGGCCCCCGATGCGGAACTGCACATCCATTCCATGATGCTGGCCTCGGCCATGGACGGGGCCGAGATCGACGAGGCGCTGCGCCCCCTGGCCGCCAAGGTCAAGGCCGCCGCCCGCCATGGCGTGGTGGTCTGCCGTCCCCAGGGGGACCATCTGATGGCCGAGGCGTTGCGCGAAGCCCGCGTCCACCTCTATCCCGGCCATGCCGATGACATGGGCTGCTTTACCCTGATGGAAAGTCAGGCGGCGGGCTGCCCGGCGGTGATCCGCCCCTTGGGCGCCGCCCCCGAGCGCATCAAGGATGGGATCACCGGCTATGCGTCCCCCGATGACGACGCCTTCGCCAATCTGGCCGCCATGCTGTTAACCGACCGGTCGGTACAACAAACCATGAGCGCCGAAGCCCGCACCGCCTGGAAGGGCCGGACCTGGGACGGCGCCGCCGCCACGCTGGAAGGCTGGTTGAAATGACCCGGCTGCTCCAGGCCATGGCCGGAGCCCCCCATGGCGGGGCGGAGGCCTTTTTCGAGCGCCTGGCTCCGGCTCTGGGGCGGGCTGGCATCACCCAGCGCGTGCTGATCCGCGACAATCCAAAGCGCGCCGCCCTGCTGCGCGGCCAGGGCGTCGATGTGGTGGAAGCGCCGTTCGGCGGAGCCCTCGACCTCGTCACCCATTGGCGCTTTCGCCGCGAGGTCAAGGCGTTCAAGCCTGACATCGTACTGACCTGGATGAACCGGGCGTCGCGCTTTGTCCCTAAGGGCCCCCATGTGACGGTGGGCCGCCTGGGCGGCTATTACGATCTCAAATATTACCGCCAGTGCGACCACCTGATCGGCAACACGCCTGATATCCGCGACTGGATCATCGCCCAGGGTCGACCGAGTGGTCAGGTTCATTACGTTCCCAATTTCGTGGCCGACAGCCAAGGCGTCCCGCCGCTGTCGCGCGCCGGCCTCGACACACCGCCCGGCGCAAAGCTGATCGTCGCCATGGGCCGCCTGCATCCCAACAAGGCCTTCGACGTTCTGCTGAAGGCGGTGGAGCAGGTGCACGACTGCTATCTGTGGATCGCCGGAGAAGGCCCCCAGCGCGCCGAACTGGAAGCCCTGGCCGCCCATCTGTCGGTCAGGCCCAGGGTGCGCTTTCTCGGCTGGCGCGACGATGTGGCGGCGCTTTACGCCACCGGCGACCTGTTCGTCTGCCCGTCCCGCCACGAGCCTCTGGGCAATGTGGTGATCGAAGCCTGGGCCGCCGCGCGCCCCGTCATCGCCGCCGCGTCGCAAGGGCCAAAGCAACTGATCACCGAGGGCGTCGATGGCCTGCTGGTGCCCGTGGATGACGATCAGGCACTGGCCCAGGCCATCCGCCGCCTGCTGACCGAGCCCGACACCGCCAGCACCCTGGCCCAAGGGGGCCGAAGCGCCTATGAACGCCAGTTCACCGAAGCCGCCGTGGTGGCGCGCTATCTGGACTTCTTCGAGAAGGTGAAGCGCTGATGTGCGGCATCGCCGGACTCATGACCCCAGGCGGCCCGCCCGATGAAACAGTGTTGGACAAGCTGGCCGATGCCCTGGCCCATCGCGGCCCCGACGGGCGCGGCCGCCATGTGCAGGGCAATGTGGGCCTGGTGCAGAACCGTCTGTCCATCATCGATCTGGAAGGGGGCCGTCAGCCCATCCTGGACGGTCAGGGCAACGCCATCGTCGCCAATGGCGAGGTCTACAACTACCTGGAACTGAAGTCTGACATGGCGGGCCAAGCCTTCGCCACGGGATCGGACTGCGAGCCGCCGCTGCATCTTTACCGCCACCAGGGCCCGGCCTTCGCTCGAAGCCTGCGCGGCATGTACGCCCTGGCCATTCACGACGGCAAGGCGGAGAAGCTGATCCTTTGCCGCGACCCGTTCGGCATCAAGCCGCTATATCTGGCCGAAGGCAGTCCCGGTCTGGCCTTCGCCTCCGAGCCCCAGGCCCTGCTGGCCGCCGGACTGGTCAAGCCGGAGTTGGACCCCGTCGCCCTGGCCGAATTGCTGCAATTGCAGTTCACCACCGGGACCCGGACCATCTTCAAGGGCATCCGCCGTCTTGCCCCCGGCGAGACCGTGGTGGCCGAGGAAGGCTGCGTCGCCGAAAGCCGCCGCCTGCCCGCCCTGCCCGCTGGCGGGCCCAACGAGGGCGGCCTGGACCAGTTGCTGGACCAGTTGGACGACACGCTGACCGAATCGGTGGAACTGCACCAACGCTCGGACGTGCCCTATGGCATGTTCCTGTCGGGCGGCATCGATTCCTCGGTGGTTCTGGCCCTGATGGCGAGGCTGAACCCCAGGGGCATACTGGCCTTCACCGCTGGCTTCCCCGGCACCAAGGTGCACGACGAGCGCGAGCATGCCCGCGATCTGGCCCGTGCCGTGGGCGCGCGGCATGTGGAGGTGGAGTTCACGCAAAGCGACTTCTGGGCTTTGCTGCCCCAGGTCGCCGCCGCCATGGACGACCCGGCCGCCGATTATGCCTGCCTGCCCACCTTCAAGCTGGCCCAAGAGGCGAGAAAGGAGGTCAAGGTCATCTTGTCGGGCGAGGGCGGCGACGAGTTGTTCGGCGGCTATGGCCGTTACCGCCACGCCATGCGCCCCTGGCCGCTGACCAAATCCATGCGCAGGAAGGGCACCTTCGACGGGCTGGATGTGCTGAGAGACGGCATCCTCAGCCACTGGCGCCACGGCATGAAGCTGGCCGAGCGGGTCGAGGCCATGCCCGGTCGCACCCGCCTGCAGGTGGCCCAGGCGGTGGATTGCGCCGACTGGCTACCCAACGACTTGCTCGCCAAGGCCGACCGTTGCCTGATGGCCAACGGCATCGAGGGCCGGGTGCCCTTCCTTGATCCCGTCGTCGCCGCCTTCGCCTTCCGCCTGCCCGACCATCTCAAGGTCCGCAAAGGCTTGGGCAAGTGGATCTTGCGCCGCTGGCTGGAAACCGCGCTGCCCGCCTCGCGGCCCTTCGAGAAGAAGCGCGGCTTCACCGTGCCGGTCGCCGAGTGGATCGCGGCACGCCCCGAGATCGGGCACTTGGTGGCTCATCAGCCCGGAATCGAGGAGATCTGCCATCCCGGCAAGGTGAAGCGCCTGTTCAAGGATTGCACCAAGGACACCGGTTTCGCCTGTTGGACCCTGCTGTTCTACGCCCTGTGGCATCAAAGGCATGTGCTGGGCAAGATTCCCGACGGAGATGCCTTTTCCGCTTTGGCGGAGCGGATATAATCACCATCTGAATTCTTTGGAGAACCGCCATGGCCCAGTCCTTCGACCTGATCCTGCGCAATGGCACGGTGGTGACGCCCAACGGCACCGGACGCGCCGATATCGCGGTCAGTGACGGCCGCATCCGGGCTTTGGGCGATCTGCTGGGCGCTTCGGCCGCCGACGAGGTGGATCTGCGCGGGCTGACCGTGCTGCCCGGCGTCATCGACACCCAGGTGCATTTCCGCGAGCCGGGCCTCGAGCATAAGGAAGACCTGGAAAGCGGCACGCGCGCCGCCGCCCAGGGCGGCGTGGTCGCCATCTTCGAGATGCCCAACACCAAGCCCTCCACCACCACCGCCGACGCTATTCTAGACAAGCTGGCCCGCGCGAAGGGCCGCGCCTGGGTGGATCACGCCTTCTTCATCGGCGCGGCGTCGGACAATGTGGACCATCTGGCCCAGTGGGAGCGCATTCCCGGCTGTGCCGGCATCAAGGTGTTCATGGGGTCTTCCACTGGCAACCTTTTGGTGGCCGACGACGAGACTCTGGGCAGGGTCCTGGCCCAGGGCTTTCGCCGCGTCGCCGTCCATTGCGAGGATGAGGGCCGCCTGATCGAGCGCAAACATGTGGCCGAGGAAGGGGCGCATCCCCGCGTCCACCACCTGTGGCGCGACGAGGAAACCGCCCTGATGGCCAGCAAGCGCCTGATCGCCCTGGCCGAGACGGCACGGCGCCGCGTCCATGTGCTGCACGTCACCACCGCCGAGGAAATGGAGTTCCTGGCCGGTCACAAGGATGTGGCCACGGTGGAGACCACGCCCCAGCACCTGACCCTGGCCGCCCCGGAATGCTATGAGCGGCTGGGCACCTATGCCCAGATGAATCCGCCCATTCGCGGCACCCGCCACCGCGACGCCCTTTGGAAGGCCATCGCCGACGGAACCGTGGACGTGCTGGGCTCGGACCATGCGCCCCATACCCGCGAGGAGAAGGACAAGCCCTATCCCCAAAGTCCGTCGGGCATGACCGGGGTCCAGACCCTGGTCCCTCTCATGCTCGACCACGTCAACCAGGGCCGCCTCAGCCTGGAGCGGCTGGTGGACCTGACCAGCGCGGGTCCCGCCCGCATCTACAATATCGCGGGCAAGGGGCGCATCGCGGTGGGCTATGACGCCGACTTCACCATCGTGGACATGAAGGCCGAGCGCATCATCACCAACGACTGGATCGAAAGCCGCTGCGGCTGGACCCCCTTCGACGGGCGCAAGGTCACGGGCTGGCCGGTGGCCACCATCGTGCGCGGAAGCACCGTCATGCGCGATGGCCAACTGTTGGGCCAGGCCTCGGGCGAGCCGGTTCGCTTTCAGGAGTGCCCATAGGCGTGCCGGTCGAACTCCACACATCGAACCGCCGCATCATGGTTGGATTGCTGGGAGCCATGCTCCTGGTGCTGTGGGGCTTTGTCGCTTATTGGTCCTGGTCCCAGCGCAAGAGCATCATCGCGTCCAACACCGTCGTCCTCGAGCAATTGACCACGGCCGCCGAGGAACAGACCCTGCGCCTGTTCCGCCATGCCGAAACCTCGCTGATGGCCAGCAATTTCTGGATGGCGGACCATCCCCAGACCGATCCGGGCGACAGCCCGTCCTTCATCGCCCTAGTGGACCGTCTGCGCCAGATGTCGGACGGCATGCTCGATATCCGCATGGTGACAAGCGGCGGCGGCCTGCACTACATCCCCCGGCGCGGCCCCAAGCCCCTGGCCAATGTCGCCGACCGCGACTATGTCAGAGCCCAGGCCCAGATGCAGACGCGGGGCTTTTTCATCGGCAATCCGGTGGTCAGCCGGGTCACCGGAAAGTGGGGTATTCCGGTCTCCATTCCGGTGGACAAGAGCGGCGGCGACGTCTCGATTCTGTTTGCCGCCATCGAACTGGACCGTATCGCCAAAACCTTCGAGGCCGAGCGCATCAAGCCGCTGGGCTCCATCGCCATTCTCAGGGCCGACGGCACCTTCTTGTTCCGCGTTCCCATCGAGGACCATGTGATCGGTATCAACATCGCCGACACCCCGTCCTTCAAGGAGAACTACGCCCTGTCGACCAAGGGCGTGTTCATATCGTCCAGCCAGTTCATCGACGGCAAGGAACGGATGGTCTCCTACCAGCGGCTGCGCGACTATCCCCTGATCGTCATCGTCACCGCCGGTATCGACGACCTGCTGACTCCTTGGCGCCGCGAGACGGCCACCTTGGTGAGCATCGCAGGACTGGTCAGTCTGGCCATAATCCTGCTCAGCCTGATCTTGATCCGCGCCATGAAGGCCGAGGAAAAGGCCCAAAAGGACATCGAACAGGCCAGACGTGAGGCCGAACTGATCCTCAGCACCGCGGGCGAGGGCATCTGCGGAACCGATACGGGCGGGCGGATCACCTTCATGAATCCGGCAGCCCGCATCATGCTCGGCTGGGAGCATGAGGACCCCATCGGCCAGGATCTGCATGCCAACAATCATCATACCCATTCCGATGGCAGCCCCTATGCCGCCGAGGACTGCCCCGTGGGCCGCACGCTCGACGACGGCGAAACCCGCGAGGCCCTGGGCGAGACGTTCTGGCGGACCAACGGGCCCAGCTTTCCTGTGGACTTCATCGTTACCGCCATCCGCGAGAACGGAAAGATCAAGGGTGCCGTTCTGGTGTTTCGCGACATCAGCGAACGCCTGGCTTCGGAACAGGCCCTGACGGCGCAGGCCACCGAACTGTCGCGCTCCAATGCCGACCTGGAACAGTTCGCCTATGTGGCCAGCCACGACCTGCGCGAGCCGTTGCGTCAGGTGGCCAGTTTCGTCTCCCTGCTGGAGCGGCGTTATGCCCCCACCTTGGACGACGATGCGCGCGACTACATCGCCTATGCCCGCGAAGGCGCCAAGCGCATGGACCGGCTGATCATCGACCTGCTGGAATTCTCGCGCATCGGCCACCGCTCCTTGCCGGTGGAAAAGGTCGATCTGGCAGGTGTCATTGATGAGGCCGTCGCCAATCTGAACACGGTCATCGTCGAATCCGGCGCCCAGGTGAACCGCACCCCCGACTTGCCGGTTCTGCCCGTGATCCGGGACGACATGGTCCGCCTGTTCCAGAACCTGATCGGCAATGCCGTCAAATACCGCCACCCCGAACGGACCCCCATCGTCCGTATCTCGGCGAAGGAAGGGGCGGACGGGTGGATCGTCTCCATCACCGATAACGGCCTGGGCATCGATCCGCAGTTTTCCGAGCGCATCTTCGGTATCTTCCAGCGCCTGCACACCCGCGACAAATTCGAGGGCACGGGAATCGGACTGGCCATCGCCAAGAAGATCGTCGAGCGGGCTGGCGGCAAGATCTGGGTGGAACCCGCTGAAGGCGGCGGGAGCATCTTTCAGGTTCAACTGCCAGCTTGACCTCCGTCATGCTCCACTCAAGGCCGGGGGGCTAGGCTGTTTCCGTCACAGATGGAACGAAGCCCATGCTCACCGAAGACCACGTCCGCGAAGCGCTCCGTCAGGTCATCGACCCCGATATCGGCGTCAATATCGTCGATCTGGGGCTGGTGGAGGCGATCCGCATCGCCCCCGAGGGCATCTATGTGGATCTCATCATGACCACCCCGGCCTGCCCGCAAAGCACCTATCTCAGCGATGAATCCGAACGTGTGGTGCGCGGCGCCGCCAACGGTGACGCCAGGGTCAGCGTCACGGTTCTGGACTCGCCCTTTTGGGAGCCCGCCCGCATGTCGGCCGCGGCCAAGACCATCATGGGCTGGCCGGGATGATAAGCGTCACGCTTCGCCGCCTGCCGCTGCTCATGGCCGGGGCGCTGTCCCTGATGACGGGCATTATCGCCGGTGAGGGCCGGATCGGCTGGCCGGTGGGCAATGCCGATCTGGCGCTGCTGCACGGGCCGCTGATGATCTGCGGCTTTTTCGGCACGGTGATTGGGCTGGAACGGGCCGTGGCGCTCGGCAAAGCCTGGGGTTTCGGCGCGCCGCTCTTCACCGCCCTGGGCGGCGCGGCCCTGATCGCCGGGCATCCCCAGGCCGGAGCCCTGGCCTTGTCGGCGGGCAGCCTGGTCTTTACTGCCATGAGTCTGGCCGTCATCCTCCGCCAGCGCGAAGTGTTCACCGCCATCCTCGGCCTGGGCGGTCTGGCCTGGGCGGCGGGAAATCTGGTCTGGATCTTCGGCGGCGACGCGGCCCCTTCCGTTCCCTTCTGGGCCGCTTTCCTGGTGCTGACCATCGCGGGCGAGCGGTTGGAACTGTCGCGTTTCCTGCCGCCCTGGCGCTGGCGCACTCCCACCTTGTTTCCGCCGCTTGCTCTGCTGCTGGCCGGTCTGGGGCTGGGGTCCTGGCCCCTGTTCGGATTGGGCCTTGCCTTGCTGACCCTGTGGTCGCTGATCAACGATGTGGTAAGGCGCACCATCCGTCAGGCGGGCCTGACCCGCTATGTGGCGATCTGCCTGCTGTCGGGCTATGCCTGGGCCTTGGGCGCCGGGCTGCTGATGACGGGACTGGTTCCGGGCGAGACTGGAGCATTCTACGACGCCGCTCTGCATGCCTTGTTCGTGGGCTTCGTCTTCTCCATGGTCTACGGCCACGCCCCGGTGATCCTGCCCGCAATCCTACGGGTGGCGGTGCCCTACAGGCTGGTCTTCTACCTGCCGCTGGCGGTGCTGCATGCCTCCTTGGGGCTGCGCGTCGCGGGCGACCTGCTGGACATCCACGCCGTCCGCCAGTGGGGCGGCCTGGGAAATGCGGCGGCCATCGCCTTGTTCATCGTCACCCTGCTGGCGACGGTGGTGAGTGCGAGGAAGCGGTAATCACTTTCTCGGCTTGGTCCGCGCCGTGGGTTCGGCCTGCATGGGGTCGTCGGGCCACCAGTGCTTGGGATACTGGCCCTTGAGGTCGGCCTTGACCTGGCGATAGGCATTGGCCCAGAAGCTGGCCAGGTCGCGGGTCACCTGCATGGGCCGCCGGGCGGGAGACAACAGGTGCAGCAGCAGCGCCACCTTGCCTGCGCCGATGCGGGGCGTCTCGGCGCAGCCGAACATCTCCTGCAAGCGGACCGCCAGAACCGGCACCTCGCCGGAATAATCGATGGGAATGCGTGAGCCCGACGGCACCTCCACATGGGTGGGGGCCAGATCGTCCAGGCGCTTCTTGCCGTCCCAGGACAGCAAGCCCGACAGCGCCGCGCCCAGATCGAGCCGCGCCAGATGGGCGCGCCGCGTGACGCCGCCCAGATAGGGCACCAACCATTCCTCCAGCCCGGCCAGCAGCGCTGCGGCGGACAGATCGGGCCATCCGGCCTCGGGCTCCAGCCCGGCCACGAAGGCCACCCGGCGGCACAGGCGTTCCAAGTCCGGAGTCCAGGGCAGGCAGGACAGACCCATGCGCCGCACACCCTCGGCCATGGCGCACGCCAGCGCATCCGGATCGGCCGATTTCAGCGGCTTGTCGTCGAGGATCAGGGACCACAGGACACGCCGCGCGCGGGCCTGCACCACCTCGTCGCGCTCGTCCCAGCGGCAGATGGTCTCGGCGCGGATGGCGCCATCGAAATGCTCCTCGATCCCGGCCAGGGTCAGGGGCGCGGCCAGATAGATGCGGGCCTCGCGCCGGTCTCCGTCGGTCTCGGCCAGGGCCAGCCATTCCTCGGCGGCCAGGGGTTCGGGCGAGGCGAAGACCGCACCCCCGCCCCCGGTCATGGCATAGCGCGCTTCGCCCCCAGGACGGCGCCGTGCAATGCGGTCGGGATAGGCGAAGGCCAGCAGCAGTCCCGCGTCACGCCCATCGCCCGCCTGCTCACTCGCCTTGAGCCCCAGGCGTCGCCGCGCCTCGCGGGCGGATTGGCGGGCGCGGGCCAGAGCGCCCTTGTCCACGGCCAATCCCCGCTCCTGCCCCCGCAGAGCGTCGAGCCGGAGGCGGATATCGCAATCGCGCGCCTCGCGCCCCATGCGCAGCACGTCGCGCTCTTCCAACAGGGCGGCCAGATCGGCGGCCAACCCGCCCAGCCCCAGATCACGCCCTTTCAGCACCATATGGGCCAGACGCGGATGCAGGCCGAGCCGTGCCATGGCCTTGCCGTGATCGGTAATGCGAGAGGCATGGTCAAGCGCGCCCAGCTCGATCAGAAGCTCTCTCGCCTGGGCCAGATGGGCGGCGGGCGGCGGGTCGAGCCAGGCCAGGCTTGCGGCATCGCTCACCCCCCATTGGGCAAGATCCAGGGCCAAGGGCGCCAGATCGGCCTCGGTCATCTCGGGCGCCGTCCAGGGCAGCAGGGCACGGTCATCGGCCTCGGACCACAAGCGATAGCATACGCCCGGCCCCAGACGCCCGGCGCGGCCCCGGCGCTGTTCGGCTCCAGCCCGCGACACCGGCAAGGTGACCAGCCGGGTCATGCCCGAACCGGGATCGAAGCGCGCCACCCGCATGCGCCCGCCATCCACCACCACCCGCACGCCCTCGATGGTCAGCGAGGTCTCGGCGATGCCGGTGGCCAGAACCACCTTGCGTCCGCCGTCGCCGCGCGGGCGGATGGCTTCATCCTGGGCTTCCTGCGCCAGGTCGCCGTAGAGCGGCGCGATCAGCACGCCGCGCGCGGCCCTGTGCTCGGTGAGCAAGGCTTCCACCCGGCGGATCTCGCCCGCGCCGGGCAGAAAGACCAGCACGTCGCCCGTTTCCTCGTCCAGGGCGCGAGCCACGGCGCCAGCCACCGCGTCCACGAAAGCGCGAGGCTCGGGCCGGGTGAGGAAGCGGGTCTCCACCGGATAGGCCCGGCCCTGGCTGGTCACCACTGGCACGCCGCCCATCAGCCGCGCCACCGGTTCGCCGTCCAACGTCGCCGACATGACCACCAGTTTCAGGTCATCGCGAAAGGCCTGGCGGCATTCCAGGGCCAGGGCCAGGCCGAGATCGGCGAACAGCGAGCGTTCATGAAACTCGTCGAAGATCACCAACCCCACGCCGTCCAGGGAAGGATCGTCCTGAATCATGCGGGCCAGGATGCCCTCGGTCACCACCTCGATGCGGGTCTTGGGGCCGATGCGGGAGTCGAAGCGGATGCGCCAGCCCACCGTCTCGCCCGGTTCCTCGCCCAAACTGGCGGCCATGCGCCGGGCCGCGGCCCTTGCTGCCAGCCGCCGGGGTTCCAGCATCACGATGCGTTGCCCGGCCAGCCAGGGCGCGTCCAGCAGGGCCAGGGGCACGCGGGTGGTCTTGCCCGCCCCCGGCGGAGCCTGAAGCACCAAGCCATGGGATCGGGACAAGGCCTCACGGATTTCGGGAATCACGGAGTCTATGGGTAAATCATGCATTCTTCGGACTTATACCAACGCCCCACCGGGCCTTAGACCAATTAATGCCCTCAGCCTCTTGAAATCGACACAATCCTAGGGGATAAGTGACGCATCGCGCCACTCATCCATATTTGCGCAATTGGAGATTCTGATGCTCAACACCAAGAAGCTGGGCCTCGTCCTCGGAGCCGCCCTCCTCGCTGCCCCGTTCGCCGCCTCTGCCGCCGATGCCCCGGCCGCTTTCAACCAGTGCAAGGCCTGTCATAAGGTCGAAGCCGGCAAGCACGGCGTCGGCCCCAGCCTGTTCGGCGTTTTCGGCGCCAAGGCCGGTCATGCCGAGGGCTACAAGTATTCCGACAACCATGTGAAGTCGGGCCTGGTCTGGGACGAAGCCAACCTGTCCAAGTATCTGGCCGATCCCAAGGCCACCGTTCCCGGCAACAAGATGGCCTTCGCTGGCCTGAAGAAGCCCGAGGACGTGAAGGCCGTGGTCGATTATCTGAAGACCGTGAAGTAAGACTTCCCGGTTCGAAGGTTTGGCGCCGCCGCCCTGGCAACGGGGCGGCGGCGTTGCTTTTTAGCCCCCCAATTGCGCCAGATCGGCGGCCGGGTCGATGGTGCGCGTCGAGGTGATTTCCAGACGTTCGTCATTGAACACGTCGCGCCCCGGATGGGTCATGCGCCAAGCCTCCACCGCGCGATCGCGCTCGTCGATCAGCACCTCGATCAGCGGACGGTAAAAGGCGACCAGCCCCGCCAGCCATTGGGATACGGCCAGCCACGGCCCCGGTGGCGCCAGCCGCAGACCGGCGACCATGGTTTTCACCGCCTCGGCCGGGTACCAAGCCTCGCCGGTCACCCAGCGGTTGGTGGTGAACAGTTCCACCGCCTCGCCCCAGGGGCCCAATCCCACGCCGATCAGATGGCAGGGCGCATCGGCCTCCTTGGGCGGGGTCACCGGCGCCAATCCCCGCGCCATGCCGCGCGGGCGCTGAAACAGATGGATATGGCCGAACTCTCCGTCCCGATGGCTGTGATAATAATACTGGGCGTGGGACGTAAGATCATAGACATCACCGGCGGGATAGTGGCGGAAGGCTTCCACGCCTTGCTCCTGCGTCAGCAATACCGCCGGGTCGCTGTCCAGGGCCTTGCTCAGGGCCATCAGGCGCTCGCCCGCCGCCCTGGCCGCCAACAAGTCGCCGCGGTCGGAAAGACACGCCGCCAATCCGCCCGCGCCGCCGGTCACGCTCCTAGCGCTCCGCCGCCGCGGCCTCGACCCCGTCATGCATACGGATGGGAATACCGTCGCTTTTGGACTCGGCCTTGGACAATCCCCTCAAGGCGGGATGCAGACGGGTGAACGCCCCGAAATTGGCCCAGACCGTCCTGGCCACCGCCCCCACCTCCTCGGCGGACAGCTTTGTCGTGACCAGCAGGGTCTTCAGCCCGATGGCCGCCACATCCTCTTTCTGGCCGTCATAGGTGCCGCCCCTGACGGCGAAGCGTGCCGCCCATGGCGTTTTCTTGAAGAAGGAGTCCATGGACTTGGAGCGGATCTGCACCAGGGACGCGCCGCATTCCTCCACCGCCATCTGCACCTCGGGCATGGGATGAATGCCGGTGAAAATGGCCGCGTCGATATTGCCCTGGCACAATTCGGCGGCCTGTTCCGTCAAGTCCAGCTCCACCAGAACCGACAGGTCTCCCTGGGACAGGCCGGAGGCGTCGATCACCATTTCGGCCATGCTCCGCTGGAACGAGCCCGGCTTGCCGAGATTGACCCGCTTGCCCTTGAGATCGCCCAGGGTCTCGATGCCCGATCCCGGACGCGCCACCACCACCGCCACCTCGCCATGCAGCGCCATGATGGCCCGAAGATCGCTCATGGGGCCGGATTCCTTGAAGCCCTCCGCCCCTATGAAGGCCATCTGGGCGGCGCGCGACTGCACCAGGGCCAGATCGGCATCGCCGGATTTCAGGGCCGCCAGATTGGCCGCCGAGCCGGAACTGGGCATCACGGCACAGCCCAATCCCAGGGGATGATCCTTGTTGATCACCCGGCACAAGGCTCCGGCCACGGGAAAGTAATAACCCGTGACTTCGCCACCGGCGATGACCAGAGTCCGGCGTTCCGCCGCCCCCGCCGCCTGGGCCAGGGCCAATCCGGCCAGCAAGGCCGGGATCAGTATGCGTTTCAATCGCTCGTCCTCCAGGTTCCACCCGGATCATAGCCAAGCATGGCGAACACCGAAAGCCCCACTGGCCTTAGCACAAACTTTCGGCAATATGAGAATTAGTACGAATATTTTGCATAAATTTGTGTGAAACAGGTTGCCATCGGCTTTTCACATAGCCACAATCGGCTTCGCCAATAACCGGAGGGAGGGAAACCGGTGCGGAATGCGATCATCCTGCTTGCTGCGGCGCTGTTTCTAGCCTTGCCGTTCGAAGCCAGCGCCACTTTGCAATGCGTGACCTACGCCCGCGAAGTGACCGGACTCAATCTCAAGGGCGATGCGTGGAAGTGGTGGGAAGCCGCCGAGGGCGTCTATGAGCGCGGCCGGATTCCCAAGGTCGGCTCCGTCCTGGTCTTCAAGCGCCAGGGCTCCATGTCCCATGGCCATGTGGCCGTCGTGCAGGGCGCCGCCAACAGCCGCCTGCTGTTCGTTGATCACGCCAATTGGGCGCCACACCGCACCGCTGGCCGCGGCAAGGTGACCAAGTCCGTCCCGGTGATGGACGTGTCGGCCAACAATGATTGGAGCGAGGTCCGCGTCTGGTACCAGCCCACCCGCGAATACGGCAGCAAGACCTACAAGACCCAGGGCTTCGTCTACCGCCCGGGCAATTCCGTCATTCCCGCCGCCCTGCGGACCGAGGCGCCCAGCACCATGGCAGCCGCCCCCGTGGAGATGCCGGAGGAATCGGTTGCAGCCGCCATGGCCGAAACCGCCGCCCCTGCCGCCATCGAGGCGCCCAAGGCCGAGATCGCCGTTCAGCCCAAGGCCGAGACCGTGGCCCAGCCCAAGGCCATCCAGGCCCCCAAGGTCATCGAAGCCCCCAAGGTCATCGAAGCCAGGATGCCCGCCGCTCCCGCCATCCCGTCGGCCGCGCAGCCCGCCGCTGACAGCGACCTGGGCAAGTTCGACGCCCGCGCCTGGGCCGAACAGGCCTAGGCCCGTTCATTTCCATAAGGCCGGCGTCCTTCCATGAGGCCGCCGGCCTTTTTATTTGGCGGATCAGGGAGCAAGGTCAGAAGGGCGGCAGGATAGCCCTCGCCCCCCGCCGTGGTGTAGGAAAAGTGTGGGTAACTCTCGATCAAGGTTTGCGGTTTTACGCACAAACGGTAAGATCACGGCCTCAGGTGGGCGGGGTCTATGGCTCGACCTAGGAGCTGAACCTAGGGACTTCTGGGGGGAAGGATCAGGATCAATGGCCGTGCAGCAGAGCCGACCAATCACCATTGTCATTGCCGAGAAAAATCCGCTGCTTCAAAGCAGCCTGATCAAGATTTTCTCGGGTGATGAGCGCTTCACCGTCGCGGCGGTGACCAGCGATGGCGAACGCTTCATCGAAGCCGTCGAGAAAACGCCGTTCGATGTCGGGGTCATCGGGTGGGAGATGCCCTACCTGGACGGCCGCGGCGTCCTTCAGACCCTGCGCTCACGCGTGGATGCCCCCCGGCTGATCGTCTATACCGGCAGCCCCAATCCCGATGTGCCGCGCCAGGCCATGACGCTGGGTGCCGCCGGGTTCTGCTCCAAGCGCGAACCGCCGGAGCAACTGCTCGACACCATTATCGCCGTGGCCGCTGGCCGCATGGTGTTTCCCTTCATCGACGTTTCCTCCCTGGCCAGCGACCCTCTGGCAGGCCTCACCCCGCGTGAGCGTGAGCTTCTGGCCGCCCTGGCCGGGGGCCTGACCAACCAGCAGATGGCCGGACAGCTGGATATTTCGCTCAACACCGTGAAGTTCCACCTGAAGAACCTCTACGACAAGCTGGGCGTCGGCAACCGCGCCCAGGCCGTGGCCTTCTATCTCAAGGGCCGCGAATCCCGCTGATCCATCTGCCTCTTTCGGTCATGTCCCCACCTGCGGAAGGGGCATGGCCGAGAGGAAAATCCTGGGGCATACTGTCGGTATCGGCCGAGGCGCCGCCGCCACCCGTTGCCTCGGATCAAGCAGGAGGATACTGCTCATGACCACAAAGGTAGCTCTGTTCCTGGCCCATGCCTTGGCCATGGAAAACGAGGCGGCGGATCGTTATGACGAACTGGCCGATTCCATGGAGGTCCATAACAACCAGGACGTGGCCGACCTCTTCCGCCAGATGTCCAAATTCTCGCGGCTGCACGGCGCATCGGTCGCCGAGCGGGCGTCGAAATACGACCTGCCCAAACTGAAGTCGTGGCAATACCGCTGGAACACGCCCGAGCCGCCCGAAGTTGGGACGCCCGGCGCGGCCCATTACATGATGACCGCCTGGCATGCCCTGGACTTCGCCCTGGAAAACGAGAAACGGGGCCATCGCTTCTATGCCGACGAAGCCGCAGGCAGCGATGATAAGGACGTCCGCGCCCTGGCCGCCGAGATGGCCGAGGAAGAACAAGAGCATGTGGCGGAACTGGAAAAATGGATTGCCCGCACGCCCAAGCCAGAGAACGACTGGGCCGACGACCCGGACGACGCCCTGGTCGCCGATTGACGCGAGGTCTGTCATTCCGAGCACATGCGAGGAATCTCCGCCTGGAACAGCGCATCCCAACCGGATCAATCGCTCCAGGCGGAGCCCCCTCCTCCCGATGGTCGTCGGGATGACGCCTTCTCATTCCGAGCTTCCCCTATGACCGCCGAGCACCGCCGGGGCGTGTTCTTCGCCCTGGCCTGCTACGGCACATGGGGGTTTTTTCCCGTCTTCTGGAAACTGCTTTCCGCCATCCCGCCCGCCGAGGTCCTGGCCTATCGGGTGGTCTGGTCCTTGCTGGCCGTGGCCGTGATGCTGAGCTGGACGGGACGCTGGGCCGAGGTTCTCGTCCTGCTCGCCTCGCGCCGCCGCCTGGCCGTACTGGCGGCTTCGACCCTGTGCATTTCCATCAACTGGCTGATTTTCATTAGCGTGGTGAGCGAAGGCAACGTGCTGGAAGCCAGCATGGGCTATTTCCTGAACCCGCTGGTCAATGTGGCCCTGGGCGTCATCATCCTCAAGGAAAGGCTGCGCCCCCTGCAATGGGTGGCGGTAGGCCTCGCCCTTGCGGGAATCGTCGAATTGGCGGTCGTCACAGGCACACCGCCCTGGTCCGCGCTGTGCCTGGCCGGAACCTTCGGAATCTATGGCCTGCTGCGCAAGAGGCTGCCGGTGTCGCCGCTGACCGGGCTGGCGGTTGAAACGGGGCTGATGTTTCCGGTGGCCCTGGCCTATCTTGCGTGGAGATTGGCCGAGGGTGCGCCGCTTCTGGGCGGCACTCCCGCCCTGGCCACCGCCCTGGTAGCCAGCGGGCCGGTCACCGCCCTGCCGCTGCTGTGGTTCGCCGCCGCCGCCGGACGGCTACGCTATGCCACACTGGGCTTTTTCCAGTATCTGGCCCCTACCGGGCATTTCCTGCTGGCGGTTCTGGTCTATGGCGAGAGTCCCGGCCCCGCCCATATGATCACATTTGCCTGCATCTGGGCGGCCATCGGGCTGTATCTGGCCGATAGTCTCAAGCCATCGGCAAGGTAAAGCAAAAGCGCGAGCCCTGGCCCGGCTCAGATTCCACCCAGATCCGCCCGCCATGGGCGTCGACGATGCGCCGGGCCACGGCCAGGCCGATCCCCGCGCCGGGATAGCGATCCGGGCCGTGCAGCCTGCGGAAAATGCCGAAGATGTCGTCTTGATATTCCGATGCGATGCCGATGCCGTTGTCTTCCACCGTAAGGCACCATTCGCCCTCGCGGTTCTCACACCCGACCCGCACGCGTGGCAAGGCGCCCTCGGCATGGAATTTGAGGCCGTTGCCCACCAGATTGACCAGCAACTGGCGCAATTGGGCGGGATCGCCGCGCACCACCGGCAAGGGACCGACCTCGACGGCCCCGCCCCTTGTCCTGATGGCATCGCCCAGATCCGAGATCACGTCGTGCAGCACTTCGGCCAGATCGATGTCCACCATCTGGGCCGCCGCCATCCCCGCGCGGGAATAGCCGAGAACGCCCTGGATCAGTTCGCGCATGCGCTGGGCGCCGCCCACCAGGAAGCCCAGATATTCCCGCCCCTCTCCGTCCAGGACCGCGCCGAATTTACGCTCCAGAATCTGGGCGAAGGAGCAGATGGTGCGGCAGGGTTCCAATAGATCATGGGCCGCCACATAGGCGAAGCGCTCCAGTTCCATGTTGGAGCGCTCCAATTCCTCGGCGGTGCGCCGCAACAGCATCTCGTCGGCCTTGCGCGCGCTGATGTCGCGGGCGACGAAGATCAGGCTGGGCTGGCCGCTCAGATCCACCACCTCCAGGGAGATCAGGGCGGTGAACACCTCGCCCGATTTGCGCCGGAAGCGCACTTCGAAATTCTCCAGCCGGGCGGCCGTCCCCAGGGCGGCCAGCATGCGGTCGCGCTCGGCCAGGCTTTCCCAGGTATCCAATTCCCCGGATGTACGTCCGACGACCTCCGGCTTGGTCCAGCCCATGATGCGCTCGAAGGCGTCGTTGACCTCGATGAAGCGCCCCGTGGCGCGGTCGGTGATGGCGATGAGATCGGGGCAGGCGCGAAAGACGGTGGAAAACTTGGCCTCCGTCCGGCGCAGCGTCGCGGCGATGCCCGACGCCCGGCGGCTCTTGTCCGCTACGGGCTTCTTGTGCTTGTCCATACCCGGTCCCTAACCAACACCAGAAGCAGAATACCTCGTTTGGCTCTTCGCCCAAAGTAACGGATGAAAGTATCCTCAGCCCAGGAAGGAATCCTGCTCCGGTCCGGTATCGGAACATTCGGCGATGAATTTCACCAGCCGGTAAGTGGCCGGATCGAACCGCAGGGCCACGAAAGACTCATCGGCGCGAACCACGCGGCAGGTCCCGCCGATACCGTGGTTGATATCCAACTTGCCGTTGTCGCTGGGATAAAGGGTGAAACGAAGAGCGTCGTCCGACAGTTTGAACCCCGCCTCCAGGGTCATACCGCCAGCCGAAATCTCGGCGACCCGCACCAGCTTGTTGCCGATATTGGCCATCAGGTGCAATCCATGAAAGCGGGGATAGCGCCGCCTTTCGCTTCCTTGCTTGTCGGGCATGCCGTCAATCCAGAGCAGTTCGAAGGACTCCACTCTAACATGGATCGCCCGTACCCAAATATCCAACGCCATGTGCCCGACGATGGAAACTACGTACCGGATCACTTGCCTGGCCCCCCCATCTTCCCGCATAGTGGCGTCATGCGTAACGTTCTCTCCTGCCTGCTGAGACTGAGCCTGCCCGCATTGCTGGTGCTGGCTGTGGCGGCGTGGAGTGGCGCAGCCCAGGCGGACGAAACCGCGCATCACCCCGCCGGTGCCCATGCCGATCATTCCATGCCGTGCCATCCAGACGGGGCTCCGGCCCCCAAGGCCAAGGCTGGCGAGAAGGGATGCTGCCTGTTTTCGGGTTGCGCCGCCGCTTCCATCGCCCTGCCGGGCATGACCGAGGCGTCGCCCGTCGATTTTACCGTGGTCGCGCCCGTGACCGCCCATCCCCAACGTCTGGTGACCCAGGCGCAGAGCGGTCCACCCGCCGAACCTCCCAGAACGTAGAGTCCCACAGCCGAGCTCTGTCCGGATTCACCGTTTCGGGGATGATCTCCCATGTTTGCACGCTTCCTGGCGCTGGCCCTTTGGGCCGCGCTCGTTCCGTCCGTCCTTGCGGCTCAGCCGGTCACCCCTGGCTTGGGGACCGAGGGTGATGCCTTCCAAGTGGTGCTGGCCCCCGGTCTTGACGGCCGCACCCTGGTCTATCTCGCTGATCTGGAGAGCAACGCCCCCATCAATGACGCCAGCATCGACGCCGAGGCCGAAGGCTGGAGCGGCAAGGCCGTGCCCGCCGAGGGACCGGGAGCCTATGTCCTGAATTGGATGCCGCCGCTCGCTGGGATCGACCTCACTTTGATGGTCAGCGCTCAGGGCCGCGATGATTTGCTGCTGGCCCGGGGCGTTGCGCCCTTACCCCTGCCACCCGCGCCGCCCGCTCCGGTGGAGCATTGGCGCCACTGGGCGGGCGGTGCCGCCATCGGCGCCGTGCTGGTGGTGGGCGCCTGGTGGCTGGGCCGTCACCGGGCGGGCGCCGCAGTGATCCTGCTGCTTCTGGCCATCCCGGCAGCCCGCGCCCATGAGGGCCACGATCACGGCGCTCCCGCCGCCGAAGCTCCTGCCGCCCAGCCGGGCGCCCTGCTGGTCATGGCCAAGCCCACCCAGTTCCTGCTGGGCATCCGCACCCAGAAGGTGCAATCCGCCGAAGCCGCCGAGACGGTGCGCGTGGTGGGCCGCGTGGTGCCCGATCCAGCAGGCTTCGCCCGCGTCCAGCCGTCCCAGCCCGCACGCATTGTCTCTGACCCCGAATTCCCCCTGCCCGTCCCCGGCCAGAGTGTGAAGCGTGGTCAGGTGATCGGCGTGCTGGAACCCACCCTGTCCACCCTGGAACGCTCGGACAAGCGGGCCAGCCTCTACCGGGTGGAAAGCGAGATCGCCATCACCGAGCGCGAATCCGCCCGCCAGGAGGCGCTGAAAGGTTTGGTCGCCACCAAACTGGTGGAAGACACCCGCACCCGCCTGGACCAGTTGCGCAGGGAGCGCGGCCAGTTGCTGGGCACTGCCCTGGGCCGCGACCTGATGCGCGCGCCCATCGACGGCGTGGTCACCGACGTGCATGTGGTTCCCGGCGAGGTAGTGCCGGTGGACAAGGCCATGATCGAGATCGTCGACCCCGTCCGCGTCCGCGTCGAGGCAGTGATCCACGATCTGGCGCTGGCGACCCGCATCGGGGCGGCCACCGCCGCCACCAAACTGCTGCCCGACGAGGCGGTGACGCTCTCCCTGCTGGGGGTAAGCCCCAGGGTCGATGCCCTGGACCAGGGCGTCCACGCCATCTTCGCCGTGCCCGAGGCCCAGGCGCGCAATCTGCGCATCGGCATGCCGGTGGACGTCTTCCTGGCCACCGGGGCGACACGACTGCGCATGGCGGTGCCGCGCTCGGCCATCGCCGAATCGGGCGGGCGTCAGGTGGTCTTCGTGCGCACCAATCCCGAGACCTTCGAGGCGCGGCCCATCCGCGTGGAGCGGGTGGTCGGCCCCTTAGCCGAGATCGAAGGGGTCAAGGCCGGTGAAAAAGTGGTGATCCAGGGCGTCGAGCAACTGAAAGCGCTGAGGTAGCGGCCATGTTCGACACCATCATCTCGCTCAGCCTGCGTCACCGGATGTTCGTCCTGGCTTGCGCCCTGGCGCTCACCGTCTATGGCGGCCTGGTCCTGTCGCGGCTTCCCATCGATATCTTTCCCGATCTCAACCGTCCCACCGTCACCATCATGACCGAGGCCTTGGGCCTGGCGCCCGAGGAAGCGGAAAGCCTGGTCACGCGGCCCATCGAGACCGCCATGAACGGCGCGCCCGGCGTGGTGCGGGTGCGCTCCAATTCGGGCGTCGGCCTGTCCATCGTCTTCGTCGAGTTCGACTGGGGCACCGATATCTACCGCAACCGGCAACTGGTGGCCGAGCGGCTGGCCTCGACCCGCGACCTGCTGCCCACCGGGATCAGCCCCGTCATGGGACCGGTCAGTTCCATCATGGGCGAGATCATGCTGGTCGGCGTGCGCTCCAAGGGCGGCGCCACATCCCCCATGGAATTGCGCTCCCTGGCCGATTGGGTGCTTCGCCCCCGCCTGCTCTCCATTCCCGGCATCGCCCAGGTGATCCCCATCGGCGGCGAAGTGCGCCAGATTCAGGTGCTGGTCTCGCCGTCCAAGATGTCGGCCTTAGGATTGGGCTATGCCGATGTGGAAAAGGCCCTGGCCGGGTTTGCCCGCAATACCACTGGCGGCTTTCTCGAACAGCGCTCGGCCGAGTTTCTGATCCGCAATATGGGCCAGACCACCGATCTGGACGATCTCAGGAATACCGTGGTGGCCTGGCGCAACAACGCCCCCGTCACCGTGGATCAGGTGGCCGAGGTCCGAAACGGGGCGGGGGCGAAGCGCGGCGATGCCGCCATCGACGCCCATCCGGCGGTGATCCTGGCGGTGTCCAAGCAGCCAGGCGCCGATACGGTGGCGCTGACCATCAAGGTCGAGGCCGCCCTGGCCGAGATCAGCCGCACGCTTCCCCCCGATATGGAAGCCGACCGGGTGCTGTTCCGCCAGGCCGACTTCATCCGTCGCGCGGTCAGCAACGTGGCCGAGGCTTTGCGCGACGGCGCCGTGCTGGTAGCCATCGTGCTGTTCGCCTTCTTGATGAACATGCGCACCACCTTCATCAGCCTGACCGCCATTCCGCTGTCCATGGTGGTCGCCGTCCTGGTGTTCCAGGCGCTGAATCTCTCCATCAACACCATGACGCTGGGCGGTCTTGCCGTGGCCATCGGCGAGTTGGTGGACGATGCCGTGGTGGATGTGGAAAACATCCTGCGCCGTCTGCGGGAGAATGCCGCCCAGGCCCAGCCGCGCCCCACTCTTGCCGTGGTGCGCGAGGCGTCGAGCGAAGTGCGCAACTCCATCGTCTACGCCACCATGGTGGTGGTGCTGGCCTTCCTGCCGCTGTTCGCCCTGTCGGGCATCGAGGGCAGACTGTTCGCGCCCTTAGGCATTGCCTATGTGGTGTCGATCCTGGCCTCGCTGGTGGTGTCGCTGACCGTCACCCCCGCTCTGTCCATGCTACTGCTGCCCAAGGCCAAGGTGGTGGGACACGGCGATAGCGCCCTGGTCCGCCGTCTCAAGGCCTGGGACCAAAGCCTGCTGGACTGGTCATTCGCCAATCCGAGGGCGGTGATCATCCCCGCTCTGGCGCTGATGATCACGGCCGCCGCCTCGGTGCCCTTCCTGGGCCGCACCTTCCTGCCCAGCTTCAACGAAGGCACCGTCACGGTGACAGTGGTGCTGCCCCCCGGCACCTCGCTTTCGGAATCCAACCGCATCGGCACCATCGCCGAAACCCTGATCCGTCAGGTCCCCGAAGCCGCCTCCACCGGACGGAGGACGGGGCGGGCCGAGTTGGACGAGCATGCCGAGGGCGTCCACTATTCCGAGATCGACGTGGACCTGCACCCGTCCAAGCGCCCGCGCGACGCCATCCTGGGCGATCTGCGCGCAGGGCTGGCCCAGATCCCCGGCATCAGCGTCAATATCGGCCAGCCCATCTCGCACCGCCTCGACCATCTGCTGTCGGGGGTGCGCGCCGAGATCGCCGTCAAGATCTTCGGCGACGACTTGGATACGCTGCGCTCTCTGGCCGCCGAGGCCAGGACCCGCATGCAAGGAATCAAGGGCGTCGCCGACCTTCAGATCGAGAAACTGGTCCTCATTCCCCAGGTGCAGATCCGGCTGGACCGGGCCGAAGCGCGCAAATACGGCCTCGGCCTCGGCCAGTTGACCGAGACCCTGGAAGCCGCCCTTCAGGGCAAGGTGGTGTCCCAGGTGAGGGACGGCGAGCGCAACACCAATCTGGTCCTGCGTCTGGCCGAGGACTGGCGGGCCCAGACCTCGGACTTCCGCCAGATCCTGGTGGATACCCCGGCGGGCAAGGTGCCGCTGGCCCTGGTAGCCGAGGTGGTGGAGACCCAGGGCCCCAATCTGATCAACCGCGACAATATGCGCCGCCGGGTGGTGGTCTTCGCCAATTCCCAGGGCCGGGATCTCGGCACCATCATGGGAGAGATTCAGGCGGAACTTGGGGGGATGAGTCTGCCGCCCGGCTATGCCATCGCCTATGAGGGCCAGTTCCAAAGCCGCCAAGACGCCACCCGCCTGATCGGCCTGCTGGCCCTGGTGTCCCTGGGCGCCATCTTCGCCCTGCTTCATGCCCATTTCCGCTCGAGCGTCCTGGCCCTGATCATCATGGCCAATATCCCCATGGCCCTGGTGGGCAGCGTGGTCGCGCTGTGGCTGTCGGGACTGCCGCTTTCGGTGGCGGGCATGGTGGGCTTCGTCACCCTGGCGGGCATCGCGTCCCGGAACGGCATCATGAAGATCACCCATTACCTCCACCTGATGCGCCACGAAGGCGAGGCCTTCGGCTCCGCCATGATCATCAGGGGCTCGCTGGAACGCCTGACGCCGGTGCTGATGACCGCCCTGGTGGCCGCCCTGGCCCTTCTTCCCCTGGTCCTGGCGGGCGGAGAACCGGGCAAGGAGATCCTTCATCCGGTGGCGGTGGTGATCTTCGGCGGCCTGATGTCGTCGACCTTACTCGACACCCTGGTCACCCCGGTGGTGGTCCTGCTGATCGGCCGCAAGGCCTTTAGCCAACCCGAGACAGAGGTGCGGATATGAGCGGCTTACCCTTTTTCTTCGTCACCCCGGAAGCGCATCGCGCTATCCGGGGCCCAGGGGGAGCGGCTCCTGGATCCCGGCTCGAGGCCGGGATGACGGCAACCTTCGGAAAGACCCTGCGAAAGATGAATGCCATGAAGACACGCCTTCTTACCCTCGCCCTCCTGCTGGCGGTGCCCTCGGCCCTGGCCCACGGCACCATGGTGGCCTTCTTCGGCGGCCAAATCGCCGAAAGCGGCGAGTACCGCGCCGAATTCGCGGTGCGTGACGGAAGCATCCGCGTCTGGCTCAGGGATCACGACGACAAGCCGGTCAAGGCCACTGGCAAGGCCACCTTGCTGCTGGGCGGCCAAAAGTTGGAGGCCGACCTGACCCCCAAGGGCGACGGATTGATCGCTTCCGTGCCGGTCAAGGCGAAGGACAAGCTGACCGCCGTGCTGGGCCTGAACGTGGACTCAAAGCCCGTGTCGCTGCGCTTCCAACAGGCGGAAGTGGTGATGCCCGCCGTCTCCGGCGCGGCGGAGGCGGGGCGTGTGGCCTTCGAGGCGGTCTGCGCCACCTGTCATGGCAGTGCGCTGCGCGGTACCGATGGCGGTCCGCCCCTGCTGCATGAGTTCTACGCCCTGGGCTCGGCCCATGGCGACGACGTGATCCTGGCGGCCATGAACGAGGGCGCCAAGTCGCATATGTGGAAATTCGGCGACATGCCCAAGCCCCAGGGCCTCAAAGACGGTCAGGACAAGGAGGTGCTGGCCTATATCCGCGCCGTGCAGACGGCCAACGGGCTGGGCGGAAGCCCTGCCGATGCCCATTCCGGGCACGGGCATCATTGAGGGCTGGCGGAGACCTACTCCGCCTGCTTCCTCAAATCCCGGACCCGCACCGCTTTGCCCTGCGAACGCGGCAATTCGCCGGGCAGGCGCACGATCACTTCCGCCGTGATCCCCACCAGGGACTTGAGGTGGTGGCGGACCTGACGGGCCAGATGGGCGCGGTCGTCCTCGCCCCGGCTGTCGTCGGTCTCCACCTCCACGGTGAGGTGATCCAGCGAGCCCTGACGGGTCAGCGTCAGCAGGTAATGGGGCGCCACGCCGGAAAAGCCCACCAGCGCCGCCTCGATCTGGCTGGGATAGACGTTGACGCCTCTGATGATCATCATATCGTCGTTGCGGCCCGTGACGCGCAGGATGCGCAAATGGGTGCGGCCACAGGCGCAAGGCTCGTCGGTCAGGCGCGTGATGTCGCGGGTGCGGTAGCGCACCATGGGCAGGGCCTGCTTGGTCAGCGTGGTGATGACCAACTCGCCCTCGGCCCCCATGGGCAGCGGGGCAAGCGTCTCGGGATCGATGACCTCGAACAGGAAGTGATCCTCCCAGCCGTGCAGCCCCACCCGATGCTCGCATTCGATGGCCACGCCCGGCCCCATGATCTCGGACAAGCCATACATGTCACAGGCCTGGATGCCGAGACGCCGGTCCAGTTCGGCACGCATGGACTCGCTCCACGGCTCGGCGCCGAACACGCCCACCGCCAGGGAGGATTCAGCCAGGCTGACTCCCATCTGCTCGGCCACCTCGGCGATGTTGAGCGCATAGGACGGCGTGGCGGCCAGGGCGCGGGCGCCAAAATCCATGATCAGGCCGATCTGCTTTTCCGTATTGCCCCCCGACATGGGCACCACGGAACAGCCCAGGCGCTCGGCCCCGTAATGAAAGCCCAGCCCCCCGGTGAACAGCCCATAGCCATAGGCGTTGTGCACCAGATCGCCCGGCCGCACCCCGGTGGCCGCCAGGGAGCGGGCCATCAGATCGGCCCAGGTGTCGATATCGGCCTGGGTATAGCCCACCACGGTGGGCCGCCCGGTGGTGCCGGAACTGGCGTGGATGCGCACCGCCTTTTCCCTGGGCACCGCGAACAGGCCGAAGGGGTAGTTGTCGCGCAGATCGGTCTTCACCGTGAAGGGAAAGCGGGCCAGATCTTCCAGATGGCGCAGATCGTCCGGCACCACCCCGGCTGCGTCGAAACCGGCGCGGTAATGAGCGACATTGGCATAGGCATGGGCCAGAAGGGCCTTGAGCCGCTGCAACTGCAGAGCCTTCAAGGCCGCACGGTCCAGACGCTCCGCCTCGGGGGCAAACATATAGGTCCCGCTCATGCCGATCCCTCCCATCCCGCGTGAGGGCCTTTATCTATCCCGCGGACAGGGCGGCGGCAAGCCCCCCTCCCCATAGACGCCAACTTAATCTCAGAGGCCCTGTTTTTCCTCGTCATCCCGGCCTTGAGCCGGGATCCAGGAGTCGTGGAAAGACGGGAGGTGCCCCCCCCTGGATCCCGGATCGCGCTTCGCTTGTCCGGGATGACGAAGGCTTAAATTAGGGGCCTTAAGCCTTTAGCGCCGCGGCGTAAAGCCGGGCCTCCACATAGCGGGCCAGCGCCTTGGTGCCGCGCATGCAATTACGGAAGACGCAGACGCCCTTGTCCATCAGACCACCGGCCATGGCGTCGTAAAGCGGCCCGCCGTCGACGATGGCGATGATGGGCTTTTGGTTGCGCTCGACGATGGGCGGGAAGAGGTGAAGGCTGCTCTTGGGATTATGGATATCCCAGCCGGGACGCAGCTTGCTGCTTTCAAGCGCCATCACCGACGGCGCGGTGGGGTCCATGCCCACCACCACGGCATCGATATTGGGGTCCTGGGCAAAGGCCTCGGTGATCAGCAGATGGCATTCGTCATCGGCGCCCGGATTGATGTCGATGGAATTCCTGACGGTCACCAGGGAGTCCAGCTTCTTGGCCACCAGGATCTCCTGGACCTTGGCAACGGTGTCGGGCGCCAGTTGCCCCATCTCCAGGCGGAAAGTCTCGGTCACCGTGGAATCGGCAATGCCCACCGCCTCGAACCCGGCGCCCGAGATGCCACCCAGCCGATTGCCCGTGATGGTCTTATGGTGGAAGGCGCCCGCGATATAGAACAGGTCGTCAAAGGTATCCACGTCCTCGGCCACCATGGCGCCCGCCTGACGCACCACGGATTCGAACAATACGGGATCCCCGGCCACCGAAGCCGTATGGCCCATGACGCCAGCCGCCCCGGCCCTTGTCCGGCCCGACTTGTAGACCACCACCTGCTTGCCCGAAGTGACGGCCTTGCGCACGGCGCGCACAAAGTCCAACCCGTCGCCGTCCTTGAAGCCCTCCACATAGAGGCCGATGGTCTCGATATCGTCGCGGGCGGCGAAATAGGTCAGCATGTCGCCATGGGTGAGATCGGTCTGATTGCCCAGCGCCAGCATATAGGCGGGGTCCAGCCAGGGATTGCGGCTGATTCGGCTGATCATGAAGGCGCCAGATTGGCTCAGCAGCACGGAATTGCGCTTGGCTTTCTTGGCGGGCTTGGGCAGGCGTTCCAAGGGGATGAACCAGGAATCATAGCCGCCGGGATGGCTGACCACGCCAAGGCAATTGGCACCCAGGAAGACCGGGCCGCCATCGCCATGGCCGTGGGCGGCGTTGATGCGGGCCGCCAGGGCGGCGGCAGGTTCCACACTGGCCTCGGTCTCCCCCAATCCACCGGGGATCAGCATCACCGAATGGACTTTGTCGGTGGCGATGATCTCGTCGACCAGGGGATAGACGGCTCCCGACGGCACCGCGACGATCAAGAGGTCCAACTTGGCGGGCAGATCGGCGAGGCTGGCGACGCATTTCACCCCGTCGATCTCGCTTTCCTCGGGGCGGATGATCACGAGGCGCTCAGGGGGACAGCCGCTGCCCATCAGATTCTTCAAGATGATGCGGCCGAAATTCATGCCGCTGGCCGACACGCCGATGATGCCGATCTTTTGGGGGTGGATCAGCTTATCGATCTTGGCAATGGGACGGGCCAGACGCTTTTGCGCAGGCACGCAAGGCTTGGACGCCACCGAACCGCGCAAGGCCCCGTTGTCGACGGCGAGATCGAGGGAGACTTCCACCGCCCCGGAGCGGCCCAGATCGATCAGGGCGGTAAAGCAGCGCTCCAGCGCCGCATCGGGGGCCGCGCCGCGTGCCGCCAGCCGCTGATAGGCGAAGGTCCGCTTGAAACGCTCCAGGAAAGCGGGGCCGTCGGTCAGTTCCACCGAGGCATGGACGGCGGCGCGGTCCTTGGCGAACACGCCTTCGGCCAGGGCGGCGTCACGCGCTCCCAATCCGGCGGAAATGACCATGCCGAATTCGCGGGTGTTGACCAGCCCGACCCGCAGGTCGTCGCCGCTTTCGCCCACCGCGACGCCCAGCGCCGCGCCGTCCACTGTCTTGACCATCAAAGCCTCTCCTCGCGTTTTTTCGCTCTCGGATCGGCATTCACCATCCGGGCGATTTTATGTCCGCCCGGACGCTGATGTGACGGGGCTCCCGCCCCGGCCCCGGTTGGAGACGATGCCTTCCAAACCTCCCTTATTTTTGAAATCAAAGGGGGTTTGGGGCCTGGCCCCAACTGGGTTCGGGCGAGAGCCCGATAAAGGTCACATCACTGACCGTTCGGTCTTAATCCTTGTCCTTCGGCACTTCGCGCCAGCCCGGCTTGAAACCGGGACCGGATTCCCCGCCGCCACGGGCGGGGGAATGGTTGATGGCGAAGCCCTGGTTCTGGGCCGCCTTGGTGACGATGACGATCTTCAAGGCCCAACCGCCCGCCATGGCGGCCAGTCCGGCGGCGGCCAGGGCGGCGGCGCGGATATCGGGCTGAATGCCACCCAGCACCAGGAAGGCGATGGGAATGACGTTACCGCCCAAGGTAAAGGGCATGGAAAAGCGGATCAGCACGGCCGCCGCCTCGACGGGGGCCTCGCCCCCCACCATGCGGCGACGATAGAACATCCAGACGAAGATGCGGGCCGCGATGGTCGCCACCAGGGTTCCGGCCACCCATTCGGGGGCTCCGCCATCCAGGACCAAAGTGCCCAGCAGCAGCAGTATGCCAGCGCCCTCGGCCAGACCGCTGGCGATGGTCAGCGGCAGGATCAGGGGCGAGCGCCAGGTGGGAATGCCCTTGGCGGCCTCGAGAATCCGGGCCTGGCAATAGAGATAGGCGGCAGCCGGAATCCACACCAGCTTGGCCAGATCGGGCCAGATCAGCGCGGCGAGTCCCAGCGGGAACAGCACGGCGGCCACAAAGGCCTCGCGCGTCATCCAACTGCGCTTGGCCCCCAGCAGCACATTCAAGGCGCGCAACGGGCGACCGATTTCGAGAAACACCGAGAACAGGCCAAGCCCCACCAGGGCCAGACCGGCGAGCAGCAGCACGGGGCTGTAAAGCCCCTTGAAGGCCCCCAGCGAGGCGATGATCAGCAGGCCGGTGCCCGAGCCACCGCCGATAAAGTTACCGGCGGCGCGCAGATCCCAGGCGGTCTGCAGCCACGGCGACAGGCCCAAATGGCGCATGCCGGGGGCGTCTTCGAATTCCTCGCTCATTCGTCCTCGGTCTCCCACAAATAGTGAATGTTGGGACCGGTCCCGAGTTCCTCGTGCATGCGGAACGATTTGTACCGCTTCAGCAGCTTGCTGACGTTGCTGTCAGGATTATCGGTGTCGCCGAACGTCAACGCCTTGGACAGACAGGAATTGACGCAGGCGGGAGTCGCTTCCGGTGCCACGCCGGGGGTCAACCCGTTGGCCAGCCCGTAATCGACCCGGTCGACGCAGAAGGTGCACTTCTGCGCGACGCCAAGCAAGCGTTCGTCGAAGCGCGCCCGCTCATTTTGCGTCTCTTGATCCTTGAAGGCGAAGGTGGGCTTGGAAACCTTGTAGCGGGCCTGATAGGGGCAGGCGACGATGCAATAGCCGCAGCCGATGCAGATATCGTAGTCGATCATCACCATGCCATCGGCGCGCTTGGTGGTCGCCGTGGTGGGACAGACGTCGCGGCACGGCGGCTCGTCGCAATGCATGCAGCCGACGGGAACGAAGACGCGGCGCACATCGGGGAAGGTGCCCACCTCCATGTCCAGCACCTTGCGGTACTGCACGCCGGGCGGCGTGGCATTGGCGTGACGGCACGCCGTGGTGCAGGTCTGGCAGCCGACGCAGCGGCCCAGATCGGCGACGATGGCCCATTTGGTCATGCCCGCCTCCCCTTCTCACCACTTCTCCCCTGTTCATCGGGACGCGCCTTGCGGATGGCGACACGGGTCAGATCGGCGGCCGATCCGGTGGCATCGGTCAACTGCATGGTCATTGCGGTGAGCCGGTTCATGCTGGGAACGTCGAAATCCTTGGCGATCGGCGTGGCCCAGTGGTCGAACTGGCTCATCATCAAGATAGTGTCGGGACGGATGCCCTGGGAGAGCACCACACGGCCCGCCACGCTCTTGCCCGTGGGCGCGGTGACCACGATGCGCTCGCCTTCCTTGACGCCCACTTTGCGGGCGGCTTCGGGGTTCATCACCACGCCGTCATGGCCCTTGATATGGCCCGACACTTCGCGCATCAGCGGGATGTGCATATTGGAGCCCCAGGCGTATTGCATGCTTCGCGCGGTCACCACCCAGAAGGGGAAGTCGGCGACCTTGCCGCCATGCTCGATGACGCTTTGCTCCCAATAACCGGGGAAGTCGTGCCATTCCATCAGCGGCCGGTATTCGGTCAGCTGATGATCCCACCAAGTGATCCCCGCCTCTTTCAGGCGGTTGGCCAACTGGCGGCCGATGCGGGTCAGCCGCTCCTGATAGGGCAGTTCATAGCGCAGACCCTTGGCCTTGAGCGCGGGCGTCAGGAACCAGTTGGTCTCGGAGAAGGCGACGGTGCGGAAACCGTTCTGCTTCCACCAGTCCAGTCCCTGGGACTCGGCGCCGTCGGTCAGTTCAGCCGAGGCCGAGCGGCAGGACGCGTCCCACACCTCTTCCAGGCTCGGCGCCTTGTCGAGCGGAATGCTGAAATCCCAGTTGGGGCCTTTCAGCGGCACACCGTGGGAGCCCCGATTGATGGCGGCATTGTACTTTTCCAGCAGGCCGGTGCGCACCGCCAGATCGGTGGCGATATCGGTGAAGTCGCGGGCCTCGCCCTGGGGCTTGACGCTGGGCTGGCGCAGGGCAAAGCCCTGGGTCTTCCAGAACTGCTCTTGGAACTTGGTGCCGCCGATACGGATGAGCTGGGTGCCTTCCAGATCGGTGGCGTCGGGCAGCAGAATATCGGCGAAGTGATTGGTCTCGTCGCGGGTATGGGCAAAGCACACCACGAAGGGCATGCGCGACACCACGCTGGCCACCCGGTCGGTGTCCCAGAACGAGATCACCGGATTGGTGCGGTAGACCAGCAGGAATTCCGGGAAAGTGGCGCGCGGAATCTGGTCCTGGGGCTCGTCGAGGAACATATAGGAGAACTGGGTCGGCCCCAGGGCCGGGCTCCAGGACGAATTGCCCACCAGCGGCACCAGCATCTTATAGGCGTTACGGATGACCGGATTGGCCTTCCAGCTGTCCTTGTCGGTGGGATTGAAGGGGTAGTGCATGAAGCCGTCGAGGGTGCCCTCGAAGCTTTCCAGCCGGTTGGCGGCCGGGCGGTTGATGCGGATGGTGGTCCCCACCGTGCCGCCGGGCACTTCCAGCGCGCCGACCAGCACGGCCAACATGGTGCGCGCCCAGCAACATTCGGCGCCGCCCCAGCCGTTGTTGACGGTCTTGCCCAGCACCACCGCCACCGGGCGGTAGGGCATCACTTGGCCGTCGATCTCGATGGTCTGGCCGACGCAGGCATGGTCCAGATAGTCATTGGCGATCTTGCGGATACGGCCTTCGGGCACGTCGCAGACCTTGGCGCCCCAGGCGGGGGTGTAGTCCTTCACGTGGTCGACGAACTTAGTGAAGGCGGTGACGCCCTCCACATCCCGATGTTCCCAGCGGTCCTCATCGGCCCCCAGGGTGATCGCATGAGAAACGGTGAAGCGGCCCTCCAGGGCGGGAACCGCGCCGGGCGTGTCGTGAGGCACGGCGCTGTTGGTCTTCTCGTCCCACAGCAGCGGCTTGTTGGTCTCGGGATCACGCAGATACCAGCCGTCAGGGCCGACCAGATAGGGGCTGGACGTGGTGGTCTTGAGGAAGTCCAGGTCCAGACGCTCACGCGGGGCCTCGTGGACCAGCACGTTCAACAGCGTCATCAGGAAGGCGGCATCGGTCTTGGGCCGGACGGGCAGCCACTCGGCCGAACAGGCTCCGGTCACCGACAGATGGGGCTCCACCTGGACGCGGATGGCGCCCTGCGCGCGGGCCTCGGCGTGGCGATAGACGCCGCAGACGCCCGAGGAGGCCTCGGTATTGGTGCCGCAGGAAATGATGTATTTGGCGCGCGGCGTATCGGGCGTGATCACATAGCCGCGATGCCAGAACTCGCCATAGAGATGCTCGGAGTGATAACACTTGACGCCCTGGCCCGAGCCGAAGCCGAAATCGATGGGCCCCCAGGCGGACAGGAAGGCGGTGAGCGAGCCCATATACTGGGTGGGCGTTCCCGCGCCCCCGAAGGAGGCTGCGAATTTGGGATAGCCCTGGGCGTCCAGCAGGCCTTCGGCGCGGATGGTCTTCAGCCGCTCCGCGATGGTGCTCATGGCCTCGTCCCACGAGATGGGCACGAAACCGGGGTCCTGGTCCTTGCCCTTCTTGGGGTTGGTCCGCTTCATGGGGGTCAGGATGCGGTGCGGCGTATAGGACTTCTGAATCAGCCCGAACGCCTTGACGCAAACCTTGCCCTCGGCCGGGTGGGTGTCGGCCGCCTTGAAATTGGGCTCGATCTCGGTGGCGACACCGTCGACCACCTTCACGGTCATGAGGTCAGGCCCCGCCACACACTGGTAGCAGTACGTCTGGACCTTCTCGACCTTGCTTCCCCCACCCCCGACCGGGGCGGCGCTCATGATGCCGCCTTGGCCTTCTCGGCCTTGGCCAGCAGGCGAGCCTTGGTGGCGTCCACACCGACCACGAAGCGCTTGTGCACGCCCTTGCCGATATTGTCGAGAGAGTCACGGGCCGTGAAGGAGAAGGTCACGCCGGGACCCTTGACCTCTTCCACGGTGACGGTGATCTCCACCCACTGGCCCAGCAGGGTCGGCGCCAGATGGTCGACCTCGACACGGGTGCCCACCGAGTCCTCACCGGCATCGGAGTGCTCCAGCAGCAGATCACGGGCGGTGACCTCCATGTCGTAGATCAGCGCCGGGGTGTTGTAGACCCGCGCCTCGTCACCCATGAAGCCGATGGTGCGGCCCTTGTCGACCTCGTAACGGCGGGTGGCGGTGAGACCGGCGGCCAGCGTGCTCTTCATAAGGAAATCCTCCCGGATGCTTGGGCGGTGCGGCCTGTTTCGGCGCCCCTTGATTTCCTCCGTTATAATACAGCTATGACGTTTGTGTCAAAAGTTTTGTATCAGATATTGCCGCAGACCACACTTCCAGACCCGGCCAATATCCCTGAAATAACCACAAAATCCTTATTTCGTATCGCAGGGCAGGAACACACCCATATCGCATCGCACAACAAGGGTGGCGCAACATGAATCCGGAAAGCATCACTTTTTAGCGGACAATGTTCAGGCGCGAACACCACGGCGCCGCAAGCGGCGCCCGCCCGGCGACCAGGATTTATGTATTCCGGTACTGCTTTGCTTATTTATGACAAGGCATGTCCGACAGAGCGACGCGGGCCCGGCTCAGGAGACCGAGCGCAGGCCCATGACGATTTTGTCGAGGCCGCGGAAGGCGGCGGCCAGTTCCACATGGGCTTCGCGCATGATGCCCGCATCGGGGCAGGGATGACCGCCGATGCGGTTGGCCTGGAGCATGCGCAGACCGGCGGCGAAGGACTGGCCCTTGATGAACTTGGCCACATGATGGACGGCGGCGTAATGCACCGCCAGATGCCCGGCCAACCGCTCGGGCAGCAGGTAAAGCGCGCCTTGGGCCGCCTTCCAGCCGTAATCCAGATCGGCCAGGGCGACCAGGGCGGAGACGAAGGACACTCCGGCATCGGCATTGGGCGGAACCGGCACCGCCTCGAAGGCCTGGATGCGGGCTTCCAGTTCGATGACCAGGGTGGCGGCGGCGGATTTGCGGCGGATGGCTTCCTCGCGGCGGCGGGCGGCACCGGCCGTGGCATTGCCCACCAACCCGGCCACCAGGGCGCCGATGGCGATCATCAGGGCCGCCGCGCCGCCTTGAACCAGCAGGGCGGGCAGGCCGGACTCGGGCGATGACATGGTGGGCGCAGGCGCGACAGGCGCTGGCTGGGCGACGGGGGCGAGGGGCGGCGGCATGGGAGCCGGGGCGACGACCGGAGCCGGAGGGGCGACGGGGGCCGGAGCTTCGGCTCCGGGCAGCGGACGCACCGCCTGGAAGCCGGGCGTTTCCTCGGCCGGAGCCTGACTGGGCGGCGGGACGGGCTGGACCAGGGGCATGGGCGCGGGCCCTTCGTCGGCGGCCAAAACCGGCACAGCGCAAACGAGGGAAAGGGCGAATGCGGCAACAGCCATTCTCAGCATCTGGAAACAACCTTCGAAACGACGGCGAACCCCTTTAAGCGGCGCACCATAGACCATGCGGAGCCGAGCGGGAAGAGATGTGAAAAGCCCCACTTCGTCCTTGCTTTTTGCGCAGTGCGGCAGAAACTCGATCCCATGAGCATTCACAACCTTTCCTTTTTGTTCGAGCCCACCTCGGTGGCGGTGATCGGCGCTTCGGACCGGCCCCGCTCGGCGGGGTCCGTGGTGATGCGCAACCTGCTGGCCGCCGGGTTCAAGGGCCCCATCATGCCAGTCCATCCCAGCCATCGCGCCGTGGCCGGAGTACTGGCCTATAGGGATGTGGCCTCCATGCCGCTCACGCCCGATCTGGCGGTGCTGTGCACGCCAGGCGAGACGGTGCCGAAGATGCTGGACGATCTGGGCCGAAGGGGAACCAAGGCCGCCGTGGTCATCGCGGGCGATGTGGACAAGGATGCCATGCTGGCCGCCGCCCGGCCTTGGGGCTTGCGCATCCTGGGCGGTGGAGCGCTGGGCCTTCTGGTGCCGCGCATCCGCCTGGACGCAAGCTTCTCCCACGTCCCCGCGCTTCCGGGCAAAGTGGCCTTCGTGTCGCAATCGGGCGCCTTGTCCACCGCCGTACTGGACTGGGCCCGGCCGCGCGGCATCGGGTTCTCTCACTTCATCAGCCTGGGCGACGCCCATGACATCGACTTCGCCGATGTCATGGATTATCTGGCCAATGACGATCAGACGCGGGCCATCCTGCTTTACATCGAATCCATCGGCGCCCGGCGCAACTTCATCCCCGCCGCCCGCGCCGCCGCCCGCAACAAGCCCGTCTTGCTGGTCCGCGCCGTGCCCCAGGCCGACGATCATCCCATGGGCAAGTTCCTGGCCGAATCCCTGGCCCGGCCCGAGGATGCCTTCGACGCCGCCATCCGCCGGGCGGGCGCGCTGCGCGTGAACGATATCGACGAGTTGTTCGGAGCCGTTGAGACCCTGGCGCGGGCCAAGCCCATGAAGGGGCAGCGTCTCGCTGTTCTGTCCAATGGCGGCGGCACCGCCATGATGGCCCTGGCCGAGATGGGCGGCCCTGGCGGCGGGCAGATGGCCGACTTGTCCGATGAGACGCTGCGCAAGCTGTCCGCCCTGATGCCGCGCGGCTGGAAGGCGGCCAATCCGGTGGATCTGGGCGTCGATGCCACGGGCAAGCGCTATGCCGACATGGCCCGCGTCCTGATCGAGGCCGAGGAGGTGGACGCCACCTTGGTGATCCACGCCCCCAACGCCATGGCCGATGGGCTGGAAGCCGCCCAGGCGGTGATTGACGTGCAAAAGCGCCATGGCGGCGCGATCCTGACCTCATGGGTGGGCGAGGAGGCCGCGGCACCTGCCCGCAAGCTGTTTGGCGAGGCGGCATTGCCCACCTACGACACGCCGGGCCGGGCCGTGCGCGCTTTCCGCCATCTGGTGAACTATCAGCGCAACCAGGACATGCTGATGGAGACGCCGCCCTCGCAACTGGGCGGCTTCGCGGCAGCCAAGGGCACGGCGCGGCTTATCGTGGCGCGCGGCCTTGCCAATGGCGACGGCAATCTCACCGAGCCCGACGCCAAGGCCCTGCTTTCGGCCTATGGCATCAAGACTCAGGACACCCGCCTGGCCTCCGATGTGAACAGCGCCGTGGCTGCCGCCGACGCGGTGGGCTATCCCGTAGCCTTGACCATTGCGTCGCCCGATGTGGCGCGCAAATGGGATGTGGGCGGCGTGGCGCTGAACCTGGAAGACGCGGCCGCCGTGCGCTCGGCGGCCGAGGGCATCCTGCGCCGCGTGGCGGAAAGCCGCCCCGATATCCGCGTCGACGGCTTCACCATCCAGCGCATGGCCTTCCGCCCCAATGCCCGCCAGTTGATCGTCGGCGTGGCTTGCGACGCCCTTTTCGGCCCCGTCCTGGTCTTTGGCGAGGGCGGGCGCGCCGTCGAAGTCATCCGCGACCACACCGTGGGCCTGCCCCCCGTCAACCTGCCCCTGGCGCGCGGCATGATCGGGCGGACCAGGGTATCGCGCCTGCTCCAGGCCCATGGGCGGCGCCCCGCCGTGGACGAGGATGCGGTGGCCGAGGTTCTGGTCCGGGTGTCGCGCATGCTGGCCGACAATCCCGAGATCGTCGCCTGCGACATCAATCCGCTTTTCGCAGATGAGGCGGGCGCCCTGGCGGTGGATGCCCGTATCCGGGTGGCCCCGTGGGAGGACACCGACACCCGCCACTTCTCCATCCTGCCCTACCCCGCCGAGTTGGAGGAAACCGCGAAGCTGCACGACGGTTCGCCCGTCAGCCTTCGCCCCATCCGGCCCGAGGACACCGTCGCCCATTCCGAGATGATGAGCCGCATGACACCCCAGGATCTGCGGCTGCGCTTCTTCGGCCAGGTGCGCCAGATCCATCATCACCAGATGGCGCGGCTCACCCAGATCGATTACGAGCGCGAAATGGCCTTCATCGCCACCCGGACAACCAAGGACGGTGTCCCTGAGACCCTGGGCGTGGTGCGCACCGTCACCGATCCCGACAACCAGCGGGCCGAACTGGCGGTTCTGGTGCGGTCCGACATGAAGGGCACCGGGCTGGGCAGCATGCTGATGGACAAGATCGTCCGCTATCAGAGGGCGCGCAAGACCAGGGCCATCTACGCCCAGATCATGATCGAGAATGACGCCATGATCCGCCTGGCCGCCAAGGCGGGCTTCGCCAAGCACCCGTCGGACGAGGATCCCGACGTGGTGGAGATGGTGCTGGAACTGGGTTAGGGATTGTCGCCCTTCTGGGCCGCCTCTTCCGCCAAGGCCTCGTTCTCGGCCCGGATGGAAATCCGGCGCTGCCCGGCAAAGCGCTGGTCGAGGCGCACCGCGCCGACCATGGCGGTGAACAGGGCCAGCCAGACCACCCGGTTCTGATAGCGGTCATGGGGATTGGACAGCGCGCCGCAGACGATGGCATTGCCGATGATGGCCGCCACCACGATGATGGCCAACCCGGTGGTGGTGCGGTCACGGCGCCGCCAGGCCACCACCAGCAGAATGGGAGTCAGAAGCTCGGCCCCCCAGTTGATGGGAATCTGGAAGGAATTGAGGGTGAAGAAGTCGATGGCTGGGCGCCGCTGCTGGCGGGCGAAGCGGAACTGCTTGAACTCGTCGGGATAGCGCCGCAGCTGGGTGCGCACGAAGTGCCAGGTCATGGGCACCAGATCCTCGCCGCTTTCGATGGAGTTCAACTGCTCCCAGGTATTGGCGGCGGCCGCGTTCAGCATATCGGCGGGAAACAGCCGGATGGCCCCCGAGACGATCTGGCCCGCCTCGTCATGCAGGGCCTTCCATCCGCCCATTTCGTCGAAGGGGGAATCGCCCCACAGGAATTCATCGGCGGTGTGGGGCAGTTCGTCCTTATGCTCGCACATCTCCAGATCGGCGCCCTTGGGGCAGACCTCGTCGAGATATTTCTTGGCCATGCCGTTCTGAACCAATAGGGCCAGTTGCAGCACTTGGCCCGATTCGGAAAAGACGAAACGGCCCATGACGAAATAGTGGGTCACCGGCACCAGCAGGATGCCCGTCACGATGGCCAGAACCGGCGCCAACAGGCGCGGCCGGGGCATGCGCAGCATGAAGCGCGAGCCCAGCCACACCACCGCCAGAACCAGCAGCAGACCGGCGGCCACCGCCACATGGCTCATATGGACGCAGATGGAAATGGCGGTGATCACCACCACGGCGAAGCGGCGCCAGGGCTGCAACCCCTCGCCGAAGGCCAGGGTGGCGATGCCCAGAATGGCAACTCCGGCGAAGACGTCGGCCAGGACCTGCGACGACACCCAGGGCAGGCCGGTGAACAGGGCCAGCGCCAGCCCGACCCCTAAGAACACCATATGACGCCAGCGGCCGATGAAGCCCATCACCGCCTCGTGCAAAATCCAGGTGGTGAGGATGGCATGCACCAGGGGCATGGCCCACAGCGTCCCGAAGAAGCGGGCGATGGAGCAGAACATGCCGTAGGTCATGATCCGCCAGATGATCGGCTGGTAGGAAAACGCCATCTCGACGTAATCCTCGCTGTCGAAATAGATCAGCGGATAGCCGTTCCACAGGGCAGGCATCATGAGCAGAAGCACCACCAACACGAAGGTGAGCGCGTGATATGCCAGCTTTTTGCCCCTGAGCGGCACCCTGGCCATGAAGTTCAGCCCCGCTTCCAGGTGGTGCCGCCAGCCCCGTCTTCCAGGACCACGCCCTTGGCGGCCAGATCCTGGCGGATGCGGTCGGCCTCGGCGAAGTTCTTGGCCTTGCGGGCCTCGGTACGGGCGATGATGGCCGCCTCGATTTCGGCATCCGCGGGGCCGTCCGCCGCGCCGGTTCCCTTGAACCACGCCTCGGGGTCCTGATACAGCAGGCCGAGCAGATGGCCCGAAGCCAGCAGGGCGCCCTTGCGGCGCGCCTTGTCCTCCAGACCGGTGGCCTTGTTCAGCGCGCCAGCCAGTTCGTGCAGATGGCTGATGGCCAGCGGCGTGTTAAGGTCGTCCTTCAGCGCCGCCAGCATCTCCAGTGGCACTTCGGCTTCATAGCCGCTGGCATCCACATCGGCGGCTCCGCGCAAGGCGGTATAGAGGCGGTCCAGCGTCGCCTTGGCCTGTTTCAACCCGTCGGACGTCCAGTCGAAGGGCTGATGGTAGTGAGTGGCGAGCATGGCCAGCCGGATGGCTTCGCCGGGAGCCTGGCCGAGAAGGTCGCGCACGGTGAAGAAGTTGCCCAGCGACTTGGACATCTTCTCGCCTTCCACCATCAGCCAGCCGTTATGCAGCCAGAAGCGGGCGAAGGGCTTGCCGTTGGCGCAGGTGCTCTGCGCGATCTCGTTTTCATGGTGGGGGAAGACCAGATCCTGACCGCCGCCGTGAATGTCAAAAGTCTCGCCCAGATGCTGCAGGCTCATGGCCGAGCATTCGATATGCCAACCGGGACGCCCGCGCCCCCAAGGCGAATCCCAGCCCGGCAGATCGTCCGAGGACGGCTTCCACAGCACGAAGTCGCCGGGGTCCTTCTTGTAGGGCGCCACCTCGACGCGGGCGCCAGCGATCATCTCGTCGGAGGACCGCCGCGACAGTGCGCCGTAATCGGCCATGGCGCCCACCGCGAACAGCACATGGCCCTCGGCGGCATAGGCGAAGCCCTTTTCGATCAGCCTCTCGATCATGGCGATCATCTGGCCGATATGGGCGGTGGCGCGCGGCTCCACATCGGGCATCAGGCAGTTCAGGGCGCCGATATCCTCGTGGAACAGGGCGGTGGTGCGCTCGGTGATGACCGAGATGGGCTCGCCCGTCGCCTTGGCCTTGGCGTTGATCTTGTCGTCCACGTCGGTGACGTTGCGCACATAGCGCACCGACGGATAGAGCGTCTTCAAGAGGCGATAGAGCACATCGAAAACGATCACCGGCCGCGCATTGCCGATATGGGCGCGGTCATAGACGGTGGGGCCGCAGACATACATGCCCACATGGCCGGGAACCAGCGGCTCGAACACATCCTTGGTCCGGGTCAGGGTATTGTAAAGAACCAGCGGCACAGAACACTCTCCTTAAACCCATGCCCTCAAGCGCCAGGCGCGGACCTCCGTCCGCTTGGCTTCCGCGCCATAAGGCGCGCGGCCCCTTGGGCCTATCCAGGTCTCGATGAGACCTGCCCCTAGGCCGTCTCGCCCATCAACCGCGCCCTCGCCCGATCATGACCGATGAGAGGTAGCAGAGTCTTCAACTCGGGTCCATTCTCGCGCCCCGTCAAAGCCAGACGCAAGGGATGGAACAGCATCTTGCCCTTGCGGCCGGTGACCTGCTTCACCGCGTCGGTCCAGGCGCCCCAGGTGGCGTGGTCCCAGGGTTCGGGCGGCAGCAAGGCGGCGGCGGCCTTGGTGAAGTCTGCATCCTCGATCACCGGGGCCAGAATCTGGCGGCAGATGGCCCACCACGCTTCGGCCTCGGCCAGATGGGCGAGGTTGCCCCTTACCGCCAGCCAGAACTCCTCGTCGGCACCGTTAATGCCCAAGCGATCCTTCACCTCGGCGAAGGAGGCGGTATGCATCAGCTTCGCGTCCAGGCGCTCCAGCTCGGCCGAATCGAATTTCGGCGTGCCGCGCCCGAACTTGTCCCAGGAGAACTCGGATTCCAGTTCGGCCAAAGTGTGGCGGATGTCGATGGCGTCGGAACTGCCCAGCTTGGCCAGCAGGGAATTGAGCGCCATGGGATGAATGCCGGTGGCGCGCAGATCCTTAAGCGACCCGCTCCCCAAGCGCTTGGACAGCCCCTCGCCCGTCGCCCCCGTCAGCAGCGGCAGATGGGCGAAAGCGGGCGGCACGGCGCCCAAGGCCTGGAACAACTGGATCTGCGGCGCGGAATTGGTGACATGGTCCTCGCCCCGGATGATGTGGGTCACGCCGAATTCGATATCGTCGACCACGCTGGGCAGGGTGTAGAGGAAGGAGCCGTCGCCTCTGATCAGCACCGGGTCGGACAGATTGGCGCCGTGGTAATGGCTGGGGCCGCGCACGCAATCGTCCCAGCGCACATCATCCAGGTCCAGTTTGAAGCGCCAGTGGGGCTTGCGCCCCTCGGCCTCGAAGTGGGCCACGTCATCGGCGGTAAGTTTCAGTGCCGCGCGGTCGTAGACGGGGGGCAGGCCGCGCCCCAACTGCACCTTGCGGCGCAGGTCCAACTCGTCCGGCGTCTCGTAGCAGGGGTAAAGCCGCCCCGAAGCCTTGAGGCGAAGGGCGGCGGCCTCATAGCGGTCCAGCCGGGCCGACTGGCGCTCCAACCGGTCCCAGTCCAGGCCCAGCCAGCGCAGATCGTCCAAAATGGCCTCGGCGAATTCGGGGCGTGAGCGCTCGATATCCGTGTCGTCCAGGCGCAGGATGAAGACGCCGCCATTGGCCTTGGCGAACAGCCGGTTGAGCAAGGCCACGCGGGCATTGCCCACATGCAGCAGGCCGGTGGGGCTGGGTGCAAAGCGAACGACGGGAAAGGTCATGTCAATCCATTGATGAAGTGTGAGCCTCAGTCACCCCGCCAATGCAGGGCAGAATTTCCACTGTGATATGGCTGAGTTCGTGCACCGAGGCCAGCAGAAGCTTGTAATGATCCGGCGGTCGCGGCAGGTCGGTGACCAACGAGACGATGGCCGCCCAATGGCCGGTTCCGATCCGCCACAGATGAAGATCGGCCAGCCGGTTGTCGGCATCGCCCTCGATGGCGGCGCGGACCTCTTCCTCCAGCTCCGCATCACCGTTGTGGTCCAGCAGCATGGCCCCGGTCTCGGCCATCAGCCCCCAGGACCACTTGGCGATCACCGCCGCCCCCACCAGCCCCATCATGGGGTCCATCCACCACCAGCCGAGATATTTGCCAAACAGCAAGGCGGCGATGGCCAGGACCGAGGTCACCGCGTCGGCCACCACATGGATATAGGCGGCGCGCAGATTGTGGTCCTGGTGATGATCGTGGTCATGCCCATGCTCATGCTCGTGATGATGGCCGTGATCGTGGCCGTGACCGCCCAGGATCAGGGCGCTGACCAGATTGACCACCAGGCCGATCACCGCCACCCACAGGGCTTCGTCGAAGCCGATGGTCTGGACCTCTCTCAGGCGCGACACCGATTCCCACACCATGATCAGCGCCACCATGCCGAGAATGATGGCGCTGGTGAAACCGCCCAGCACGCCCACCTTGCCGGTGCCAAAAGTGAAACGGCCGTTTTGCGCATGGCGCCGGGCAAAACCATAGGCAAATGCGGCGATGCCCAGCGCGCCCGCATGGGTGGACATATGCCAGCCATCGGCCAGCAGGGCCATGGAATTGAACATGGTCCCGGCCATGATCTCGGCCACCATCATCAGCACGGTCAGGGCGACGACGATCAGGGTCCGTTTTTCCGCAGCCTCTTCGTTACCGCTGAAATACTGGTGGGCGTGACGCCAGGGCGTCATGTCATGAACATGACCTGTCATATCAGCGCCGTGAACGCATTGGTGATGGGATAGCGCCGGTCCTTACCGAACGAACGCGACGAGATCTTGACGCCGGGCGGGGCCTGACGGCGCTTGTATTCGGCGCGGTCCAGCATGCGCCAGACGCGGCGCACCACCGCCTCCTCGAACCCCTTGGCGACGATCTCGGAAACGCTCTTTTCCTCCTCGATCATGGCTTCGAGCATGGCATCCAGCTCGTCATAGGGCGGCAGGGTGTCCTGGTCCTTCTGATCGGGCTTCAATTCCGCCGAGGGCGGCTTGGTGATGACACGCTCGGGCATGACCGCGCCCACAGGGCCCAGGCAGCCCGGCGGACGGTGGCCATTGCGCCAGGAGGACAGGGCGAAGACCGTGGTCTTGTAGACATCCTTCAAGACCGCATAGCCGCCGCACATGTCGCCATAGAGGGTGGCATAGCCGCAGCTCATCTCGCTCTTATTGCCGGTGGACAGCACCATGGGGCCGAATTTGTTGGACAGGCCCATCAGGGTCAGCCCGCGCGAGCGCGATTGCAGGTTTTCCTCGGTGATATCGGAGTCCCGGCCCTCGAAGATCGGCGCCAGCATGGAACCAAAGGCCGCCATGGCCGGGCCGATATTGACGGTGTCGAGCCGCACCCCCAGCATTTGGGCGCACAGGGCGGCATCCTCCAGGCTTTCCTCCGAGGTGTAGGGCGAGGGCATCATCACGCACCACACCTTGTCTGGGCCCAACGCATCGGCGGCGATGGCGGCGCAGATGGCGCTGTCGATGCCGCCCGACAGGCCCAGCACCACGCCGGGAAAGCGGTTCTTGCCCACATAGTCGCGCAAACCGGTGACCAGAGCCTGATAGACACCCTCCAGCCGGGATGCGGGCGGCGCCTTGGGCCCCTCGCAGCGCCAGCCGTCGGATTCGCGCGTCCAGGTGGTGAGAACCACCTGGCTTTGCCAGGGCGCGATGGAAGCGGCGATCTTCGCGTCGCCGCCCAGCACGAAGGAGGCGCCGTCGAATACCAGTTCATCCTGGCCGCCCACCTGATTGACGTAAACCAGCGGCAGGCCGGTCTCCTCCACCCGCGCGCGGGCGTGATCGAGACGCTTGGTGGGCTTGTCCATCTCGAAGGGCGAACCGTTGGGCACCACCAGGATCTCGGCGCCGCTTTCGCCCAGTGTCTCGGCCACGTCGGCGTACCACATATCCTCGCAGATCAGCACGCCCAGGCGCACGCCGCGAAACGACACAGGCCCCGGCAATGGACCGGGCTGGAACACGCGAACCTCATCGAACACGCCGTAATTGGGCAGATGATGCTTCAGCCGCGTGGCGGCGATGCGGCCGTGATCGAGCAGCAGGGCGGCGTTGTGCAGCTTGTCCTTGACCCGCCAGGGCGCGCCCACCAGCAGGGCCGGGCCGTCCGCGGTCTCGGCCGCCAGTTCGTTCACCGCCGCCTCGCAGGCATCGAGGAAAGCACCCTTCAGCACCAGATCCTCTGGCGGATAGCCGCACAGCGTCAGTTCACCGAACACCACCAGATCGGCACCCAGAGCCTTGGCCTCGGCACGGGCGGCACGGATGAGGCCCATGTTTCCGACGATGTCGCCGACCACGGGATTGATCTGGGCAAGGGCGATGGCAAGCATGTCTGACATTTGGCGTTTCGGCCCTTTGTGAACAATATCTAGGCACACTAGGGAGGCGATTTGGCCCTGTCAACGCACCGCTGCCGCCGCCTTCAGCCGTTTTGCCGCCATGGTGTAACCGCCGTCGCCGCCATCCATGAAGTGAACATGGCGCCCCTCGGCCAGGTTCCCCACCAGACAGACCATCAGAGCCACGTCGGAAACCTGCAAGCCGTAGCGCAATTCACCCCTTGCCTCGCGCTCGTCCAGATAGGCCCGCAGCCCTTCGACCCGCTCGGAGGGGCAGTCGAAGACCACCGCCAGGGTATCGTCATGCTTGACGAAGGCGGTATTGGTAATCACCTCCCCGTGGTAGCGCCGAGGGTCGAAGCCCCCCATGGAAACGCCCAGCTTGCACAGAATCTTGACCAGAAGGGTCTGGGCCGCCACATCCAGCCAGCGCCGCCAGACCCCGCCCCATCCCCGCCCCCGTCCCAGGCGGGCCTCGATCATCGTGGACTCGCCCGGCCAGCCGGGATTGAGATTCTCGTGCGAGGCGATCTTGAGCCCCTCAGCTTCGCTGTCGGACAGGCGGCACAGATCCCGATAGAGACGGCAATGGTCCTTGTCGCCGACCACCAGCAGGGCGATGACCGCCCCACGCTGGGTGCCCAGCGGTTCCCAACGGCAGGACAACCCGGTCAGGTCGGGAAACGCACCATCGTCCAATGCCTCGGGGATCAGCGACAGCGCCGCCAGATCGGGATCGCCGCGCTCCTTGACCGCCTCTTCCAGCAAGCCCATGCCTCCGCCTGAGAACATGCCAAAGGGATTGCCGGGCGAGGGCTCGTAGCGCCCCACCAGAATGGTGCCGCCCGCCTTGGCCACCGCCGCCACCGGCACGGCGCCCACCCGCAGTGATATGCCGAATTCCCGCCGGGCGAAGCCGCGGGCGCGGGCCAGTTCGACCCTGGCCCTTTCGGCATATTGGGGGGGAACCAAGGCCATGGCCCCATCTCCGCCGAACTGAAACGGCAGGTCCATGGGGGCGCAGAGATTGCGCAGAGCCGCGATGGCCGAGGCTCCGATAAAGTTGACCGTTTTTTGCTTTCCCGCCTCGACCGCCACTGTCGAGCCTTGCACATCGGTCGCCACCGCCAGCCAGTCCTCCGGCGCTGGCCGGTAGTATTCGGCCTCGAAAACGTTGACCACGCGGGTCATGGATTTCAGCCGGTCGAACATGATGGGGACACCTCCACGGGACAGGGGCCCATTTGATCACCTTGCCCGGTCGAGAGCGAGAGTCGGTTCACTGTCGGGTTGGGGCGCGCTATGCTTGCCCCATGTCCGCCCGACGACCGCCACACGACGAGACACAGGCCGAGACCGAGCCCCGATGCTGCCAGGGCGTCGGCACCACCATGATCGGCCATTTCGCCACCCGGCTGGAGGTGGAGGCGGCCAAGGCGGGCGGCAGCCTGACCGCCGCCCAGATCCGTGCCCTGGCCCAGCGCTTCGTCGAGGCGGAACAGCCCCGCTTCAAGGCCTATTACCGGCGGGCCTGGGATGACTGCACAAGAAGCCGCGCCTCCCTGCAATGGGAAGCGTCGCGCGATCAGCCTTTCGAGCGGATTCTGATCCGCCGCTTCGCCCATCTCTTTCCGCCGCGCAGTGGCGACGATGGCGGCGAGGGAATCCTGTCGCGCCGCATGATCCCCGGCTTCCACATGGCCGTGGACAAGATGATCGGCCCCACCTTGTTCGAAGAATGCCGCCAGCGCTCCGCCGCCATCGTCGAGCGCCATCCGGCCAGCGGCGGAGGTCACGACTGGGAGGCCATCCACGCCGATTCCGAGTCGGGGCGGCTGATCGACGATGTCCTGATGGTGGTGGCCCAGACCTTCACCGATTTCAGAAAGCGCCGGGTCTGGTTCCTGAATCTGGTCAATTCCCACCTGACCCCGGCCCGCGCAGGCGCCAGGGACGAGCATTGGCAATTAAGCGAAAGCGCCTTCGCCACCCTGATGCGCGCCCTTTACCAGGATCTCGGCACCCTGGCCCATGCCGATCCCGCCCGCGCCAAGGCCCGCTGGGGCAATGGGGCGTTCGAAGCCCTGTCCCGCTTCGTCCTGCACCTTGAACGGCCCATGCGTTAGACGGTTCAGTGCCGCGCCCCATCCTCCATGCGCTCGGCGATGCGATGCATGGTCTGGGCGCAGCCGGGGTGACGCGAGGCCACGGTCAGGGCCAGGTTCCGAGCCTGCTGACGGTCGAAGTGATGGCCGTTGATCTCGGCCTCGAGGATATCGCGCAGCTGATTGAATTCGTCCCAGCGATACTTCATGACCCGAACTCCTGCCTGGAAAATCTCCATGCCGGAAACATGTCATGGAAGGGGGCTCATCCTGATGACGGAGTCTTGAATGTTGCGTTGCAACATTCTTAATTCAAATGCCCGCGCCCGCCTCGATGATGCCGGTCTGGCGCTCCACCTCCACCAGCAGGGCATGCAGTTCGGCCTCGGCCAGACCGTCGCTTTCCAGCTGGCGGATGGTGTTGATCAGATAGTCGCGGTTCAGCCCGCCCTGGCCTTCGGCATCCATGATGATGGCCGCCGCCCGTTCCAGCGGCAGTTGTCCGGCGTAATGGTGGTGCCCGGTATCGGCCACGAAGGTATAGGCCTCGACCACGCGACCATCGTCACATCGGATGGGAAGAAAGCGTGCCACATAGGCATAGCCGACCAATTCGCGTTCGTTGAGGTATTCGATCACATCCCCCGCCCGCCGGGCGCAAACCCGAAAGGCCAACCCCCGGCACGAACCGCCTTCGTCCAGGCCCAGGACCAGGCCGGGCCGTTCGGGCGTGCCGCGCCAGTGGCGGGAATAGACGCAGAAGTCGCGATGCCAGCCGTCAAGCACGGCCCGGCAGACTTCATCTGCGTCGAATCCCGGCCGCCACATCAGCGAGCCGTAACCGAATACCCAGAGATCACAATCCTTGGTCATGAAAGATCCTGGCCTTGGTCATGCAAGATCCTGGCGCTAAAGTGACCCCCGCCCCGGCTGGGGCGAGAAAAGGGAGCGAAGAATGACAGATCAGGCCGCCGCCATCCAGGGCGACGACTCACTGAGCGAGGCGGATCGTCTGGGCCTTTACCGGGTGCTGCTGTCGCGGCGTGACGTGCGCGGCCAGTTCCTGCCCGATCCCATTCCCGACGAGGTGCTGGCCCGCATTCTGGTAGCCGCCCACCACGCCCCCTCGGTGGGCTTCATGCAGCCTTGGAGCTTCATCCTGGTGCGCTCGCCCGAGGTCAGGGAGCGCATCAAGAACGCCTTCGCCAAGGCCAATGACGAGGCCGCCCGGATGTTCGAAGGCGAGGCCCAATCCACCTATCGCTCCTTGAAGCTGGAAGGCATCCTGGAATCGCCCATCAATATCTGCGTCACCTGCGACCGCGACCGGGCGGGACCCGTGGTCCTGGGGCGCACCCATATTCCCACCATGGATCTCTACTCCACCGTCTGCGCCGTGGAGAATCTGTGGCTGGCCGCCCGCGCCGAAGGCCTGGGCCTGGGATGGGTCTCCATCATCTCCGAGCCCGCGTTGAAAGAGATTCTGGGCCTGCCCGACCATGTGGTGCCGGTGGCCTATCTCTGCCTGGGACGGGTCAGCCACTTTTTCGCCCAGCCCGAACTGGAAACAAAAGGCTGGCGCAAACGCCTGCCCCTGGCCGATCTGGTCAGCCTCGACCGCTGGGAGGGGCCCAGGGATGAAGACCTGGGAAAGGCGCTGACCGAGGCGCAGGACAAGGCCGAACGGGGCGAAATCGTCTAAATCGATTACAAACCACCTGTATGCACCGCAGCAAAAGGCACTATAACTTTAGCTTCGCGGCAACAGGATCGGGGGAGACTGCGTTGCAACCGGAAGGATTCCGCATTCGTCTGCGGGTCGGCATTACCGTCATGTTCCTCAGCGTCATGCTGCCGCTGACGGCGCTGATGACGACCATCCTCTATAACCAGAACTCCCGGCTGGCCATCCAGTTGGCGGAACACGCCATGGACAGCGCCACGGCAGACGTGGTCTCCGGAGTGGCTTCGCTGCTGGGGCCCATGGGAAGGGTGGCCGATCTGTCGGTGGCCTTCGCCAAGGCCGAGGGCGATTCCGTCCGCCGGGTGGAGGGACTGCGCCCGCTGGTCGAGATCTTGGACAAATTCCCCGACATCTACGCCCTGTTCTTCGGCTTTGCCCGCGACGGCGCCTTTTACGAGGTGATCCGCGTGCCGCCTCCCGGCTCCGGCACCACGCTCAAGGGCCGCAATCCCCCGCAAGGCGCCAAATACGCCCTGCGCGTCATCGACACGGTGGATGGCGAGCGGGTGGACAGTTGGATCTACATCACCCATTGGGGCGAGGTGGTGGGGCTAGAACGCGCCGACAAGGCCACCTACGACCCCCGCGACCGGCCCTGGTATCTGGCCGCCCTCAAGACCAGTGAAATCGCCACCTCCAGCCTTCACGTCTTCAGCAGTATCGGACGCCCGGGACTGACCCTGTCGCGCCAATTGGCCACCGATGACGGTCAGGTCATCGCGGTGTTCGGCGCCGATCTGTCCATCGAAACCCTGTCCAAGGTTCTGGCCGACCATAAGATCGGCGAGAATGGTCAGGTCTTCATCCTGGACGAGGAACAGCGCCTGCTGGGCCATCCCGATCCCCAGCGCGTCCTGATCCAGGACGGCAGCCATGTGGAGATCGCCAAGGCCGAGGATTTTTCCGACCCGGTCCTGTCGGGCGCGGTCAAGATGCGCGCCGCCGGTGCCGGAGACCGCTTCCGCGCCGCCTTGGGGCCCGACGGCAATGAATATTTCGCGGCCTTCTCGCGCTTTCCCGAAAGCTTCGGCAAGGACTGGACCATCGGCGTCATTGCCGCCGAGGCCGATTTCGTCGGTCCCCTGCGCCGCGCCAGCGGCATGATTCTGGTGATCGGCGCCATCTTCCTGCTGCTGTCCAGCGTTGCCGTGGTCTGGGCGTCACGCCTGCTGACCCAGCCCATCCGGGCTCTGACCGAAGAGACCGACCGCATCCGCAATCTGGAACTGGACCACGACATCAGCGTGCGAAGCCCGGTGGTGGAGGTCCAGAGCCTATCGGCGGGATTGGCCACCATGAAGACCGCCCTGCGCAGCTTCGGGGCCTATGTGCCCAAGAGCATCCTACGGGGCATCATCGAATCGGGCATCGGCACGGAAATCGGCGGCGAACGGCGGGAACTGACCATCTTGTTCACCGACATCGCAGGCTTTACCCGCACCAGCGAATCCATGGCGCCCGAGGATGTGCTCCACCACCTGTCGGTCTATCTGGAAGGCATGTCGGGCGCCATCGCCGCCCATAACGGCACCGTGGACAAGTTCATCGGCGACGCGGTCATGGCGCTGTGGAACGCGCCTCAGCACGACCCCGACCACGTGGTCCATGCCTGCCGCGCCATGCTGGCCTGCCGCGCCGCCACGGCGGGGCTTAACGAAGAGCTGATCGCCAACAATTATCCGCCCATGCCCACCCGCTACGGGCTGCATACGGGAATGGCGGTGGCTGGCAATGTGGGCTGCCGCGACCGCATGCAGTACACCGCCCTGGGCGCGGCGGTGAATTTGGCCTCGCGCGTGGAATCGCTGAACAAGCATTTCGGCACCGAGATGCTGGTCACCGGCGAGGTCGAGGACGTCATCCGCGACCGCTTCGTCCTGCGTCCCCTTGGGCCGGTTGTCGCGTCGGGCACCAGCATTCCCATCTTGCTGTTCGAACTGGTCGGCGCCCTTGAGGGCGAGCCCCACGCGGCAAATCCCGAGGACGTGGCACGGGTGGAGAACTGGCGGGACGCCTTCTCCGCCTATGTGGACGGCGACTGGGCGGGGGCGGCGGCGCGTTTCGGCGACTATGTCGCCCGCTATTCCGGGGACAAGGCCGGGCACTTGCTGCAGGCTCGCGCCAAGGCCAATGCCGCCGATCCCGACCACGCCGAATTCGCCCTTCAGTTCGCCGAGAAATAGGCCATGTTCCACCGCATCCTTGCCGCCCTCCTCCTCCTGGCACTTTTCGCCGCCCCGCCGGGATTGGCTCAGACAAGCATCCATCTGGCCCATGGCCAGCCCCAGGATTCGTCCGTCGACCCGGCGGCGGCGGCGGCCTCCCAGTTCCGCCGCAGTCTGGACGAGTTGAGCGGCGGGACCCTGAAGGCCGCCATCTTTCCCGACGGCCAGTTGGGCGGAAACCGCGACATGGCCGGACTGGTGGCCAAGGGCGTGCTTCACTCGGCCCTGGTGACGGTGGGCGGGCTGGCGCCGCTTTATCCGCTGGCGGCGGTGACGGGAATGCCCTTTGCCCTGGACAGGCCCCAGGCGGCCTACGCCCTGTATGACGGCGAGTTCGGCCGGATGCTGGCCGCCGATATCGAAGCGCGGACCGGTCTGGTGGTGCTGGGCTTCGCCGATGCCGGGGGCATGCATGTGCTGACCAATTCCCGCCGTCCCATCCGCGAGCCCGCCGACATGGTCGGCTTGAAGATTCGCACCATCCCCGGCTACGAGGCCTTGGATGCCATGATCAGGGCATTGGGCGCCCAACCGGTCAAGGTCTCCTCGCGCGAGGAGTTCCAGGCCCTGGAAATGGGCGTCATCGATGGACAGATGAATCCGCCCTCCGTGGTGTTGGGTCGGCGCTATCACCATGTTCAGAGCTATGCCACCCTGACCAGTCACCTGTATTCCCCCTATGTGTGGATCTACAACCGCGCCGCCTTCGAGAAGCTGTCGCCCGCCGAACAGCAAGCCGTGCGCGACGCGGCGCGACGCGCGGTGGCTGCCGGGCGCGATCTGACCGGGCAGTTGGATCATTCGGAACGGGGCAGCGACGGTCTTTCGCGGCGTCTTACCGTTCAGCCCCTCACCGTCGAGGCAAGGCAGGCCTTCAAGGCGGCCACCCAGGACAAGGTCGCCGAAGTCCTGACCACCCGCCTGGGCGAGGACGGAACCCGCATGCTGGCCGAGTTCATGCGGGCCGCGGCCAAGGCCAATGCGGATTCCGCCCCCTGATCCTCAGGCGGCCCCGGCCCTGAAGAACACGCTGCCGGGCGTGGCCACCTGAACCTCGGTGATACTGGCATAGGGCAGGCCGACCCGGTCATGGGCGCGGCGCACCGCCTCGGCATCGCGGGCCATGGTGAGGCAGAAGGCTCGACCGGCGTCCAGCCCCACATCCACCTTCAGCAAGACCACGCCTTCGGCCAGGCAGGCCTCCTGATACCCGGCAAAGAAGCCAGCGAATTGCTCCGCCGTCAGGCCCGCGGGAAAGGTTCCGTCGGCGCGGTCATGGGTGTCCATGAAGATATTCATCTTTTCCATCTGGGGTCTCCGTTGCTCGAAACGATGCCTGGAGCCTAGGAAGAGACCCGGTCCGCATCTGTAGCCGGGTAATCCCCCCTGGAAATAGAGGGATCGGAACGTAGAATTTTCTCGGTTCACGGAACGAGGAGATTCGAATGAAGAAGAGCCGATTTACGGATGCCCAGATCATGGCGATCCTGCGCCAGGCGGAGGACGGCATTCCGGTGCTGAACCTGTGCCGCGAGCACCAGATGAGCAGCGCGACCTTTTACAAATGGCGGGCCAAGTACGGAGGCATGGACGCGTCCATGATCTCGGAGATGAAGGGCCTTGAGGATGAGAACCGGCGGCTGAAGAAGATGTTCGCCGAGCTCAGCCTGCAAAACGAGCTGCTGCGTGAGGCCCTGGGAAAAAAATGAGCCGGCCATCCCAGCGCCGGGAGATGGCCGAGACAGCGGTGGCGCGACGGGGCATCAGCATTGCTTTGGCATGCCGGACCTTCGGGCTGAGCGAGACGTGCTATCGCTACAGTCCCAAGCTCCGCCCCGAGAACGAGGAGATCGCCGATCTGTTGGTCGGACTGACAACGTCCCGCAGGACGTGGGGCTTCGGGCTGTGCTTCTTGTACCTGCGCAACGTCCGGGGCCATGGCTGGAACCACAAGCGGGTCTACCGGATCTATCGGGAGTTGGAATTGAACCTGCGCATCAAACCCCGCAAGCGGCTCAAGCGCGACAAGCCCGAGGAACTGACGGTGCCCGATGTCCCCAACCAGGTGTGGTCCATGGATTTCATGGCTGACCGGCTGGAGGACGGGAGGGCCTTCAGGCTGCTCAACGTGCTCGACGACTTCAACCGCGAAGGGCT